>DASREB010000256.1:0-3346 GCA_035652275.1 Burkholderiales bacterium
ACCGGCGTTTTCAACGCGCCGAGCCTCGGCGGTCCGAGCTTCCCGGTCGATTGGTTCACCGGCACGTTGGTGAGCGCGGCCGACTACTCGATCTCCGGTCAGCTCTGGATCCAGGCCAAGGCGATCATCGTGACGCTGCTGTGGTCGGGCATCGTGGCGGCCATTGCCTACAAGCTGGTCGACCTGACGATCGGCCTGCGCGTCAGCGAAGAAGACGAGCGCGAAGGCCTCGATACCACGGCACATGGCGAGGCGGCTTATCGCATGTAGTGCCTGCTGCAACTAAAAAAGGGCGCTGCGTGCGCCCTTTTTTATTGCGCCAGCTTGGCGAGCAGGGCGAGAAGTTGCGCGCGCTCGGCCTCGCTCAGCCGGGCGGCGACGCGGCGCTCGTGCCGCTCGATGCGCTGACGCAGCCGTACGGCCAGCAGGCGGCCCGGCCGCGTCAGCCACAAGCCGTTGGTACGCCGGTCGCGCCCGCGGCGCCGTTCGACCAGAGCGCGCTCTTCCAGCGCATCGATCACGCCGACCATGGTCGAGCGATCGAGACGCACCGCCTCGGCGAGCCGGCCCTGCGTCACCCCCGGATTCGCTTCGATCAGGAGCACGATGCCGGCCCGCCCTGGCGAGACCTCGCCGACGCTCGCAGCGAAGTCGCGGAAAACCGCCTGCTGCGCGAGGCGCAGCCGGTAGCCAAGGAGCTCGGGGAGCATGCCGTGCGAGAGCTCTGCTCGCGGACGCTTTGCGGGTCGGGCTGGCAAGCGGTTCGGCGGCATCGTACACGGAATAGAATTGCGGGTTTCCGAGGAATCCGATGGCCTACGCTATTTCCCTGTGGACCCCGCCCGCGCTGCCGATCGCGGGCTCGAACGACCAGTTTCCCGTGCGGCGCATCTTCTGTGTCGGCCGCAACTACGCCGAGCATCAGAAGGAGATGGGCGGTGATGGCGGCGAGACGCCGTTTTTTTTCCTGAAAAGCGAGTTCTCCCTTGTGGTGCGCGGCGGCACGGTGCATTACCCTGCGAAGACCTCCAATTACCACTACGAGACCGAGCTGGTGGTCGCGCTGCATAAGAGCGGGCGCCGCATCGACGTCAAGCGCGCGAACGACCACATCTTCGGCTACGCCGTCGGCCTCGACATGACGCGCCGCGACCTGCAGCAATGGGGCAAGGACCACGGGCGTCCGTGGGACTTCGGCAAGAACTTCGATGAGTCAGCCCCGTGCAGCGAGCTGGTGCCGGCGGCAAAGATCGGCCACCCGTCCAAGGGCTCGATCTGGCTGCAGGTGAACGGCAAGCAGCGCCAGAAGGCCGACCTCTCGGACATGATCTGGTCGGTACCGGAGCAGATCGCCTTTCTTTCCGAGCACTACACGCTCGAGCCCGGTGACGTCATCTTCACCGGCACGCCGGCCGGGGTCGGCCCGGTAAAGCCGGGCGACGAGCTGATCGCGGGCATCGACGGCGTAAGCGAACTCAAGGTGAAGATCGCGCCGGCGTTGTGAAGCTCTACACGTACTTTCGCAGCTCGGCGGCGTTTCGCGTGCGCATTGCGCTCAACCTCAAAGGCATCGCCTACGAACCAATATTCGTGCATCTCGCGAAGGGTCAGCACCGCGAGGCGAAATACACCGAGGTGAATCCCCAGGCGCTGCTGCCAACACTCGAGCTCGACGACGGCACGCGCCTTACCCAGTCACTGGCGATCATCGAGTGGCTGGACGAGAAGCAGCCGACACCACCGCTCATTCCGAAAGACGCGCTCGCGCGCGTGCGGGTGCGGTCGCTTTCCTACGTGATCGCGTGCGAAATCCATCCGCTCAACAATCTGCGGGTGCTACAGCATCTGAAGCGTGCGTTGGGCCAGTCGCAGCAGCAGATCGACCAGTGGTATCGCCACTGGATCGCCGATGGGCTGGCGAAGTTCGAAGCCGATCTCGGCCGCGGCGCCACCAGCAGCTTCTGCCATGGCGACTCGCCGACCATGGCCGATTGCTGCCTCGTGCCGCAGATCTTCAACGCGAAGCGCTACCACAGCGATCTCTCGCCCTATCCGACAACGATGCGCATTTTCGAAAACTGCATGAAGCTCGAAGCCTTCGAGCGGGCGCAGCCAGCCAAGCAACCCGACGCGGAGTCGTCATGAACCCCGTGCCCTACCGGCGGCCGTACTGGAACACGCAGCCGGAATATCTCTTCCCGAAATACGCCTCCACGGTGAAGCGCGCGCCGAGCCAGCCGCTCGTGGTGCTGCCGCACACGCTGTCGGAGGTCACCGCACCGGTGTTCGGCTACGACGAAGTAAAGCCGGGTGACGCCGACCTCACCCAGCAGCACCCGGGCGAACCGCTTGGCGAGCGCATCGTGGTGAGCGGCCGGGTGCTGGACGAGAACGGCAAGCCGATGCCCAATATCCTGGTCGAAATCTGGCAGGCGAATGCGGCGGGACGCTATAACCATCGTGTCGACCAGCACGACGCGCCGATCGATCCCAACTTTGCCGGCGCCGGCCGCTTCCTCACGGACAAGAACGGCCACTACCGCTTCATGACGATCCGTCCGGGCGAGTACCCTTGGCGCAACCACCACAACGCCTGGCGCCCGGCGCATATTCACTTCTCGCTCTTCGGACAGGGCCTGATGCAGCGCCTGGTCACGCAGATGTACTTCCCCGGCGATCCGCTGCTCGAGTACGACCCGATGTTCATGTGCGTTGCGGACGAGAAGGCGCGCAATCGCCTGATCTCGCTGTTCGACTGGGAAACGACGATTCCCGAGTACGCCCTCGGCTACCGCTTCGACATCGTCCTGCGCGGACGCGAGGAAACGCCGATGGAGAACCGCCGATGAGCCTGCGCGCGAGCACCTCGCAAACCATCGGGCCGTACCTGCGCATCGGCCTCGAGTGGATGCAGATCGAGGACCTGGCGCCGAAAGGCGTTTCCGGCGAGCGCGTATCGGTTCGCGGCCGCGTGATCGACGCCGACGGCAAGCCGGTGAACGATGCTGCGGTGGAGATTTGGCAGGCGAATGGCCACGGCCGCTACTCGAGCCCGGAAGACAAGCAGGACAAGCCACTCGAGGCTGCGTTTCGCGGCTATGGACGCTCGCTTACCGACGATGAGGGGGCATTCCGCTTCATCACCATTAAGCCCGGACGCGTTCCCGGGCCGGGCGGCAAGCAGCAAGCGCCGCATTTGAACGTTACGGTTTTCATGCGCGGACTGCTGAAGCAATTGCAGACACGCATGTACTTTCCCGACGATGCGGCGAATGCCGAGGATCCGATCCTCGCGCTCGTCCCGGCGGAGCGCCGCCAGACGCTGGTAGCGCGGCGCGCCGGCGAC
>DASREB010000257.1:0-2321 GCA_035652275.1 Burkholderiales bacterium
CTCGCCGGCGCCGCAGGCTGGCGCGGCGACGCCGCTCACGCTCAGTCCGGCGCAACGCGCGCTCACCATGGGCGTGTGGATGTACGAAGACGGCGACTACGACGGCGCCGAGAGCTACCTCAAGACCGCGCTTTCGCTCGATACCGCGGACGCGGAGCGCGTGCGGGCCCACAAATATCTCGCCTTTATCCTGTGCGCCGAGCGGCGCCAGCAGGAGTGCCGGCGCGAATTCCGCGAGGCGCTCGCCATCGACCCGAAGTTCGACCTCACCCCGGCAGAGAAGGGCCACCCGACCTGGGGTCCGGTATTCCGCTCGCTTAAGCCGGCTGCGCCAGGCCACCGATAACCCACGCGCGATTTACATCGCGCGTAAGCACGTTTTCCTATCTGGCTACCGAAGCGGAACAGCTGGCCGGCACTGCGTCAAACGCGATTAGTGCAGCTTGATGCCGAGCTTTTCCACCACCGGGATGAGCGCCCCCTTGCGCAGCAATTGCGCCGTGAGCTCGATGTCGTCGGTCATGTACCGGTCATCGCTGAGGGCCGGAACGAGCGAGCGCATGAAGTCATGCACGGCGCGTCCGGCGGCTGAGAGCTCGGTGCCGCGGCCGCCGAGGTCGATCGCCTGGCACGCGGCGAGCAGCTCGAGCGCGAGGATGTAGCTCGTGTTCTTCACGATGCGCTTCGCGGTGCGCGCGCCGATGAGGCCCATGCTGACCACGTCCTGGTTGTCACCGTTCGCCGGCACGCTCTGGATGCTGGCCGCGCTGCAGAGCGTGCGATTCTCGGCGACGAGCGCGGTCGCCGGATACTGCGCGCCGGCGAAGCCGCAGCGCGGGCCCGGATCGCGCGTGAGGAAGGCCGGCAGCGCGCCGTTCAAATGCGGCGAGAGCAGCCGGTTCAGGCGCCGCTCGGACATGACGCCGAGCTGCGTTGCGGCGATCGCGAGGTAATCCATGGCGAAGGCCACGTGCTGGCCGTGGAAGTTGCCGCCGTGGAACAGCTCCTCGCCGCCAAAGTAGAGCGGGTTGTCGTTGGACGAGTTGAGCTCGCGCTCGACCACGCTCGTGCAGACGGTCGCGGTGTCGCGCACCGCGCCAAGCACTTGCGGAATGCAGCGCAGGCTGTACGCCTTCTGCATGAAGACGCCGGTGCCGCGGGCGCCTCCGGCGGCCCGCGTGCGCATCGCGGCGGCGAGGCTCTCGTGCGACGGCGCGAGGCCGGACTCCGCGGTGAGCGCACGCATGTTGGCGGCGCTCGCCACCTGCCCGGGGTGCGGCTTGCCGCGCTCGTGCCCGGCGGCGGCAAACGCGCCGGTCGAGGCCTGCAGCGCCTCAAGCGCGAGCGCAGCGATGATCTCAGCCTGGGCGATAGCGGCGCGCAAATCGGCGAGCACCAGGCAGGCGAGGCCGGTCATCGCCGAAGTGCCGTTGATGAGCGACAGGGCTTCCTTGTATTCGAGGACGAGCGGCGCAAGCCCGGCTCTGCTCGCCGGGATGCGTTCGCCGTCATCGCCGAGCACGTAGCCTTCGCCGATCAGCGTGATCGCCATGGCGGCGAGCGGCGCGAGATCGCCGCTCGCGCCGAGCGAGCCGATTTGCGGAATCGCCGGCGTAATGCCGAGGTTCAGGAAGTCGATGAGCCGCGTCAGCACCTCGGGGCGGATCGCCGAGTAGCCCCGCGCGAGCGAATTGATTCGCGCGACCAGCATGGCACGCGCCTCGTCGCGCGCGAATGTCTCGCCGACGCCGGCGCAGTGGCTGCGCAGCAAATTCTCCTGGAGGGCGCGGGCGTCGTGGAGCTCGACCCAGTTCTCCACCATTTCGCCGAACCCGGTGTTCACACCGTAGATCGGCACGCCGCGCGTGACGAGCGAGGCGAGGCCGGCGCGATTGGCGCCGAGGCGCGCGAGCGCTTCTTCCGGGATGCCGGCCCGGAGGCCATGGCGGCTGATGGCAACGACGTCGTCGATCGCGAGCGATTCGCCGTCAATAAGGCGCGCCTGCGCGCCGACGCGCTCCTCAGGATTGTTCAAGGACTCCCTCCCGCGCCCGACACTACTACGGCGAATCGCTACTGGGAGCGCGAGCCGACGGTCGGCGACTTACCAACAAGCGCGCGTCGGGTGCGAGCGACAGCGTAGCGGGCGGGCGACACGGCGCGAAGCCGCATTCTTTTGCGCAAGTGCCTGCGCGCGCACGCGAAAGTGTTGCCTAAATTTTGCGCAATCCGATGCCGACCCTCGATATGACGGGTATGTGACGGCCAGTGCACGGCTTCTCCACATTTTTATCCACACCTTCTGGGGATATCGTGCAAAC
>DASREB010000258.1:0-3573 GCA_035652275.1 Burkholderiales bacterium
GCCGCGCGAGACTTTTCAGCGAAACCACTTCTCACGAATGGCGCGGGCATCCGCCGCGCTGAGCGCCGACGTGCGGGGATAACGCTCGCGCCAGCCAAACGGCTTGCACGCGTCAATGATCAGTTTGGAGTGCGAGGTGTCGCCGCGCTCGCGCGCCTGCGGCGTGATGCGGGGATCAAGCGCGGAGCTCCACGCGCTTTTCACGATGTCGACCTGCTCCGCCGGCTCGCAGCGCGTCGCGATGGCCCACATGACGTCGGCAAGGTTCGACGGATCCACATCGTCATCGACCGTGACGACCATGCGGCCCATATAGCTTTGTGCCGCGGCGATCAGTCCGGCGCGCTTCGCGTGTCCGGCGTAGCGCTGGCGGATGGCAATCACGGTCATCAGCTGCGCGACGTGCTGCCAGGCGCCGACCACGTCAGTCACGCCCGCCGCCTCGAGCTGCGACCAGATGCTCGCCGCGCGGAACGGCAGGCCGAAGTGAAAGCGCGGCGGCTTCATCGGTGGCGAGCCGAGCAGGATCGGATCGTCGCGCCAATGCACTGCCGCCACGTTCATCACCGGCGCGGGGCGCTTGTCGGCCGCGTAATAGCCGGTGAATTCGCCGAACGGCCCCTCGGGCAAGGTCTCGCCTTGGGGCAGATAGCCCTCGAAGACCATCTCGGCGCGCGCCGGTACCGGCAGTCCGGTAAGCGGCGCCTCGACCACCTCGAGCGGCCGCCCGCGGATGGCGCCGGCGAAGTCGTACTCCGACGCTCCTTCCGGCAGATATTCGAAGCCGGCGATGAACAGCGACGGATCCGGGCCGTTCACCACGGCGACAGGACAGGCGCTGCCGCTCTCCCAGTAGCGCCGCGCGATGATGGCGCCGTGGCGGCCCTGGTGGTCGAACTGCACGGTGACGCGATTCTTGCCATGCACCTGGACGCGATAGATCGACGCGTTCACCCAGCCCGACTGCGGGTCGCGCATCACCACGATGCTCCCCGAGCCGATATAGGCGCCGCCGTCGTCCTTGTGCCATACCGGGGCCGGGAATCGACTGATGTCGACGTTCGCTTTTTCGGAATGCTGAAATAGCACCGCGTCTTTCACCAGCCGCGGCTTGTGCATCTTCAGGTCGGCGCGCCGCGTGCGCCATTCGCGCAGTGCATCGATGGGCGCGAGGTGGGGATCGATGCCCAGCGCAAGCGCCGCGCGCTGTGGGCTCACTGTGGCATTGGTGAAGATACGAAAGCCGGGCGGGAATCCCGGCAGGCGATCGAACAGCAGCGCCGGGCATTCCGGCGAGCCGGCCGCCACCTCGGTGATGCCGCCGACCTCATGTTGCGGATCCGCGCCTTCGACCCGCCGCAATGCACCGAGTGCGTCGACCTGCTCGATGAACCCCCGCAGGTCCTCGTAGCCGTTCACTTACTCATCCGGCAAATTGAGCGCCCGGTCCACCATCCCGGTCGCGCGCTTGAAATCGTAGAAGCGGTAAGCATTCATCTTCACGATGAAGGACGCCCCGCCATAGAATTTCTCGTACTGCTGGTGGCGGCTGCCGAACTCGGTGCCGATGAAATCCCAGGCGAGGCGCATCAGCGCAATGCGCTCGCGCGCGCCGATCGACGCGGAGCGGAAGTAGCGCTCAACGTCCCTCGCCGGCTCGGGCTTGTCGAGATCCTGACGCGACGATGGCAGCGTGATCATGGCGGCGCCGGTGAGCTCGCGCACGATGTCGATCATGTGCGCATTGATGGTCGCTTGCAGCGCCATCACCGCGTAGAGCGCACTGCGGCTTGGCCAGACCACGCCGTCTTCGTCCACCGGCCCGACGGTCTCGTGCGAGCACAGCATGTACTCGACGATCGAGGCGTAAGCGGCGAGCTCGCCCATCTGCACGATCACCGGCGGCGCAGCGTCGTTGCCCGTCGCCTCGTTCATGCGCTTGGCAAGGCCCATGAGGAAACGCAGCTTGGTGGCGTAGCGCGCCTGTGCCTGGTGGTTGCCGTAGACGTGCGAAGGCGTTTTCCACCACTGGTCGCGGGCGCGCTCGAGGTCGCGGTAGACGAAGACCCGCTCCCAGGGCACGAAGCAGTTTTCCAGCACCACGAAGCAATCGGCCTCGTCGAAGCGCGAGCTCAGGGGATAGTCGAAGCTGTTGGTGGCACCGAGCGCGAACGGCCGGCGCGCATACATCCGCAGCCCCGGGTCGTCGGTCGGAATGGCGACGTTGATCGCGTAGTTCTCATCGCCCGGCTGCAGCGGGTGGATGCAGCTCACTTGCACATAGTCCGAGTACACACCCGCGGTAGCGAGCTGCTGGCCGCCGGAAAGAAAGACGCCGGCGTCGTTCTCCTTCACCACGCCGGCATAAAGCGTCGGGTCGGACTGCTTGTGCGCGGGCTTCGAGCGGTCAATCTGCGGCGGCACGATGGCGTAGCTGAGATACGCATGCGCATCGCGCGCCTGGCGATAAAAGTTGACGAGGTTGTCGCCGTACTTGCCGAAGAACGCCGGCTTCGCCGCGTAGCCGGCAAAGAAGTTGGCGACATGGTCGGGCGTTCGCCCCATCAGGCCGAAGGAGAGCTCGGCCCATTTCTCCGCCGCGATGCGCTTCGCGCGCAGCTCCTCGTGCGCGCGCGGGATCTGCCAGCAGCGCCATACCGGAGGGCCGCCCTCGGGCGGTACGAACGTCATGGCGTCCCGGTTCTCGGGGGCCGCGGCGAAGTCGAAGAGCCGCGCAAGCGAGCGCGCGCCGCCGCGGAACGCCCGGTGCTCGGCGACGTTCGTCACGCGGTCGCCGTCGACGTAGACGGTGCGCGGCCTGTTTCGCAGGTCCGACAGGAACTCCGCGCCGGTCCTCAAACGCTGAGCGGCCATGGGCTTATTATGCTTTTGACAGCGATCGACCGAGGGGGAATTGATGAAACGCTGGCTGCTCTTCCTGGTGTTGCAATGCATCGCCTGCGCAGGCGTGGCGCAGGACTGGCCTGCCAAGCCGATACGCATCATCGTGCCGTTCGCGCCCGGCGGCGCGACCGACATCCCGGCGCGCCTCATCGCGCCGAAGCTGCAGGAATCGCTCGGCCAGCCGGTGGTCATCGAGAACCGTACCGGCGCGGGCGGCATCATCGGCATGCAGGCGGGCGCGCAAGCGCAGCCCGACGGCTACACCCTTCTCATGGCGACGAACGCCGAGATCGTCATGCATCCCTCGATCTACCCGAAGCTGCCCTACGACCCGCTGAAAGACCTGGCGCCGGTCTCGATCATGGTCGAGAGCCCGATGCTGCTGGTCGTACCGCCGGCGAGCCCGTACCACTCGGTGGCCGAGCTGCTCGCAGCGGCGAAAGCGAAGCCCGGCGTGCTCACCTTCTCGACCGCGGGCACCGGGTCGACCAGCCATGTGCTCACCGAGATGATGGCGCAGCAGGCGAAAGTCCAGTTCCTGCACGTGCCGTACAAGGGCGGTGCGCCGGCATCGACTGCGGTGTCGACCGGCGAAGTGAACTTCGCGCTGCTCAATCTCGGCTCGGCGGTGAACTTCGTGAAGGGCGGCAAGGCGAAGGCGCTCGCCGT
>DASREB010000259.1:0-26529 GCA_035652275.1 Burkholderiales bacterium
CGAGGTCAGCATGGCTCAGTTCCCCACGTGGACCTGGTAGCGCGCGCCGTCGGAGAAGTTGCACGTGCCGGCACCGCGGATGGGCGAGCTCATCTGGTATTCGCAGGTCATGAACGAGCCGTTCGGGCCCCAGGCGCTCGCAACGCCCTTGCGCTCGTCGTTGGCGACACGCGTCGCTTCGCCGGTCAGGAGCTCGCCGCGATAGCTGATCTGCAGCCGTCCCTTGCCGTTCATCATGTTGGTCACCGTGCCGGTGAGCATGCCGTTCTCGGTGGCGATCTCGTTCACCGGGTACAGCCGGGCCTGGACCGCGGTGGGCACGGTGACCTGCGGCGATGCCGGCGTCGCGGCTTGCGTGGCGCCCTTCGGCGGGTTGGCGGCGAGCGCGGCGTTGCCGTTGGGCGCCGGGTTCGCCTGCTGCTGCATCAAATGCTGGATCTTGGCGAGGTCTTCGCTGCCTATCGGGACGATGTAGCAGCCGGAAAGCGATAGCGCGGCTAAGCTGCCGGCAAGCGCAGCGGGAATCGTCGAGCGTTTCATGACTGCCTCCTTTCGGTTAGCCGGAGCCGGTGGCCCCGGTGACGGCGATGATGCGAAAGGAGGCTCTGCCGATCGCTTACCGATCGGTTACCAATGCCTTAAAGCGCGGCTCCTCGAAGGCGCCGGGATCGAGCTCGAGGCAGCTCTGGTAGCAGCCAAGCGCCCGCTCGCGCTGGCCGCTTTCATGCCAATGGCGCAGCGCCCGGCCGACCGCGCGTGCCAGGCGCGCCCGCATGCGGTTGCGCGCCGGCAGGTACCAGGCGCAATCGGCGTCGTCGGCGAGGAACGGACCCCGGTAGAGCGCAAGCAGCCGCTCGGCAAGCCGCTCGAATTGCGCGCCGTCGCCCGTCTCGAGGCGTGCCGCCAGGGCGTCGAAGGCCCAGGCATCGACCCAGACGTAGCGCCGGTCGAGGGTCAGCTTGCCCTCGTGCAGGACGATCGCGCGATCCTCGCCGAGGAGCTTGCGCAGGCGGTGAAGCGTGCTCGTGAACGAGCGATGCGCCGAATCGCCATCGATGCGCGGCCAGAGCGCGTCGACGATGCGCGATTCGCTCACTTTCTCGCCGCCGTACGCGATGAGGAGCTTCAGCAGCTCGAGCGGGCGGCGCTGCGCCTTGCCGCTGCCACCGAGGACCTCGCCGTGCCGCTCGATACGGAAGGGGCCCAAGGTGTAGATGCGGAACATCCACGGCCAGGCTTCCACCGGTCCTTCCGCGATGAGCCGGCGCTCCTTGATCAGGGTGCGCACGTAATCGGTTTCCATCCCCTCCTCGAGCGCCCGCGCGCATACGCGCGACAGGGCGACCGGCCACCACCAGAGGAAATGCTGGTAGCCGTACTGGCGGCCGATCTCGAGACCCAGGCGCAGCGCCTTCAGTCCCGGGCGCGCGCGGCCATGCGCGAGCGCCATGTCGGCAAAGGCGAGCAGGCAGGTGAACTCGAGATGGTGGTTGGGGATGTCGCGCACGATGGCACGCACGCGCTGCAGCTGAGCGATGCATTTGCGCTGGTCGCCGCACTCGAGCAGCACCTGCGCGAGCGCCAGGCGGCAGAGCGCCTCGAAGTAAGGGCAGCCGACCTCGACCGCGAGCCGCACCGCGGTCTTTTCCATCTGCAGCGCGCGCATCAGGTCCTTGCGCAGCATGGCTTCCCAGCCCTGGAAGTGGTGATGGAACACCTGGGAGAGCCGGCCGGCCTGCGGCGCGAGCGGTGCCAGCTCCTGCGCAATGGCGCCTGCGGTCTCGAGGTCGCCCGCGCCAAGCGCCGTGCCGTAGCCGTGCACCAGGAGCTGAAAGGTCCAGGTATGCACGCCCGTGGCACGGGCGATCTCCAGCCCGTCGCGCATGGCCTGCAACCCCGGCTCGTATTTTGCGGTCAGCATGCTGTGCATCGCTGCGACGTTCGCGAGCGTGATGCGGGAAAACGGCGATACGCCGCCCGCGGCGGCGGCGCGGCGCGCCTGCTCGATCAGCTGCTCGGCGCGCGGATGCAACCCGGTCCACATCAGCGTCAGCGCGCAGAGCAGTCCCACCGACATCTGCTGGTTAGGCTCGGCCGCATGGCGCGCGCAGCCGAGCGCGCGCTCGACCCACTGCTCGATGTCGCGGCGCTGGGGCTTCCTCAGTGTCAGCGCGAACACCATGCTCGCCGCCACGCGCGCTTCGACTTCCGGCGGGCCGACGCGCGCGCCCGCCGCGGCCGCCTCGTCCAGCACCGCAATCCAGCGATCGAGGAGCGAGAGATCGTCGAGCTCGTAGAGGATCGCGTCCATGGCGCCTGCCGCCGCCAGGATCGCGCCATCGCCAACGCCGCGCCCACGGAAGAGCTCGTAGGCGCGCTCGTACGCAAGGCGCGCCTGCCGCGGCGCGAGCTGCGCCTGGCTCGCCGCCGCCCAGTAGATCGCCCACGGGTAGCGCTCGAGGAGCTCGGGCGGCAGGTCCTCGATCCAATGCCGCAGCGTCTCGCCGCGCCCCTGCTCGAGCATCGCCGGGCCCTCCGACTGGATGAGGCGCGCCATCTCGTCCCAATCGTGGCTTTCGCGATAAAGCGCCAGCGCGTCGTCGGTGCGTCCGGCCTGCGCCGCGAGCGCTGCGGCGCTGCGCTGCAGGCGACGGCGCAAGTCCTTCGGCAGCGTCTCCTGTGCGCGCGCGAGCAGGAATTCGCGGAACATCGGGTGATACTGGTAAAGCGGCTCGGGGCGCGCCTCGCGCAGCGCGACGAAATAGTTGTTGCGATGCAGGCCGTCGAGGATGGCGGCGGCGCGCTCCTCCCCAGTGAGGCTTTGCGCCATGCCGGCGCTCATCTGCGGCAGGCAGGACGTGCGCAGCAGGAACTCCTGCGTCGCCGCATCGCTCTTCTGGAAAATCTCGCCTGCGAGGTAATCGAACACCAGCTGATTGGTAGCGAGATCCGGTGCTTCGCCGAGCGTGCCGAGCTTCGCCTGCTCGAGCATCAGCACCAGCCCCGCGGCCCAGCCCTGCGTCGCGCTGTACAAGCTCTGGAGCGTCTGCGCATCCAGCCCGGGGCGACGCTCGAGCGCGATGTCGGCGGTCTCTTCCCGGGTGAGGCGCAGGTCATCCCAGCTGAGCGCGCTCAGCGTTCGGTTGGCGCGCAACCGCGCGAGGCTCGCCGGCGGATCGCCGCGGCTCACAATGAGCGCCGAGCCGCCCTGCGGCAGCTCGCCGAGCGCCATGCGCAGCACTTCGTGCAGTTCCGAAGAGGCCGGGATCTCGTGGTAGCCATCGAACACCACGGCGAACGGGGGCTCGAGCAACGCGTAGAGCGCCTGGAAATAGCGCCGCGTGAAGACCGGCAGCGCCGCGTGGTATTCGGGGGCGAGCACGGGCAAGGGCTCTGCGCCGTGCGCGAGCTCCTCGGCGGCAAGACGCAGGTAATAGAAGAACGTCGCCGGATCGGCGTCGCCTTCGTCGAGCTGGTACCAGAGCGAGGCGATGCGCGCGCGGTCGAGATAGCTCGCCGCGAGCGTCGTCTTGCCGCTGCCCGGCGGCCCGGCGATCCACACCACCGGGCTCGCCGCACGGCGCTCGTCCAGCATCGCGAAAAGGCGCTCGCGTGCGAGCACGCCCGCTAGGCGCGGGCGCGTCGTCTTGCCGAGCGCTGCCCTCCTGGGCTTCATGGCCGGCGCCCTCCTCCCGCCCTATTCTTGCGCGCCCTAGCGACCTTTCGCAATGCCTTCGCGGCGCGGATCGGCGCCGCCGCGCCAGCCGCCGGCGACGCGCTCGATGCCGTGCAGGCCGCTTTCCATTTCCATTAGCCGCACCTCATGCCCTCGCGCCTGGAGCGCGGGCACGAGCGCCTCGTAGGCCGTGCCGCGCTCGATCTCGGTCGGGCCATTGCGGCTGCCGTAGTTCGGCGCGTCGATCGCCGCCTGGATGTCGAGCTTCCAGTCGAGCACCGCCACGAGCGTGCGGGCGACGTAGTTGATGATGAGCGAGCCGCCCGGAGAGCCGATGATCAACTGCAGCCGGCCGTCGCGGTCGAATACCAGGGTCGGCGACATGCTGCTGCGCGGCCGCTTGCCGGGGCCAACCTCATTCGGACCGCCCGGCACGAAGTCGAAGTCCGTGAGCTCGTTGTTGAGCAGGAAGCCGCGGACCATGATGCGGCTGCCGAAGCCCGCCTCGATGGTCGTGGTCATCGCCACCGCGTCGCCGTTTTTCTCCACGATGGAGAAATGGCTCGTGCCGTGCTCCATGTCGCCCGGTAGCGCGCGGCGCATCGAGCGCTCGCCGATCAGCCGCGCGCGCGACGCAAGATAGGCGGGCGCGAGCAGCCGTTCGAGCGGCACCGAGACCTTGTCCGGATCGCCGAGATAGCGCGCGCGGTCGGCATAGGCAAGGCGTCCCGCCTCGGCAAAGTAATGCAGCGCGCGCGCAGATTGCGGCGGCGCCTTGGCGAAAGGCGTGCGCTCGAGCATGCCGAGGATCTGCAGCACGGCCACGCCGCCGGAGCTCGGCGGCCCCATGGAGCACAAGCGCGAGACGCGGTAGCTGCCGCACAGCGGTTCGCGCTCACGCGCCTGGTAGCCCGCCATGTCGGCGACGGTCATGTCGCCGCCGTGCGCCTTCACCGCGCCGACGATATCCGCGGCGATCGCACCCTCGTAGAAAACCTTCGCCCCTTGAGCAGCGACCGCGCGCAGCGTCGCCGCGTATTGGCGATTCACGATCGGGACGCCGACCGCCTTGCCGTAGTACACGGCACGCGCCGCCGGATTTTCACGCAGCGCCGTCTCATCCTCGAGCAGCGCATGCAAGCGCGGCGACAGCGGAAAGCCTTTCTCCGCGAGCTCGATCGCCGGCCGGAAGAGCTCGGCCCACGGCAAGCGGCCATGGCGCTGGTGCGCGAGCTCGAGCATGCGCAAGACGCCCGGCACGCCGACCGAGCGCCCGCCGAGCACCGCGCGCATGAAGGGCATCGGCTTGCCATCGCTGCCGACGAAGCGGTCGCGGCGCGCGGCTGCCGGCGCCGTCTCGCGGCCGTCATAGCTGCGCAGCCGCTGCTCGCTTTGCGACCAGTGCAGCAGGAATGCGCCGCCGCCGATGCCGGATGATTCTGGCTCCACCAGCCCGAGCACCAGCTGGACGGCGATCGCCGCATCCACGGCCGAGCCGCCGCGCGAGAGCACGTTGTAGCCGGCATCTACGGCCAGGGGGTGCGCTGCGGCCACCATGAACTCGCGTGCAACGACCGCATCGCGCGCCCAGGCGAGGGTCGCAAGGCAAACAAAAAAGGCGGCCGCAGCCGCCTTTTTCGCGAGACGCACCCGCATCATCAGACCATCAGCGGCACGACCAGCAGCGCCACGATGTTGATGATCTTGATGAGCGGATTCACCGCCGGACCCGCCGTGTCCTTGTAGGGATCGCCCACGGTGTCGCCGGTGACGGCCGCCTTGTGCGCTTCCGAGCCCTTGCCGCCGTAGTGGCCGTCCTCGATGTATTTCTTGGCGTTATCCCAGGCGCCGCCGCCGGTACACATCGAGATGGCCACGAAGAGACCGGTGACAATCGTGCCCATCAGCACGCCGCCGAGGGCCTGCGGCCCGAGCAGCACGCCGACGAGGATCGGCACGAGCACCGGCAGCAGCGAGGGAATCATCATTTCCCGGATGGCGGCACGCGTCAGCATATCGACCGCGCGACCATACTCGGGCTTGGCCGTGCCCTGCATGATGCCGGGAATCTCCTTGAACTGGCGGCGCACTTCCAGCACCACCGCCCCCGCCGCGCGGCCGACCGCTTCCATCGCCATCGCACCGAAGAGGTACGGCACCATGCCGCCGATGAACAGACCGATGATCACTTTGTAGTTCGAGAGATCGAAGCTGAAACTCTTCCCGGCCGCCTCCAGCGCGTGCGTGTAGTCGGCGAAAAGGACGAGCGCCGCCAGGCCGGCCGAGCCGATGGCGTAGCCCTTGGTTACCGCCTTGGTGGTGTTGCCGACCGCATCCAGCGGATCGGTGATGTCGCGCACCGAATCCGGCAGGTTGGCCATCTCCGCGATGCCGCCCGCGTTGTCGGTAATGGGTCCATAGGCGTCGAGCGCGACGATGATGCCCGCCATCGAAAGCATCGAGGTCGCCGCGATCGCGATGCCGTAGAGGCCCGCGAGCAGGTACGACACGCCGATCGCGACGCAAACGGCGAGCACCGGCCACGCGGTCGATTTCATCGACACGCCGAGGCCGGCGATGATGTTGGTGGCATGCCCGGTGGTGCTCGCTTCGGCGACATGTCGCACCGGCTTGAAATCGGTGCCGGTGTAGTACTCGGTGATCCAGACCAGGAACCCGGTGAGCGCCATGCCGACTGCGGCGGCGAGCCACAGGTGCCAGATGGTGATCAGCTGCGTGCGCCCGGCGATCTCGAACGGCACCGTCTTGACGACGTCGTCCATCACGATGAGCGTGATCGGATAGAACGCGATGAGGGCGATGATGCCCGCGGCGATCAGGCCCTTGTAGAGCGCGGGCATCACGTTCTTGTCGCCCGGCCGTGCGCGCACGAACCAGGTGCCGATGATCGAGGCGATGATGGCGAAGCCGCCGATCGCGAGAGGATAGATGAGCGCGGCCGGCGTGGTGGTCTTCACCAGCAGCGCGCCGAGCAGCATCGTGGCGATGATGGTCACCGCGTAGGTTTCGAAAAGGTCCGCGGCCATGCCGGCGCAGTCGCCGACGTTGTCGCCGACGTTGTCGGCGATCACCGCCGGATTGCGCGGATCATCCTCCGGGATGCCCGCCTCGACCTTGCCCACCAGGTCGGCACCGACGTCCGCGCCCTTGGTGAAGATGCCGCCGCCCAGCCTTGCGAAGATCGAGATCAGCGAGCCGCCGAAGCCAAGGCCGATCAGCGGATGGATGATGTGCGAAAGGTTCGACTTGTCGTGCGCGTTCGCATAGAGCAGTCCGAAATATCCGGCGACGCCGAGCAATCCCAGGCCGACGACCAGCAGGCCAGTGATGGCGCCGCCGTTGAACGCGACCTGCAGCGCCTCGTTGAGGCCGGTGCGCGCCGCTTCCGCGGTGCGCACGTTGGCGCGCACCGAGATGTTCATGCCGATGATGCCGCAGGCGCCGGACAGCACCGCGCCGATGACGAAGCCCGCCGCGGTATAGCCGTCGAGGAACACCGCGATCAGGATCGCGAGGATCACGCCGACGATGGCGATGGTGGTGTATTGCCGGCGCAGATAGGCCACCGCCCCTTCGCGCACCGCCGCAGCGATCTCGCGCATGCGCTCGTTGCCCGCCGGCAGTTTCATGATGCGGCTTGCCTGCCAGCCACCGTAGATGATCGCGAGGAACGCGCAGGCGAGCGCGAACGTGAGGCCTACTGTCATGTTGTCTCCCCGGAAAGGGCTCGGATTTTATCAGGAGAGCGCGGCGAAGACGCGGCGCTTGATTTCCTCGACCGCGCCGAGCCCGGAGATCTTGCGATAGCGCGGCGCGGCCGCTTCGCCGCTCGCCGCCCAGCGCCCGTAGTAGTCGACCAGCGGGCGCGTCTGCGCGCGATACACCTCGAGGCGCTTCTTCACCGTCTCCTCGCGATCATCGTCGCGCTGGATCAGCGGCTCGCCGGTGAGGTCGTCCTTGCCGGCGACTTTCGGCGGATTGAACTTCACGTGATAGCTGCGACCCGACGCCGGATGCACGCGCCGGCCGCTCATGCGCGCGATGATCTCGTCGTCCGGCACCTCGATTTCCAGCACGTGATCGATCGGCACGCCGGCGCGCTTGAGCGCCTCGGCCTGCGGGATGGTGCGCGGGAAACCGTCGAACAGGTAGCCGCGCTGGCAATCGGGCTGTTTTAACCGGTCCTGCACCAGCCCGATGATGATGTCGTCCGAGACGAGCTGCCCCGCGTCCATCACCTTCTGCGCGGCGCGGCCCAGTGGCGTGCCGGCCTTCACCGCCGCGCGCAGCATGTCGCCCGTGGAAATCTGCGGGATGCCGTACTTCTCGCGGATGTAGTTCGCCTGCGTGCCCTTGCCGGCGCCGGGCGGACCGAGAAGTATCAGCTTCATTGGAGCATTTTAAGCACGGCGGCGAGATCGTCCGGCGTATCGACGCCCGGCGGGATTTGCGCATCGCTCACCACCACCGCAATGCGATGCCCGTGCCAGAGCGCGCGCAACTGCTCGAGTGCTTCGCTGCGCTCGAGCGGCGCGGGCTCGAGCGCCGCAAATTCGCGCAGAAAGCGCGCGCGATACGCATAGATGCCCGCATGGCGATAGCACACCGCATCGCCTTGGCGGGGGTAAGGTATGCGCGAGCGCGAGAAGTAGAGCGCGTAACCGTGCGCATCCAGGACGACCTTCACTACATCCGGGCTCGCCGCCTGGGCGGCATCGTGCAGCGCATGGCACGCCGTGCTGATGCTCGCGCCATGGTCGCGTTCGAGCCGCTCCGCCACGGTGCGAATCAGCGCCGGGGCGATGAGCGGTTCGTCGCCCTGCACGTTCACCACGATCTGCTCATCCGAGAGACGCAGCGTGCGCGCGGCTTCGGCGAGCCGATCGCTGCCGGAGGCGTGATCAGCGCGGGTCATCACCACTGCAAACCCTGCGCTGCGCACCGCGCGCGCGATGCGCTCGTCGTCGGTCGCGACGTGCACCGCTTCGGCGCCGCTTTGCTTTGCCCGCTCGGCGACGCGGACGATCATCGGCTTGCCGCCGAGATCGGCAAGCGGCTTGCCGGGGAAGCGCGACGACGCGTAGCGCGCCGGGATGAGCACGACGAAGCTCACGCCACTTCTTCTTCGGGCGGGAGCTTGCGCGCCTCCTCCTCGAGCATCACCGGAATGCCGTCCTTCACCGGGTAGGCGAGCCGGTCGGGGCGGCAGATGAGCTCGCCCGCCTCCTTGCGATAGACGAGCTTGCCCTTGCAGAGCGGGCACACCAGGATTTCAAGCAGCCTTGGATCGACGCCGGAACTCATCCAGTCTCCCCGTGAGCCAAACGCCGAACGCGGGCTCGAGCTCCGCGGTGACCGGCAGCACCCACCAGTGCCGCATCACCTCGAATGGCGCGGCGGAGCGCAATTTTACCGCGTCCTTTTCGGTCATCAGGACCGGCGCCCCGTCGCCGAAGTCGAGCTCCGCGGGCGCAAAGCGATGATGATCCGGAAAGGCATGCGGCACCACCGTCACGCCGAGCCGCGCGAGATGCAGAAAAAAGCGGTTCGGATCGCCGATGCCGGCGACCGCGTGCACGCGCTGCCCGGCGAACGCGCTCGCCGGGCGCCGCTGCGTCGCATCCGACATGCAATGCAGCTCGGCGCCCGCCAACCGCATGGCGTAGCCTTTGATCGGCGCGCCATGCGAGACGACGGCATCGACCGAGCGCAGCCGCGAGCGCGGCTCGCGCAAAGGGCCGGCGGGCAGCATGAAACCGTTGCCGAAGCCGCGCGCATCGACGACCGCGATTTCAACATCGCGCCGCAGGCGGTAGTGCTGCAGGCCGTCGTCGAGCACCAGCACATCGACATCCTCGTGCACCGCGCGCAGCGCCTTGATCACCGCCAGGCGCTCGCCGCCAATCCACACGGGGCAGCCAGTGCGCCGTGCCAGCACGATCGGCTCGTCGCCCACCTCAGCGGCTTGCGACGCGATGGTCGCGGCGCGCGGCGCCCCGGCGGCCGCGCCGTAGCCGCGCGAGACGATCGCCGGCGTCCAGCCTTTGCGCTTCAGGTGCTCGGCGATCCAGATGACAAGCGGCGTCTTGCCGCTGCCACCCGCCACGAGATTGCCGACCACGATGACCGGGATGCCGGGATGCGCACTTGGCAGCAAGCGCAGCCAGTAGAGCAGGCGGCGCAGCGCGACCGCCGCGCGAAATATCAAGCTGAGCGGCCACAGCGTCCAGGCGAGCAGCCCGCGACGGTACCAGTAGCGCACTACTTCGCCGACTGCGTGGTAAAGGTGATCTGCGAAAGCCCGGCGAGGCGCGCTGCCTCCATCACGCGGATCACCGCCTGGTGGGTGGCGTTGGCGTCGGCGCTGATCACCACCATCGGCTCCCGGCCGGCGCCGGCTGCGCGCCGCAGCTCGTCAGCAAGCTGCTCAACGGTGCGGAACGGCACCGGGCGCCGATTGACCACGTATTGACCTTGCGCGTTCACCAGCACGGAGACCTCGTTCACGCGCTCCGGCTGCTTCTGCGCCTCAGCAGCGCTCGGCAGGTTGATCTGCAGCTCGGTGTACCGCGAGTACGTGGTGGTGATCATCAGGAAGATGATGATCACCATCATCACGTCGATCAGCGGCACGAGATTGATCTCCAGCGGCTCGCGCCCGCGCCCGCGCTGGAAATTCACGCGTTCGCCCTGGCGGTTAGGGTCATCTAGGCAAGGCGCTCGCCGTGCAACAGATCGACCAGCTTGGAGGCGAGGAGCTCCATTTCAACGACGAACGTGTCCACCTTGTTCTTGTAGTGCCGGTAGAAAACCAGCGATGGAATGGCGATGGCGATGCCGAAGGCGGTGTTATAGAGCGCGATCGAGATGCCGTGGGCGAGCTGCTGCGGATTGGAGCCGGTGGGCGACTGCGAGCCGAAGATCTCGATCATGCCGATGACCGTGCCGAAAAGGCCGAGCAGCGGCGCCGCCGTCGCGATGGTGCCGAGCGTCGTCAGGAAGCGGTCGAGCTCGTGCGCGACGGCGCGGCCCGCCTCCTCGATCGCCTCCTTCATCACATAGCGCGAGCTGCGGTGATTGCGCAGCCCCGCCGCCAGTACCGCGCCAAGCGGCGAATCCTGCGCCAGGCGCTGCAGCACTTCTTCCGATACACCCTGACGGCGGTAGACCGCGACGACCTGGTCGAACAGCGTCGGCGGAATGATTTTTTTCGCGCGCAGCGAGATCGCCCGCTCGATGATGAGCGCCACGGCGATGATCGAAGCAGCAAGGAGGAACCAGATCGGCCAGCCAGCAGCCTGCAGTATTGCGAACAACCGTGTTCCTTATTTTTCGGACTGCGCGCGCGGACTGTACGGCAAAGGAGCGTTGCCCCGCAAATTAACGCGCCGCAGCAAAAACGCTTCGCGGCTCAACCACAGACTCGACGGTGTAGTTGAATCTGCGATATCCACAAGAAACTGTGGACAAGTTTGTGGATTGTCTATGTATAGGGGCCATTCGGCCCCGCACGCGGGGTGCGCAGTTGGTCGCGATCAAAAATTGAGCAGATTTTTGGTTCGGCGAAACATGCCCTTAGCGGAAAGAATCGGGCTCCGCAGACAGCGCATCCCTGTCCTTAACGCCTGAGCGGCGTATGTGGATAGTGTAGGCTCGCTTGGCGCAAGCCCCCCGTCATGCAGAACGACTTTCCGCGCGCCGTCCTCACCGTCACGGAATTGCTGCGTAGCGTTCGCGACACGCTGGAGCGGCGCTTTGCGCTCTGCTGGGTAAAGGGCGAACTGTCCAACCTGAGCCGCGCGCCTTCGGGCCATTGCTACTTCACGCTGAAGGATCGCGGCGCCCAAGTCGATTGCGTGATGTATCGCAGCCGCGCCGCCGCCTTCGAGCGCGAGCTGCGCGATGGCATGCAAGTCGAGGCGCAGGTGCTGGTCACGCTCTACGAGCCGCGCGGGCGCTTCCAGCTCACCGTGGAAGCATTGCGCCCCGCCGGCCTCGGGCCGCTGTACGAGCGGTTTCTGCGGCTTAAGGAGGCGCTCGAGCGCGAGGGCCTGTTCGATCCGGCGGCGAAGCGTGCGCTGCCGCCTTATCCGCGCACCATCGGCGTCATCACGTCGCGGGCCGCGGCCGCGCTGCGCGATGTGCTGACGACGCTCGCGCGCCGCAATCCGGCGGTCGCCATCATCGTGTACCCCGCGCCGGTGCAAGGCGACGGCGCCGCGGGGCGCATCGCCGCCATGCTGAGGCAGGCAAACGGGCGTGCCGAATGCGAGGTGCTGCTGCTCGTGCGAGGCGGCGGCTCGCTCGAGGATCTGTGGTCCTTCAACGAGGCCATCGTGGCGCGCGCCATCCGCGCATCGCGCATCCCGGTGATCGTCGGCGTCGGCCACGAGACCGACTTCACCATCGCCGACTTCGCCGCCGACCGGCGCGCCGCCACGCCGACCGCAGCGGCCGAGCTCGCCACGCCGGCGCGTGCAGAGCTCGCGCAACGCGTGGCCGACTGCGTGCGCTGCCTCGCGCGCGAGATGCGCCGGCGGCTGCAATACGCCGCGCAGGCACTCGATGGGTCCACCAAGCGGCTGGTTCATCCCGCCGAGCGCCTGCGGCGTTCTGAGCAGTCGCTCGCGCAGCTGCGCACGCGTCTCGCATTCGCGCTTGGCCATCGCGTGCATCGCTGCGGCGCGCAGCTCGAGCGCCTGCAGGCCTCGCTTTCGAGCCTCGATCCTTATGCGGTGCTTGCGCGCGGCTACAGCATCACCCGCAACGGCGCCGGCGAGGTGCTGCGCGACGCTGCCCAGGCGCGCGACGGCGAAGACCTCCTCACCACGCTCGCGGTTGGCGCGCTGCAGAGCAAGGTGAAGAAGCGCGAGCTTCTATAATCGGTCCGGCATGGCGCATCGCCTGTCGAAAATCACCACGCGCACGGGCGACGCCGGTGACACCGGCCTCGGCGACGGCTCGCGCGTGTCGAAGGATCACCCGCGCGTGAGGGCGCTCGGCGAGCTGGACGAGCTGAATAGCGCCATCGGCCTGCTAGTGGCCGAGGAGCTGCCCTCCGACGTGTCTGGGCTGCTAGGCGAAGTGCAGCACGACCTCTTCGATCTCGGCGGCGAGCTCAGCATCCCCGGGCATACGATGCTCGGTGATGCGCAAGTCGCGCGCCTCGATGCCGCGATCGAGCAGTGGAACGCCGAGCTGCCGCCGCTCAAAGAATTCATCCTGCCCGGCGGCACGCGCGCTGCGGCGCTCGCCCATCTCGCTCGCACCGTGTGCCGGCGCGCGGAGCGCAGCGTGGTCGCGCTCGGCGAGCGCGAGAAAGTGAGCGACGCATCGCGCCACTACCTCAACCGCCTCTCGGACGTGCTGTTCATCGCCGGGCGGCGCTTGAACCGCCACGCCGGCCGCAGCGACCTGCAGTGGCGCCACGAGCGCAAGAAACGCTGATGGCCGACATCAAGATCTACAACGTCGACGCGTTGGGCAAGCCGGTCGGCCCCTATTCGCACGTTGCCCGCGTGAAGAGCGCAGAGACTCTCTACATCGCCGGCATGCTGGCGCCGGGCGAGAGCTTCGAGCAGCAGTGCGCCGCCGTCTATGCGCAAATCGAGCAGGCGCTGAAATCCGCCGGTGCCGGCTGGCGCAACGTCGTGCAGTTCACCACCTTCCTCGTGCACTCGCAGGACATCGCGGCGTTCTACCGCTGGCGCGAGCAGAACTATCCGCAATTCTTTCCCGACGGCAAGTACCCGCCAAACACGCTCTTGATCATCGACCGCCTCGTGCAGGAGCAATTCCTGATCGAGGTGCAGACCATCGCCGCGCTCTAGTCGACGGTCGCGCCCGAGCGCTTCACCAGCGCGGCGTAGAGTGCGCGTTCGCGCTCGACGAATGCAGTGAACTCGGCCGGCGTGCGCACCATGGGCAGCTCGGAGCCCATGGCACGCCAGCGCTCGCGTAATTCGCGCGCTTGCAGCGCCTTTGCCGCCTCCGCGGCGATGCGCTCAACGATCGGCTGCGGCGTGCGCGCCGCCGCCATCAGGCCCCACCAGGTGGTCATGTCGAAGCCTTTCAGCCCGGACTCATCCAGCGTCGCGAGCTGCGGCAGGAAGCTCGAGCGCCGCGCGGTGGTGACCGCGAGCGCGCGCAGCTTACCGGCCTGGATGTTGGGCAGTGCGCTCGCCAGGTTGTCGAACATCAGCTGCACGCGGCCGGCGAGGAGATCGGCGACCGCGGGCGCCGACCCCTTATACGGAATGTGCACCATGTAGGTGGCGGTCAGCTGCTTGAACAGCTCGCCCGCGAGATGACCGGTCGAGCCGGTCGAGCCGGAAGCGAAATCGAGGCGCCCGGGCCGCGCCTTGGCGAGCGCGATCAGCTCGGCCACCGAGCGCGCCGCGACGTCCTTGTTCACCACGAGCACATTGGGCACCTGGACAAGCAGCGCGATATGCCGGAAGTCGCGTACCGGGTCGTATGGAAAATTCGCGTAAAGCGCCGGGTTGATCGCATGCGTCGCGATCGCGCCCATCACCAGGGTGTAGCCATCGGGCGCACTCTTCGCGACGAAATCGGCGCCGATATTGCCGCCGGCGCCGGGCTTGTTCTCGACGATGAGCGGCTGGCCGAGTGCCTGCTGCAGCGGCGCGGCGATGAGGCGCGCCGAGAGATCGACCGGGCCGCCGGCCGCGTAGGGAACGATGAGATGGATCGGCCGAGCCGGCCAATCCTGGGCACCGGCCGCGCCGGCGAGCGCGAGCGCGGCGGCGGCGAGGAGCGCCTTAGCCTTCTTCGACGAACACCTCTTCGCGCTTCTTGCGGATCGCAGGCAGCGCCACGATCAGCAGCAGGATGAAGGAGCCGATCATGAAGCCGGCGCTGATCGGCTTGGTGAAGAATACCGTCGGGTCGCCGCGCGAAAGCAGCATCGCGCGTCGCAGGTTCTCCTCCATCAGCGGCCCGAGGATGAAGCCGAGGATCATCGGCGCCGGCTCGCATTCGAGCTTCGCGCAGATGTAGCCCACCACGCCGAACACTCCCATGATCAGCACGTCGAAGGCGTTGTTCGAAAGGCTGTAGACGCCGATCGCCATGAAGACCAGGATGGACGGGAACAAGTAGCGGTAGGGCACGGTGAGGAGCTTCACCCACATGCCGATGAGCGGCAGGTTGAGGATGACCAGCATCAGGTTGCCGACCCACATCGAGGCGATGAGTCCCCAGAAGAGCTCGGGCTTCTCGTTCATCACCTGGGGCCCGGGCGCGATGCCCTGGATCATGAGCGCGCCGATCATGAGCGCCATCACGGCGTTGGACGGGATGCCGAGGGTAAGCATCGGGATGAACGAAGTCTGCGCGCCGGCGTTGTTGGCGGACTCGGGCGCCGCCACGCCTTCGATCGCCCCCTTGCCGAATTTCTCCGGGTGCTTCGAGACCTTCTTTTCCAGGCTGTAGGCGCCGAAGGAAGCGAGCAGCGCGCCGCCGCCGGGCAAGATGCCGAGCGCCGAGCCGAGCGCCGTACCGCGCAGCACCGCACCCCAGGCATCCTTGAAATCCTGCTTCGTCGGCCAGAGGTTCTTCACCTTGCTCGTGAAGATCTCGCGGTGTTCCTTCATCTCCAGGTTGGCGACGATCTCCGCCGTGCCGAACATGCCCATCGCGACGATGACGAAGCCGATACCGTCGGAGAGCTCCGGTATCCCAAAGGTGAAGCGCAACACGCCCGAGTTGACGTCGGTTCCCACGAGGCCGAACAGCAGCCCCCAGATCACCATGGCGATCGCCTTAATGAGCGAGCCGTGCGCGAGAACCGTGGCGGCGATCAGGCCGAAGCACATGAGCGAGAAGTACTCCGCCGGGCCGAACTTGAGCGCGACCTCGGCAAGCGGGGGCGCCGCCACCGCGATGATGATGGTCGCGACGCAGCCGGCGAAGAACGAGCCGATCGCGGCAGTGGCGAGCGCCGGGCCGGCGCGGCCCTGGCGCGCCATCTGGTAGCCGTCGAGGCAGGTCACCACCGAGGAGGACTCGCCGGGGATGTTCACCAGGATGGCGGTGGTCGAGCCGCCGTACTGCGCGCCGTAGTAGATGCCGGCCAGCATGATGAGCGCGCCGACCGGGCTTAGGTTGAAGGTGATCGGTAGCAGCATCGCAATGGTCGCCACCGGCCCAATACCCGGCAGCACGCCGATCAGCGTGCCGAGCAGGCAGCCGATCAGTGCGAAGAACAGGTTGATCGGCGTGACCGCAACGCCGAAGCCGATGACGAGGTTGTGGAAGATCTGGTCCATTGATCCTCCGCCTCAGCTGAAGTACTCAGGCCAGATCGGGAACGGCAGTGTCAGGCCCTTCACGAACACCAGCACTGAGAACAGGATGAGGATGATGAAGAGAATGCTCACTTCCTTCCACTTGAACTCATGGCCGCCGAGCGCGCTGATGAACACGAGCGCTGCCGTGGCGATCACGAGGCCAAGCGGCTTCATCAGGTAGCCGTAGAAGATGGTCGCCGCGGTGATCAGAACCAGCGGCTTGGCGTCCGGCCTGAACCACATCGTGAGCAGCGACACGACGATGGTGGCGCTAAGGATTGCCCACTCCGAGGCGAAACCGCTCTTTACGGAAAGGAAGATCAGCACCGCGTATATGCCGAACGCGATGACCAGGTCGATGATGTTGAATGGCGTGTGCACGGCCTGGTCGCCCTCGGGTTCGGCGGTGACCGACTGCAGCAGCACGATGGCGCCGAGGGCCACAAGCAGGAAGCCGAGCACGGTTGGGAAATACGCCGGCCCCATGCGCACGGCGGTGCCCATCTGGTAGAACTCCATCGCCCATAGCGCGAAGAACAGGCCCGAGCCAATGAACATCAGGCCGGACCAAAAGTCTTTCTGGCTCCTAATCTTCATTCGGGGTGTCCTCCTCCAGAGGCGCGCGAAGTGTAACATGCGCTCGCCTTCATCCTGCCATCGCGCCCTCTGTCAGCCAGCCGCGCGCTTGTCTTCCTTTGGGCGCTCATCGTGGCGCTCGTCATCGCGGCGTGCGGTGCGCGCACGCATCTTGAGCCCCTGCCGCGCGAAGCGGTGGTGCTTGCCTTCGGCGACAGCTTGACCTTCGGCACCGGCGCCGCGGAAGCGGAGAGCTACCCGGCGCAACTCGAACGCCTCATCGGGCGGCGCGTGGTGCGCGCCGGCGTGCCAGGCGAAGTCACGGCGCAGGCGCTCGAGCGGCTTCCCGGCGCGCTCGACGAATATGCGCCGCGCCTTCTGCTGCTTTGCATCGGCGGCAACGACTTCCTGCGGCGTCTGGGCAACGAGCAGGCCGAGCGCAACGTACGTGCCATGATCGAGCTTGCGCGGCGGCGCGGTGTCGATGTGCTGCTCATCGGTACGCCGGAGCCAGGCCTGTTTGCGTCGCCGCCCGGCTTTTACGCCTCGCTCGCGAAAGAGCTACGCGTGCCCTATGAAGGCGAAGTCATCACCGCAGTGCTCAAGGACACGCGGCTCAAGTCCGATCCGATCCATCCGAACGCCGCCGGCTACCGGGTCATCGCCGAGCGCGTCGCCGGCGTGCTAAAGAAAAATGGCGCGATCTGAGCCGCTCGAGGTCTTCCGGGCGATCGACATCCCATAGCGTGCGCAGCAACCGGCAGCTTAAACCCGCGCGCGCGGCGTTGCGCTGCGTTTGCGCCAGCACCTCGGCGCTGCCCCAGTCGACCGCGGCAAAGACCGCCGGCGTCAAGCGGCGCGCGCCGATCAGCACATAGCCGCCATCATCCGCGGGCGCGAGCACGATGTCCGCGCCGCCGTGCAGCCAGCGTGCCGCGCGCGCGATGTCGGCCGGCATCAGCGCCGGCGCATCGGCACCGATGACGATGGCGCGGCGATGTCTGGCGAGCGCGCGGTACATGCGTTCGCCGAGGTCAACGCCACGCTGCAGGCGCACCGGCACGCCCAGCGTTCGAAAAAACGCATGGCGGCGCGTCACGTGCAGCTCCACCGGCCCGCAGCGTGCCGCGCTCGCCGCCGCGACCGCGGCGCGCACGAGGCGCCGATGCAGATTCGCCGCGGCAGCATCACCGATGCGCTGCGCGATGCGCGTCTTCACGCTGCCGGCGAGCGGCGCGCGGGCGAACACCAGCAGGAGGCAATCAGCGTTGATCGGCGTAATCGCGTGCCAGGCGCTGGGGCGTGGCGCCAAGCGCGTAAAGCAGCCGCAGCCGCCACATCAGCAAAATGGTGCGCAGCACGCCGTGCGCTTCCCAGCGCCGTGCCGAGGTCACGACGCGTGCCGACAAGCAGGCCGGCCGGCCCCGACGCCGCAGCGTGCGGCTTAGCGCGATGTCCTCCATCAGCGGGATCTCGGGGAAACCGGGGAAGGCATCGCGCCGCACGAATATCGCCTGGTCGCCGGTCGCGATGCCGGTGAGACGCGAGCGCAGGTTCATGGCGCAGGCGACCAGCGCGAGCAGGCGCTGGCGGCTCGCGATGCGCACGTCGAAGCGGCCCCAGGTGCGCTGCGCCAGCGCGGCGAGCACGAGCTCGTCGGCGCGCTCGGGAAGGCGAGTGTCGGCGTGCAGGAAAAGCAGCACCTCGCCCGCCGCCGCCGCGGCGCCGGTGTTCATCTGCAGCGCGCGGCCGCGCGACGTTGCGAGCAGCCGGTCGCAAGCGGGCTCGGCGAGCGCGGCAGTGCCATCGTCACTGCCGCCGTCGACGACGATCACTTCGTGGCCGCGGCGGCGCAGCGGCGCGAGCGCCGCGAGCGCCGGGCCGATGCTGTCCGCCTCGTTCAGCACCGGCACGATGATGCTCAGCCGCGGCGCCATGCGTGGAAGCGCTCGAGGGTGCGCAGCACTCGGGCCGGCGCATGCGCGCGCCGCCAGCTGCCGGCAGCATATTTGTTCGCCTCGGCGAGCGTTGGATAAATATGGATCGTGCCGAGGATCTTGTTGAGGCCGATGCCGTGCTTCATTGCGCTGATGAACTCGACGATCAGCTCGCCGGCCTGCTCGCCGACAATCGTCGCCCCCAGCACGCGGTCGGATCCCGGCTCGGTCAGCACCTTCACCATGCCCTCGGCGGCCTCGTCGACGATGGCACGGTCGAGCTCCGAGAGCTCGAACACCGTCGCCTCATAGGCGATGCCGCGTTCCCTCGCCTCGGTCTCGTTCAGGCCCACGCGAGCCACTTCGGGCTCGGTAAAGGTGGCCCACGGAATGACTGAATAGTCCGCGCGATAGCGCTTGTACGGGCTGAAGAGCGCGTTCACCGCGGCATACCACGCCTGGTGCGATGCGGTGTGGGTGAACTGATAGGGACCGGCGACATCGCCGCAGGCGTAGATGTTCGGGTACAAGGTCTGCAGATAATCGTTTGTCTCCACAGTGCGCGCACCGGTGAGCGGGATGCCGAGCTCTTCCAGCCCGTAGCCCGCGGTGTTGGGCGTGCGCCCGAGCGCGCAGAGCAAGGCGTCGAACTCCAGGCGCACTTCGGCGCCGGCATGCTCGCAGATGAGCGCGCGCCCGGGCTCGACGCGCACGGCGCGATGCGCGGTGCGCACGTCGATGCCTTCGGCGGCGAAGCGGTCGCGCACCCGCTCCGCCGCGTCCGGATCCTCGCGCGGCAGGAGCCGCGGCAGCATTTCCACCTGCGTCACGCGCGCACCGAAACGCGCAAACGCCTGCGCCAGCTCGCAGCCGATCGGCCCGCCGCCGAGCACCACCAGCCGGCGCGGCAGCTCGCGCAGCTCCCAGACGTTATCGGAGGTGAGCACGCGCACCTGCTCGATGCCCGGGATGCGCGGCACGAGCGGCCGTGCCCCGGCGGCGATGACGATGGCGCGCGTCGTCAGGGTTTGCTTGCCGTCGATGGTCACGGACCACGGCGACGTGATGCGCGCCTCGCCGCGCAGGCACTCTACGCCGAGGGCGCTGTAGCGCTCGACGGAGTCGTGCGGCGCGACGCTGCGCACGACGCGCTGCACGCGCTCCATGACTTCGGCGAAATCGAACTGCACCGCGGGCACGCGCAGCCCGTAGTCATGCGCACGGTGCAACTGCGCGAGCAGGCGCGCCGATTTGATGAGCGCCTTGGAGGGCACGCATCCGGTATTGAGGCAGTCGCCGCCCATGCGGTCCTTCTCGACGAGCGTCACCTTGGCGCGCACCGCCGCGGCAATGTACGCGGCGACGAGCCCGGCGGAACCGGCGCCGATCACCACGACGTTGCGGTCGTAGCGCCGCGGCCGCTTCCAGCGCGCATAGACCCGGCGGGCGCGCGCTGCGTCGATGCTCTTCTTCGCGGCCAGCGGAAAGACGCCGAGCAGCACGAACGCGGTGATGAGCCCTGGCGAGAGGATGTCGCCCGGCGTCGTCACCGCGGCGAGGTGCCTGCCAGCGTTCACGTAGACGACGGTGCCGGCGAGCATGCCAAGCTGACTCACCCAGTAGAAGGTCCACGGGCGCATGGCGGTAATCCCCATCGCCAGGTTGATGAGGAAGAACGGCACCGCCGGCAGCAGCCGCAAGGTGAAGAGGTAGAAGGCCCCCTCGCGCTGCACGCCGCGATCGATCGACTCGAGCTGTGCGCGATAGCGGCTGCGCACCCAGTCGCGCAGCACGAAGCGCGAGACGAGAAATGCGATCGTCGCGCCGAGCGCCGAGGCGAACGAGACGAGCACCGTGCCGCGCACGACGCCGAAGAGCGCCCCCGCGACCAGCGTCAGCACCGCCGCGCCGGGGATGGAGAGACCGGTCACCGCGACGTACAGCGCAAAGAAGCCGGCCGCGGTAGCCGCCGGGTGCGCGCGATACCAGGCGTCGAGATGCGCCTGCTCGGCCTTCAGGCGCTCGAAGCTGAGGTAGCGGTGCGCGCCGCTCGCGAAGAAGGCGATGATGGCGGCCGCAACCAGCAGCAGAACGACGAGGCGGCCGCCGCGCAGCCTAGCCATCCATCAGAGGAGATGCGGCATCGCTCCGGCCGCCTGCTGCTCATCCAGCATGCCAAGGAGGCGCTCGCTGGTGTTGCGCAGCCGCTGCGACAGCATCAGCACCAGCTCCATCAGAATCTTCGCGCCAAGGAGCGGCTGCTCGACGATGATGCGGGCGAGACTCTCGCGGTCAAGCACCGCGATCAGCGTCGGCTCGGCGGCGAGGCAGGTGGCGAAGCGCGCGTCGCCGTCGATCATTGACATCTCGCCGAGCGTGCGGCCGGCTTCGACGGTGGCAAGGAGCTGCGGCGTGTTCCAGCGGTCGCGCTTGTACACCTCGGCGCGGCCCTCGATCAGCATCAGCATGAAGTCGCCGCCGTCCCCCTCGCGGATGATCTCGACGCCGGTCTCGGCGCGGTAGGCATGCATGAAGTGCGCAAGCCCCTGCACCTCGGCGGAGGAGAAGTTCTCGAGCAGATTGCACCGCGGGATCAGCGCCTGCATCTTGGCGGCGAACTCGCTCGCGTCGCCGAGATACTCCAGGTGGACGAGCTGCTGCGGGCGCTCGGGCATCGCGCCCGATTATGCCGGAACCCCGGCACGGCGGCGCTTGACCGCCTCGGCCAGCGCCTCGAGCGCGGCGCGCGAATCGTCCCAGCCGAGGCAGCCGTCGGTAATGCTCTGGCCGAAGCGCAGCGCTTTGCCGGTCTCGAGATCCTGGCGGCCCTCGACCAGGTGCGACTCGACCATCACGCCGATGATGCGGCGCTCGCCGCCGGCGAGCTGGGCCGCGATGTCCCTCGCGACGTCGAGCTGGCGCTGGTACTGCTTGCCGGCATTGGCGTGCGAGCAGTCGATCATCAGGCGCTCGGGCAACCGTGCGCGCGCCAGCTCCGCGCAGGCCGCCTGCACGCTTTTCGCGTCGTAGTTCGGCTCTTTGCCGCCGCGCAGGATGATGTGGCAGTCCTCGTTGCCGCGCGTCTCGACGATGGCGACCTGGCCGCTCTTGTGCACCGAGAGGAAATGATGCTTCTGGCGCGCGGCGAGCAGCGCGTCGACCGCGATCTTGACGTTGCCGTCGGTGCCATTCTTGAAGCCGACGGCCGCCGAGAGGCCGGAGGCAAGCTCACGGTGTACCTGGCTCTCGGTGGTACGGGCGCCGATCGCGCCCCACGACACGAGGTCGCCGATGTACTGCGGCGAGATCACATCGAGGAACTCGCAGCCCGCCGGCACACCGAGCTGGTTGATGCGCAGGAGCAGGTCGCGCGCGATGCGCAGCCCCTCGTTGATGCGAAAGCTGCCGTTCAGATACGGATCGTTGATCAGGCCTTTCCAGCCCACCGTGGTGCGCGGCTTCTCGAAGTACACGCGCATCAGCAGCTCGAGCTCGCCGGCGTGACGCTTGCGCTCGACCGCCAGGCGCTCGGCGTAGGCAAGCGCCGCGCCCGGATCGTGGATCGAGCACGGCCCCATCACGACGAGCAGGCGATCGGAGCGTCCGCCGAGGATCTGGCGCACCTGCCGGCGCGTCTCGGTGATCTGCGCTTCGACCGCGGTGCCCTGGATCGGGAAGAAGCGGATCAGGTGCTCCGGCGGCGGCAGCGGAATGATGTTCTCGATGCGCTCGTCGTCGGTAAGCGAGGTCTTGTCCGCGGGGACGGTGGCGAGGTAGTTGTCCAGAGGCGAGGTCATGTTTTCCCTTCCCAAAAACAAAAACCGCCAGGCTTTCGGCGCTGGCGGTTTTGGTGGGACGCGAGGGTTGCGGCTATCCGGTCCAGTCCGCCAGCGAGCGGTGGAAATAAAAGAAAAAGCGGAAAAACCGGCGCGTCATCGCACGCATTGAAGCATGCCGCGCGACCCGCTGTCTACTTGGGCCACAGAATCATCTGCGTGCAGCGAAAGCGCGCGATCTGCGCTCCGCTGCCTTCGACGCTCACCGCTGCGTCCCAGACCTGCGTGGTGCGGCCGAGATGGAGCGGCGTGGCGCGGCACAGGATCGCACCGTCGCGCGCGGTGCCAAGGAAGTTCGCTTTGAGCTCGATGGTGGTGAAGCCGCTTGCGCCCTGCGGCAGGGCCGCGATGCAGCCATAGCCGCAGCTCGTATCGGCGAGCGCCACCACGGACGCCGCGTGCAGGTAACCATTCGGGGCCATGACCTGCCGCGTTACGGCCATGCGGCTTTCGACCGCGTGGCGCTCGACCGTGACGATTTCCACACCGAGATGACCGGGCAGGTGGCCGACGCCGAAACCTTGGAAGTACTCGCGCGTTGTAGTGGGCATGTGACTAATGTAGCCCGACTGGCACTCGCTGCGAGCGGTTGCCAGGCGCGCTGTTTGCTTCGAAGGGGGCGTCATGCTAATTTTTCAAACAGAAAAAGCAGCTAACAGAGAGGTGCCCATGTCCGCCGCTGTCACCATTCCGATCGCCGGTTTCAAGGACGTCTACGAAGTCCCGACAGTGGAAAAAGCGCTGCACGAGCTGCCCGCATCGGCGAACGAAGCGCTGCGCGCGCTCTACGAAAAGATGCTGCGTCTGGGCGGCCAGCGCTTCACCGTCAAGCCCTCGACGCTGCCCGAAATGCAGCGCCTGTTCGAGGAGCTGCCGAACTTCACCGCGGTGCTCGAGGACATCCGCAAGCACCTCGCGCTGTGTGTCGACTCGAACGACTCGATCGAGCTGCCGCCGATGCTGCTGCTCGGCGAGCCCGGCATCGGCAAGACGCACTTCGCGCGGAAGCTCGCGGACCTGCTGGGCACGGGCTTCGGCTTCGTGCCGATGAGCTCGCTCACCGCGGGCTGGGTGCTCTCAGGCGCCTCGTCGCAATGGAAGAACGCGAAACCGGGCAAGGTGTTCGACACTTTCCTGAACGGCGAATACGCCAACCCGGTGATCGTGGTGGACGAGCTCGACAAGGCGAGCACCGACGGGCAATACGACCCGTTGGGCGCACTGTACGAGCTATTGGAGCAGGACACGGCGACTCGCTTCATCGATGAATTCGTCGAGCTGCCGATCGACGCCTCGGGCACGGTGTGGCTCGCGACAGCGAACGATGCCGCGCGCATCCCGGAGCCGCTGCTCAACCGCCTGGCGGTCTACGAAATCGATCCGCCCGACGAAGCGGGCTCATTGCGCATCGCGCACATCATCTACAGCGAAGTGCGCAATGCGCACGACTGGGGTCGCCAGTTTCCGGAGACGCCGAGCGACGCTACGCTGGAGAAGCTCGCGTCCCTGCCGCCGCGCGAGATGCGCCGCGCCGTGCAATCGGCCTTCGGCACCGCCAAGCTCGCCGGCCGCAGCGAAATGCGGCCGGACGATGTGCAGCCGGGCCGCGGCAGCCGCCGGCAGAAGATCGGTTTCTAGACTCTTTGCTCTACCCAGGAGCGCACCGACTGTAGCGCGCCGGCGAGCGCGCCCGGATTGGTGCCGCCGGCCTGCGCCATGTCGGGGCGCCCGCCGCCCTTGCCGCCCACTTGCTGGGCGACGTAGTTCACGAGCTCGCCCGCCTTTACCTTGGCGGTGAGGTCGGCGGTGACACCGGCGATGAGCGACACCTTGCCGTCGTTCACCGCGCCGAGCACGATCGCCGCCGATTTCAGCTTGTCCTTCAGCCGGTCGACGGTCTCGCGCATGGTCTTCGGGTCCGCATCGTCGAGCGTCACGGCGAGCACGCGCGTCACCTGCCCGTTCTTCGCCTTCACTTCCACCGCCTGCGAGCTGAGATCAGCCCCCTGCCCGCTGAGCAACTTCGAGCGCAGGCGCAGCACTTCCTTTTCCAGCGTCCTTTTCTCCTCGAGCAGTGCACTGGCTGCCTTGGCCGCCATGCCGGGGCCGGGCTGCGCACGCAGCGAGCGCCCCACCTCGCGAAATTCATCGAGCTGCGCGTTGATCATGGCGAGCGCCGTAAGCCCGGTGGTCGCCTCGACGCGGCGGATGCCGGCGGCGATGCCGCTCTCGGAATAGATCTTGAAGACGCCGATGTCGCCGGTGCGCGCCACGTGCGTGCCGCCGCAGAACTCGCGCGACGAGCCGATGTCGAGAACGCGCACCTCGTCGCCGTACTTCTCGCCGAACAGCATCACGGCGCCGGACTTCTGCGCCTGCTCGAGCGGCATCACCTGGGCGCGCGTCGGCGTATTGGCGAGGATCTCGGCATTCACCAGCATCTCGACCTTGCGGACCTCGTCCTCCGACACGGGCTTGTTGTGCGAGAAATCGAAGCGCGTCTTGTCGGCGTCGACCAGCGAGCCGCGCTGCTGCACGTGGGGTCCGAGCACCTCGCGCAGCGCCTTGTGCAGGAGGTGTGTCACCGAGTGGTTGCGCATGGTGCGCTCGCGCAGCACCTGGTCGACGCGCGCCTCGACGCGGTCGCCGAGCTTGAGCGTGCCGGTCTTCATGGTGCCGTGATGGCCGTAGACGTCCGCCTGGATCTTCTGCGTATCGTCCACACCGAACGTGCCGGCCGAGCCGACGATCTCGCCGCGATCGCCCACCTGCCCGCCGGCTTCGGCGTAGAAGGGCGTCTCGTCGAGTACCACGCTGCCGCTCTCGCCGCTCTTCAGGCTGCGCACCTGTGTGCCTTCGCGATAAAGCGCCACCACCTTCGCGGCATGCACGAGCTTTTCGTAGCCATGAAACACCGTCTTGCCGCCCGAATATTCGAGCGCCGCGGCCATCGCGAACTTCGACGCCGCGCGCGCGCGCTCGCGCTGCTGCGCCATGGCCGCCTCGAATCCCGCCATGTCGATCATCACGCCGCGTTCGCGGCAGATGTCGGCGGTCAGATCCACCGGAAAGCCGAACGTGTCATAGAGGCGGAAAACAGTCTCGCCGTCCAGCAGCTTTTCACCCGAGGCGAGCGCCGACTCGAGCACCGCCATGCCGTTCTCCAGCGTCTCGGCGAAGCGCTCCTCTTCCTGCTTCAGCACATCGGCGACGCGCTCCTTGGCGCCGCGCAGCTCCGGGTAGGCATCGCCCATGGCGCGGTCAAGATCGGGCACCAGGCGATGAAAGAACGGCTGCTTCTGGCCGAGCTTGTAGCCGTGGCGGATCGCGCGGCGAATGATCCGCCGCAGCACATAGCCGCGGCCTTCGTTGCCGGGGATGACGCCGTCGACCACGAGAAAGCTGCAGGCGCGGATATGGTCGGCGATCACATTGAGCGACGGGCTTTGCAGCTCACGCGTGTGCGTTTCGCGGGCGGCGGCCTTGATCAGGTCCTGGAAAAGATCGATCTCGTAGTTCGAGTGCTTGCCCTGCAGCACCGCGGCGATGCGCTCAAGACCCATGCCGGTGTCGACCGAGGGCTTGGGCAACGGATTCATGTTGCCCTGCTCGTCGCGGTTGTACTGCATGAAGACGAGATTCCAGATCTCGATGTAGCGGTCGCCTTCGGCATCGGCCGAGCCGGGCGGACCGCCCGCGATGCCGGGACCGTGGTCGTAGAAGATCTCGCTGCAGGGGCCACACGGACCGGTGTCCGCCATCTGCCAGAAGTTGTCGGACTGGAATTTCACCCCGCCGGGCTTGTCGCCGATGCGCACGCAGCGCTCGCGCGGCACGCCGACCATCCTGGTCCAGAGCTCGTAGGCCTCGTCGTCCGTCTGATACACCGTGGTCCAGAGCCGCTCAGCGGGAAGCTGGTACACCTTGGTCAGGAGTTCCCAGGCGAAGGCGATCGCATCCTTCTTGAAGTAATCGCCGAACGAGAAGTTGCCGAGCATCTCGAAGAACGTGTGGTGACGCGCCGTGTAGCCCACGTTCTCGAGGTCGTTGTGCTTGCCGCCGGCGCGCAGCGAGCGCTGCGCGGTGGTGGCTCTCTTGTACGGACGCTGTTCCTTGCCGAGGAAAACATCCTTGAACTGCACCATGCCGGAGTTGACGAAGAGCAGCGTCGG
>DASREB010000260.1:0-3998 GCA_035652275.1 Burkholderiales bacterium
GCCCGCATACATCTGCGCGATCAGCCTGCTCTGGCGCTCATCGACGCCCGGCTTCGCCGCGATGTTGAGCGCGACGTTCGCCACCTGCGCCGTGCCGCGGAAGGCGACCGGCAGCTGATTGGTGAACGAGATCGCGCCGCGCCCGCCGAGCTCGGCGGCGAGGCGGTTCATGAAGCCCGACGCGTAGGTCCGCGTGGATGCATTTGGCGCGGCTTCCAGCGCCTTCCCTGTGGGTTGGCCGAGCTCGATCGAATCCTGCGTCTCGAAGTGGCTGCGGCTCGTGTCGTGCGTGCCGGCGAAGGGAATGAACGCGACTTCGCGCTTCTCGTAGAGCGGAAAGAGCGACTCGGCGAGCGCCGGATGCAGGCCCCAATCGCTGTCCACGGGCAGCGCCGCGGCGCGCGGTATGGCGATGTTAGGGCGCATGTCGTAGTAGTAGCTGGCGCTGATCGGCACCAGGACATTCGCCGCGTCATAGCCGCCGCGCAGAAAAACCAGCAGGAAGCGCGCCGGCGACGCTGGCGCTGCCAGCAGCTTTCCGCTGAAGAGAAGAGGGAGAGAAAGGACAAAATCGCGCCGGTTCATCGGACCATGAACTCCGGTGAGGAAAGGAGCAGGAGGTTCCACTCCTGGGGCGTGGCCGCCTGTGCCAGGGTGTCGCGCGTCGACGCACTGAGCGGGCCGAGCGGAGCGTCCCAGAGGCGAAGCGGCACGCGGTAGGCGATGCCGCGCGCAATCTCGAAGCGCGTCGCGAGCTGGCCGGGGCTCGCCCAGTCGGCGCGAGTGAGCGGATAGCCGTCGGGCGTGGCGCGGGCGTAGAGCGGCTCGCCCAGGCGGGCGAGCGCGCCGATCACCGGCTGGGCCGCAGTTTTCCAATCGGGCAGCGGGCGCTCATCGAGCGCGAGGCGCAGCGCCGAGAGCGTGTAGTGCAGCGGATCCTTGAACTTGGTGCCGAGCGAGGCGCGGAATTCGGGCGAGGCGAACATGGTGCGCAAGGTGGACGGGATGTCGCCGCCGGTGTCGAGAAACGACTGCGCCATGCGCGCGACCAGCGCATCGCCCGGCTCGTCGGCGACGAAGAACATCGCGAGCTTGCGCGAGACGAAGCGCGCGGTCGAGGGGTGGCTCGCGAGCATGTCGAGCGCGACGTCGAGCTCCTTCGCGCCGCTGCCGGCGATGGTGCGGCCGAGGAACACCTTGGAGCTGAAGTCGTGCCGGCGCGGATAGAAGCGCGCGAGATCGCCGGTCGCGAGGTCGAGGCTCCAGCCGGTGAGGATGCGCGCCAGCGCCTCGACGTCCGCCTGCGAATAGCCGCCGTCGACGCCGAGCGTGTGGAGCTCCATCAGCTCGCGCGCGTAGTTCTCGTTGAGACGCCCGGCGCTGTTTCGCGCGTTGTCGAGATAGATGAGCATCGCCGGGTGCCGCGCGGTGGCGCCCAGCAGCTCGCGGAAGCGGCCGAGCGCATGCGGCCGGATGGCGCGCTCCTCGTAGTCGGCGACGAGCGCGCGCAGCGGCCCCTTGTACTGGAAGACGTTGAAGTGGTTGAGCCAGAACCAGGTGAGGTGCTCTTCCAGCTGGTTCGGCGAGTAGAGCGCCCGCAAGAGCATGCGCGTCTGCGCTTCGCGCGCGAGCGCCTGCAGGTCCTGGTTGAACGCCTGGCGCTCGGCCTTGCGCTCATCCGGCGCTGCCTTCTGCAGCGCGCGGCGGCGCTGCTCGAGCTCGCTGCCAAGATCGATGAGCGAGCGGCGCGAGATGGTCATCTCGTCGATACGCGCCTGGACGTCCGGCGGCAGCGACGCCGGGGCGGGCGCGAGCTGCGCGGCGAGCCAGCCGCTCGTGCCGAGTCGCGCGATGTCGGCGGCGGAGGCGCGGTTCGCGCCCCAGCTCACGCGATTCAGCACCTGCAGCTCGAGCGCCGGCGAGTCGTCGGGCCAGGCGATCGGCGCCAGCGGCGCCACGCGCGGCGCGCTGGCGCAGCCGGCGAGAAGGACGAGGAGAAGCGCGACGCGGCGCATGGGCGCGCCTACTCTACGCCGCGACCGTTAAACCAACCGCGCCAAGTTGTTGCAACCTGTAAATCGGGGTCAGGCACCGATTTGCGCCGGGAATTGGTGCCTGACACCGATTTTCAGGAAACTGGTGCCTGACCCCGATTAAGCAGCGCTTCTGCCAGCTCCAGCAGATCGTCCGGCCAGTACTCCATCGGCCGGGCGCGCGTGGCGCCCGCTTCGGCGAGCGGGCGGCAGGCGAGCACCGGGGTGATCCAGCGCGCCGGGATGGCGTCGCGGCCGTGGCAGGCGCCCAGCAGCGCGCCGGCGATGGCGGCGTTGGTGTCGGTGTCGCCGCCGCGTCCTACGGTTTGCACCAGTGCGTCCTCGAACTCGTGCGACTGCAGGCAGTAGAACGCGTTTTGCAGCGCGAGCAGCACCCAGCCCTGGTGGGTGAAGAAGTCGGCGGGCGCGACGCCCTTGGCGCCGCGCTTCACCGCCTCGTGCGCCGGGCCCTTCGACTGCGCCGCGGCGACCTCGACCATCTCGGCCGCGCTCGCGCCGGCGACGCCCGCGGCGATCGCGGCGCAATACGCGGCGCAGGCCTCGAGGCAGATCGGATTGGGATGCGTGAGCGCGGAATCGTCGCGCGCGGTGCGCGCGGCGAGCGCCGGATCGCCGGCGGCCCATACGCCGATCGGCGAGCAGCGCATGAGCGAGCCGTTCGACTCGCTCTCGCTGGTGACGAGTCCCAGAAGTCCCTTCTCGGTGGTCATGCCGACATCGACCGGGCGCGAGGTCAGCCACGCGCGATAGGCGTCGAGCACCTTGGCGGCGTCGTAGCCCTTGTGCTGGATCACGGCGCGCGCGAGCGTCAACGCCAGCTCGCTGTCGTCGGTCGGCTGGCCGGCGATGGTGTGGTAGATGCCACCGTCGGCGAGCTCGCGCACGCCCTGCGGATAATGCTGCGCAATCTCGGCCGCCGGCTTCAATTCCACCAGCGAGCCGAGGCTGTCGCCGATCACCTGCCCGAGCAGCACGCCCTGGGCGCGCGCGAGCCGGTGGTCGTCCTTGCGTGGGAAACCCAGCGCGACGCGCGGCTCGCGCCGCGGCTCGGCGTCGAGGAGCTTCCAGTCGTAGCGTGCAAGCTGCGCCGCGGCCTGCGGCGCGCCGGCGAAGCAGCCCGCCACGCGCCGCTCGGAGTTGCCGGCGAGCGTGACACGCGCGCCTGCGGCATCGAGCGTCGTGCCGCCCGCGGCGGCGATGAGCGCCATGCCGGCGGCGATGTCGTATTCGTTGACGTCGTGGATCGAAACGGTGGCGACGCCATCGCCGGCCGCTACTCGCGCGAGGCGATACGCGATGCTCGGATGCGCGACGTAGCGCGCCGGTGCCACGGCGCGCGACCAGGTCTCGGGCTTGAGCGCCGCCGAGGCCGTCGCCCAGACGAGCGCACCCGGCTCGAGCGCACCGCGCGAGAGATCCGCCGAGACCGGGCGTCCATTGCGCGTCAGCGCCGCGCCCTCGGCCCAGGCGATAGTGTCCGCGCCGCGATCCGGCGCATCCGGTGCATGGACCACGCCGAGCACCGGTTTTCCCTGGTTCAATAAAGCGACCGAGATGGCCGAGCCGCGCCGCCCGGCGGTGTACTCGAAGGTGCCGTCGTGCGGATCGACCAGCCACACCCAGCCCTCGCGCGTGCCCTCCGTGATGCCGCATTCCTCGCCGCAGAAGCGCGCGGGAATCAGTGCCTGCAGCGCCTGCTGCAGCCGCTCCTCGATCTCGCGATCGAGCGGGCAGCTGCCGCGGCGGCCGCGCGGGCCCTGCGGCGCGTAGAACTCCGCGCGCAGGCGCCGGCCTTCGGCCTCGACGGCGGCGACGACGCTCGCGAGCACGCGCGCGGGTGTTGTCACATCGGCTCCTTTAGACTTGTTCTTCTTTTGCGCCACAGGATGCCATGGCTTCCATTAAAACGCCGAGCGGTCTCGTGATCGAGGACTTAGTTGTGGG
>DASREB010000261.1:0-2550 GCA_035652275.1 Burkholderiales bacterium
CATTACCACGACACGTACGGCCAGGCGCTCGCCAACATCTACGCCTCGCTCGAGCTCGGCGTGCGCACCTTCGATGCATCGGTCGCCGGGCTTGGCGGCTGTCCCTACGCGGCCGGCGCTTCCGGCAATGTGGCGACCGAGGACGTCGTCTACATGCTGAACGGCCTCGGCGTGCGTACCGGCATCGATCTCGAGCGGCTGGTCGACATCGGGCAGTGGATCAGCGGCGTGCTGAAGCGCGAGTACGGCTCGAAGGCCGGGAAAGCGATCGCGGCCAAGCGAAAGCGGTGAAGTCGCCCTGCAACAAGGTTTGCCAGATGGATCCGAAAAGCGGCCTGTGCATCGGCTGCGCGCGAACGCTGGACGAGATCGCGCGCTGGGCCGCGATGAGCGACGCGGAGCGCGAGCGCGTGCTTGCCGAATTGCCGCAAAGGGCTCAGATCCCGAAACCCCCGGTGCGTCGATTCAAGACCTGACCCGGGTTTAGATGTCGCGAAAGTCGCCGTGCCGGCCCTTGCCGGAGGCGAAGCGCGCGGCGCCGGCGGCGCCGTCGATCTCGAACGCCGGAAAGCCGTTGTACCACTCCTTGCGCATCGCTTCGCGGAGCGGCAGCCCTTGCTGCATATAGGCGGAGCGGCGGTCGGCGCGCACGCAGGCCTGTGGGAAGCGCGCGATCTCGTGCGCCATCGCCTCGGCGAATTCACGCGATTTGCCCTCCGGCACCACGTGCTCGCACGCGCCAATACGCAGCGCCTCCTCCGCCAGCACCTTGCGGCCGGTCAAGATGATCTCGAGCGCCCGACCCATGCCGACGATGCGCGGCAGGCGCACCGTGCCGCCATCGACGAGCGGTACGCCCCAGCGGCGGCAATAGACGCCGAAGTAGGCGGACGTTTCCATTACCCGCACATCGCACCACAGCGCGAGCTCGAAGCCGCCGGCCACCGCGGGGCCGGCGATCGCGGCGATGACCGGTTTGTCGAGTTCGAGCCGCGTCGGCCCGAGCGGCCCGCGGGGAATGGCTTTGCGATCATCGAGCGGGTAATCGATCTCGTGAAGCTGTGTTGCGTCCTCGACCATCGTCGCGCAGTACTTCAGGTCCCAGCCGGCGCAGAACGCGCCGCCCTCGCCCCACAGCACCGCGACCGCCGCGTCCGGGTCCTCATCGAACTGTGTAAATGCTGCCACGAGCGCATCCGCGCTCTCCGGATCCATCGCATTTCGGGCCTGCGGCCGCGAATGGATCACTGTCCAGACTTTTGCTTTCTTCTCTATCCTTACCGCCATGGATAAAACCTCCATCGATTGGTACTTCGATTTCGTCTCGCCGTACTCCTTCATCTGCTTCAACCGGCTGCACGAGCTGCCCGCCAAGATTACCTACAAGCCGGTGCTGTTCGCCGGCCTGCTCGAAGCATGGGGCCAGAAAGGCCCGGCCGAGATCCCGGCGAAGCGCAAGTGGACCTATCGCTGGTGCACCTGGTGGGCGCGGGACCTCGGCATTACCTTTCGTTTCCCCGGCGAGCATCCCTTCAATCCGCTGCCGTATCTGCGGCTGGCAATGGCGGCCGGTCCGAGCGAGCGCGTCGTGCGCCGCATTTTCAATGTGCTGTGGACAACCGGCGACGATGCGCTCGACCCGTCGGTGTTCGAAACGCTCTGCAAGGAGTTCGGCGTTGACGCCTCCAACGTCGCGGCCGCGAAGGAGGCACTGCGTGCCGAGACCGTGGCGGCGGCGAAGCGCGGGGTGTTCGGCGTACCGAGCTTCGTGATCGACGGCGAGGTGTTCTGGGGGGCCGATGCGCTCGACTTCCTCAAGGCTTTCCTCGCCGATGAAGCGGTGCTGCGCAACGACGAAATGCGGCGCGTGGATAACCTGCCGGTAGGCGCGACGCGCAAAAGCGCACAGCGTTGAGCGCCGACGGTTGCTACGCTCGCAGTGAGCGGCACGCAAGCCGCCGGAAGTGAGGTCACCGTGAATACGAAGTCAAGAATGGCAGCCGTCGCAGTCGCCGCCTGCTTCTTTACCCTGAGCTACGCTCGCGAGTGCTCGAAGCCGCCGGTGCGGGAAACGCAGCAGGCTGCCTGCTACGCGACTGCTTATGCCGAGCGGCATGGGCTGCGCCATGTTCATCCGCTGGCACAGCGCGTGACAAAAGGGCCGAAGATCTGGACAGTGCGCTTCGCCGATACGCGTCCCGACCGGCGCGGCGGCGGGTGGGATGTCGATGTCGACGTGGCGACGGGTACGGTGACGCGCTTCAAGAGCTACAAGGAAGTCGAGCGCTAGCCGTACTTGCGCAGATCCTCGATCACCTTGCCGTCGTTCGGCAAGCTGCCGGGATCCGTGAATTGCACCTCGCCGCGCAGCTTGGTGACATCGCGAATGCTGGCGACGATGGCGTCGGCAAGTCCCAGTGCATCGCGCCGCACCTCGCACTTGAGCGTCATCTGGTCGGCTCCGGCTTCGCCGGAGACCACCAGCCGGGCGCGCAGGATCTCGGGATGCCGCCGCACGATCTCGTTCACCTGCTTTGGCGTGACGAACAT
>DASREB010000262.1:0-21831 GCA_035652275.1 Burkholderiales bacterium
GTTGGCACCCCGGACACGAATCGAACGTGCGACCTGCCCCTTAGGAGGGGGCTGCTCTATCCACTGAGCTACCGGGGCGCGCCGCGCATTTTAACTGCCGAGGGATTCCGCGCTTGCTGTTGCTGAGAGGCTTGCTGCTGATGTCAGGGCTTGCTGCGTTACCGGCATTCGCCGAGCCGCAAGCCTGGGGCTGGGACGACGGCACGGTGCCGTATGTGAACACGCCGATGGAGGTGGTGGAGCGCATGCTGCGCATGGCCGAGGTGCACACCGGCGACTACGTCATCGACCTCGGCTCAGGCGACGGCCGCATCGTCATCGAGGCGGCGAAGCGCGGCGCGCGCGGCCTCGGCGTCGATCTCGATCCGGCGCTGGTCAAGCTCGCGACGCGCAAAGCGCAGGAGGCGGGCCTCGCCGATCGCGCGCGCTTCGAGGTGAAGGATATTTTCGCCACCGACCTCGCGCCTGCGAGCGTGATCACCATGTATCTGCTTCCCGATTTCAACGTCAAGCTGAAAGATCGGCTGCTCGCGCTCAAGCCTGGCACGCGCATTGTCTCGCACGACGGCGGCATCGGCGACTGGCCGGCGGACGAGACGCACGAGCTGCGTACGCCGGAAAAGCCGGTCGGCCTCGGCGGGCAATCGAAGATCGAGCTCTGGATCGTGCCGGCGGACCTGCGCGGCGCCTGGACGAGCGAGCTGCCGTCGCACGGTGGCACATGGCGCTTGCAGATCGGCCAGCACTACCAGATGCTCGACGTCCGGGCGGCGGCGCAGGGCCATGATCTCGTGGTGCGCAACACGCGCCTTCGCGGCGAGGAGGTGAAGCTCATCATCACCGGGCTCGTCGGCACCCGGCCCTGGCACCACTATTTCGTCGGCACGGTGCACGGCGATGCGATCGATGGCAACGTCACCGTCTCGACCGGCAGCGCCCAGACCGTTTACCCATGGCACGCGACACGCGCCCGCTAGAGCTGCTCTCAGTCGGCGACGGCATCTTCCTCACCGTCGGCATGATCATCGGCGCGCTGATTTTCAAGGCGCCCTCGACGGTCGCCGGCGCCACCAGCGGCACCTGGCCGTTCCTGCTTGCCTGGCTCGCGGGCGGCCTGATCTCGCTCTGCGGCGCGCTGGTCTATGCCGAGCTCGCGTCGCGCCATCCGCACACCGGTGGCGAGTATGTGTTCCTCAGCGAGGGCATGGGGCGCGGGGTCGCTTTCCTCTTTGCCTGGTCGCGCATGACGGTGATCCAGACCGGAGCGATCGCCGCCGTGGCATTCGTCTTCGGCGACTACGCCTCGGAGATTTTTCGCCTCGGCGCGCACAGCTCGGCCATCTGGGCCGCGGCCGCCGTGGCGCTCCTTACGGTGCTGAATCTCGTCGGCACGCTGCAGTCGAAGGCGCTGCAGAAGCTGATGGAGTCGGCGCTCATCACCGGCCTGATCGTCTTCTCGGTCGCGGCGATCCTCATCGGCGGCGCGCCCAAGGCGACGGCGCCGGCGAGCGCCTCGGGCTCGTTCGGCTTTGCCATGATTTTCGTGCTGCTCGCCTACGGCGGCTGGAATGAGGCGGCGTATCTCGCCGGCGAAGTGCGAGACGCGCGGCGCAACATGCTGCGCATCCTGGTGTGGGGCGTGGTCGCGGTGACCGCGCTGTACCTCGTGGTGAACATCGGCTATCTCGCGGTGCTCGGCCATGCCGGCGTGCGCGAGTCGAAGGCGGTCGCCGCGGACGTGATGCGCGCGCTCGCCGGCGAGCAGGGTGCGGTGGTGCTGGCGCTCCTCGTCTGCGTCTCGGTGCTCACCACGATCAATGCGGCGATCTTCACCGGCGCGCGGACCAGCTGGGCGTTCGGCCGCGACGTCCGGCTGCTGCGCTTCCTCGGCGACTGGCGTGCCACCGGCTCGACGCCGGCCAATGCGCTCATCCTGCAAGGTGCGATCACGCTCGTGCTCGTCGCGGCCGGCGCTGCAACGCCGGACGGGTTCAATGCGATGGTGGCCTACACGGCGCCGGTATTCTGGCTGTTCATGTATCTCGTGGCGACGAGCCTCTTCCTCATACGCGAGCGCGCGAAGGAGCGGCCTGCGGTGGCGGTGCCGTGGTATCCGCATATTCCGTTCGTCTTCTCCGTGTCGTGCCTGTACATGCTCTATTCGGCGATCGACTACGTGCGTAACCCCGAATACGGGCCGAAATTCGGCTGGGCGGTGGGCGCCGGCCTGATCGTCATGGCTGCAGGGATTCCGCTCTATTTCTGGTCGCGCCAGAAATGACGCTGACGGAGCTGCGCTACATCGTGGCGGTGGCGCGCGAGCGGCACTTCGGCCACGCGGCGGAAGCGTGCTTCGTTTCCCAGCCGACCCTTTCCGTGGCGGTCAAAAAGCTGGAGGAGGAGCTCGGCGTCACGCTCTTCGAGCGGGGGCCGGGCGAAGTCACAGTGACGCCGGCCGGGCAGAAGATCGTTGCCCAGGCCCAGCGGGTGCTCGAAGAAGCGTCGCGCATCAAGGAGCTCGCCGTCGCCGGCCGCGACCCGCTCGCCGGGCCGCTGCGGCTGGGCGCGATTTACACCATCGGACCGTACTTGCTCCCCAAGCTGATTCCGATCCTGCGGCGGCACGCGCCGGCCATGCAGCTCCACATCCAGGAGAACTTCACCCACCGGCTCGCCGAGGCGCTGAAAAGCGGCGAGGTGGACGTCATCCTGATCGCGCTGCCGTTCGACGAGCCGGGCGTGGCCACGGCCGCGGTGTACGACGAGCCTTTCTTCGTCGCCATCCCGAAAGGCCACCCATGGGAGGGGCGTAAGCGCATCACTTCGGAAGAGCTGACCAAGGAGAGCCTGCTGCTGCTTGGCGAAGGGCATTGCTTTCGCGACCAGGTGCTCGAGTTTTGCCACACCACCCGCGCCCGCGCCATCGAAGGCGGGTCGCTCGAGACCATCCGGCACATGGTGGCGAGCGGTGTCGGCGTTACGGTGCTCCCGGCGACGTCGCTCAACGCCAGCAACTCGCCCGGCGATCTGATCCGCATCCTGCCTTTCGCGCGGCCGGTGCCGACGCGCCGCGTCGGCCTCGCCTGGCGCCGCAGCTTCCCGCGTCCGGAGGCAGTCGATGCACTGCGCAAGAGCATCCTCGCCACCAACCTGCCGCAGGTAGAAAAGCTCCACTGATTTCGTCGCCCGCGAAAGCGACGGCTCGCGGCACATGGTCCGGTCGGCGCATTTCACGGCACGGTGCTTGCGGGTCAATGTCTCTGCGACATGAATGCGCCCGAACTGAAGCTCGCCACGGTCAAGGAAGGTCTGCCGTATCCCAAGGGGGCGACCTGGGACGGCAAAGGGGTCAATTTCGCGCTCTTCTCTGCGCATGCCACGAAGGTCGAGCTGTGCCTGTTCGACTCGGGCGGCAAACGCGAAACCGCGCGCATCGAGCTGCCGGAATACCGCGACGAGATCTGGCACGGCTATGTGCCGGAAATCGGTCCGGGCGCGATCTACGGTTTTCGCGTCCACGGCCCCTACCAGCCCGATGAGGGGCATCGGTTCAACCCGCACAAGCTGCTGCTCGATCCGTACGCGCGGGCGCACATCGGCGAGCTGAAATGGGACCCCGCGGTCTTCGGCTACAAGATGGGCGAGGAAGACACGACGTTCGATGAGCGCGACAGCGCACCGTTCATGCCGAAGTCCGTAGTGGTGGATCCGGACTTCGACTGGAAGCGCGAGCGCGTCTGGCGGCCGGTGCCCTGGGATCGCACCATCGTGTACGAGACGCATGTGCGCGGCTTCACCAAGCTCCATCCGGGCGTGCCGGAGAACGAGCGCGGCACCTTCGCCGGTCTCGCGCACAAGGAGATCATCGGCTACATCAAGTCGCTCGGCGTCACCACGGTCGAGCTGCTGCCGGTGCACACCTTCATCAACGATTCGTTCCTCCTCGAGCGCAAGCTCACCAACTACTGGGGCTACAACTCCATCGGCTTCTTCGCACCCGATCCGCGCTACGCCGCGAACGTGGCGAAGTCGCTGCAGGAGTTCAAGGAAATGGTGGCGCGCTTCCACGATGCGGGGCTGGAAGTGATCATCGATGTGGTCTACAACCACACCGCCGAGGGCAACGAGAAGGGCCCGACGCTTTCCTTCCGCGGCATCGACAACGCCTCCTACTACCGGCTGATGCCCGACAAGAAGCGCTATTACATCAACGATACGGGCACCGGCAACACGCTGAATCTCTCGCACCCGCGCGTGATCCAGCTCGTCACCGACAGCCTGCGCTACTGGGTCGAGGAGATGCACGTCGACGGCTTTCGCTTCGACCTCGGCACGATCCTCGCGCGCGAGCCGGGCGGCTTCGACACCTACAACGGTTTCATGAAGGCCGCGATGCAGGACCCGGTGCTCGGCCGCGTGAAGCTGATCGCCGAGCCGTGGGACTGCGGTCCCGGCGGCTACCAGCTCGGCCAGTTTCCGCCGGGCTGGGCGGAGTGGAACGACCAGTTCCGCGACACGGTGCGCGACTTCTGGCGCGCGCAGGCCGGACCGAAGGCACTCGCGCCGCGCCTTTGCGCCTCGCCCGACATCTTCAACAAGTCGGGACGCCAGCCCTGGTCGAGCGTCAACTTCATCACCGCGCACGACGGCTTCACGCTCAACGATCTGGTTTCCTATAACGACAAGCACAACGAAGCGAATGGCGAAGATAACCGCGACGGCCATTCGCACAACCGCTCGTGGAACCACGGCGCCGAGGGGCCGACCGACGACGCGGCGATCAAGGGACTGCGCAAGCGCCAGATGAAGAACATGCTGGCGACGCTGCTCCTCTCGCAAGGCACGCCGATGATGCTCGCCGGCGACGAGCGCGCGCGCACGCAGCAGGGAAACAACAACGCCTACTGCCAGGACAACGAGATCTCGTGGCTCGACTGGAAGACCGACGACGCCATCGAGCGGCTGATCCGCTTTGTGCGCAAGCTGACGGGGCTGCGGCAGAAGTACCCGATCCTGCGCCAGAAGCGTTTCGTCTCGGGCACGTACAACGAGGAGCTCGGCGTCAAGGACGTCACCTGGCTAAGCTGCAACGGCGCCGAGATGACCGCCGCCGAATGGGACGACGGCAACACGCGCTGCTTCGCCATGCTGCTCGACGGGCGCGTGCAGCAGAGCGGCATCCGCCAGCGCGGGCAGGAAGCAACGCTCCTCATCATCTTCAACAGCTGGCAGGACGTGGTGAGGTTCAAGCTGCCGGCGGCGCCGGAAGGCGAGTGCTGGGAGCTCGTCGCCGACACCAACATGCCCGATCTGCCCGACGGCAGCCGCTTCGACATCGGGCATGTGTACGAGGTGACGGGGCGCTCGCTCCTGCTGTTCGAGCTGGTCTAGCGGCGATGGCGGGCACCGGCATGGGCCCGGCGCGCCCGCGGCGCTTGTCGCTGATCGGCCTGGTCATCGCCACGGCGGTGCTGTATCTCGCCGCCGAAGTGCTGATTCCGCTCGCCATCGCCATCCTGCTCGCGTTCCTCGCCGCACCCGCGGTGCGCTGGCTCGAGCGCTGCAGGCTGCCGCGGATCGCTGCGACACTGATCGTCGCCGCCATCGGTTTTGGCGTGATCTTCGGCATCGGGGCGATCGCTGCCACGCAGGCCGTGTCGCTCGCGGCGAAGCTCCCCGAGTACCGGCAGAACATCGCCGCCAAGATCCACAAGCTGCGTCACCCGGACCAGCGAAGCACCATCGGCAAGGCGGCGGCCGCGATCAAGGACATCGAGCGCCAGGCGGCACCCGAGCGGCCGCCGATGCCGGTGAAGGAGACGCCGGGGACGGCATTCGAGGCGCTCGGCCAGTTCGTCGCGCCGGTGGCGAAGCCCGCGGCGATGACGCTCGCGGTGATCGTCTTCACGGTGCTCCTGCTGCTCAACCAGGAAGCAATGCGCGAGCGGCTGATCGGCCTCCTCGGTACCTCGCGCATCAGCGCAACCACCCGGGCGATGGGCGAGGCCTCCTATCGCGTGAGCCGCTACCTCGGAACCCAGTTCGTGGTCAACGCGATGTTCGGCATTCCGTTCGGTATCGCCCTGTGGCTGATCGGCATCCCGAACGCGCTGCTCTTCGGCATGCTCGGCATGGTGCTGCGTTTCGTGCCGTACGTCGGCGTGTGGATCGCCGCAGCGATGCCGATTGCGCTTTCCTTTGCCATCTCCGACGGCTGGACGCCGGTGCTGTGGACTGCGGGCGTTTTCGTGGTGCTGGAACTCCTGCTCGCGTATGTCGTCGAACCGTGGCTCTACGGCAAGAGCGCCGGTCTTTCGCCGATCGCGATCCTCGTCGCGGTGCTGTTCTGGACCTGGCTCTGGGGCCCGGTCGGTCTGCTGCTCGCCACGCCGCTCACCGTCTGCGTCGCCGTGATCGGCCGGCACATCCCGGAGTTCGGCTTCTTCAACATGCTGCTTGGAACCGAGGCCGTGCTCAGGCCGAGCGAGCGCTTCTACCAGCGGCTTCTGGCACTGGACGCCGAAGACGCGGCGAGCATTGTCGAGCAGTATGCGAGCGCGCACGGCACGGCGCGCACCGCCGACGAGATCATCCTGCCGGCGCTCAGGCTCGCCGAGGTCGACCGGCGCAAAGGCGCGCTCGAGCCCGCGCGCGAGCGCTTCGTCTACCAGCATATCCGGCGCATCGTCGAAGTGCTCGAGCCGGCGGCGCCGGCGAACGCGCCGGGGTCCGTGTGCGTCGTGGCCGCGCACGACGACGCCGACCACATTGCCGCGCTCCTCGCGGCGAAACTCTTCGCGCGCTCGCAGGCATGCGTGGTGGGCGCGCCGGCGCTCGCGGCGGAGGTCGCGCGCGCCGCGGCCGAGCACCGCTGCGGCGCCGTGCTGATCTCGGCCGTGCCGCCAAAGGCGCACTACGCCGGCTACCTTGCGCGCCGCCTGCGACGTGAGCTGCCCGACGTGAAGATCGTCGTCGGCTTGTGGGCCGGCGAGGACAACGTCGGCACGACTCGCGAGCGCCTGGCGAAGCTCGGCGTCGACCAGGTGCTGGTGCGCATCGCCGAGGCGCCGAACGTGCTGCGCAAGCTCGTCGCCGTGTCGCCGCCAAACGAGAAGAGCGACCGCGCGAAGCGCGCTGCGCCGCGCTAAACTCGGCGCCGCAATGAGGTCGCTTCTGTGCGCCATCGTGATGGCGCTCGCCCTGCCGGCGCGCGCCGACTACGATTTCGGCGACCGGCGCCTCGCGCCGCTCGAAGATCCGCTGCGTGTCGAGTTCTCTCCCGGCGCGGCGCCGAGCGCCGAGAAGCTGCGCGAAGTCGTTGCCTCGGTCGCGCCAGCGCGCGAGTGGCGCGTCATGCAGTCGGGCGGCCGCCTCGAGCTCGAGAAGAGCGTGCGTAACAAGCACCTGCTGCGCGTGGCGCTCGAGCAGGACGCGCGCGGCTTCAGCCTGCGGTACGTGGAGAGCCTGAACTTGATGTACCGCGAATTCGAGCGCTACGGTGAGAAACTGCGTCTCGTGCACCAAAACTACAACGCCTGGGTGCGCGAGCTGGCGGGTGCGATCGCCGCCGGCCTGGGCATCAGCGCCGCGCCGATCGCCGGTTTCGCGCCGCTCGCGAGCGTCGACGCCGTGCCTTATCTGCGCCCGAACGGGCGCGACGCCTATGCCAAGTTCCTCGCAGCCGAGAAGCCACGCGCCTTTGCCATCGCGCCGAACGGCGCCTGGGCCTGGTCTACGGTCGGCGATCGCAACGGCAAGCGGCGCCAGAATTTCGACGCCATCGATCGCGCGCTCGAGCGCTGCAACCGGCGCGCGGACGGGGAGTGCCATCTTTATGCGCTCGACGAGCGCGTCGTCTGGCGCGGGCAATAGCACCACGGCCTCGAAGCAGCACCACGATCTCGAAGCGCCGTCAGCGTGGGTCTCGCGCTGGGCGCTGCTGGTCGAGCGCGGCCCGGTGCTCGACGTCGCGAGCGGCGCCGGCCGCCACGCGCGGCTATTCGCCGCGCGCGGCCTCGAAGTGCTCGCCGTGGATCGCGAGCCGCACGAGATCCCCGGTGTGCGCTTCGTGCAGGCGGATCTGGAAAATGGCGACTGGCCCTTCGGCGCCGAGCGCTTTGCGGCGATCGTGGTGACGAACTATCTGCACCGGCCGCTCTTTACGCAGCTCGAAGCGGCGCTATCGGACGACGGCGTGCTGATCTATGAAACATTCATGGCAGGCAACGAGAAGTACGGCCGGCCGAGCAGCCCGGCTTTTCTATTGCAGCCAGGCGAGCTGCTGACGGCATTTCGCGGCTTAACGCCGATCGCCTTCGAGCAGGGCTACGTGGAGCGCCCGAAACCGGCGTTAATCCAGCGCCTTTGCGCGCGGCGCGGCCCTATTCAAACCGCAAGAATCGCGCTCTAAAGCACGGAAGCGATAGAATCGCGCCCTGGCACGGAGAGCAACATGATTACGGGCAGCCTGGTTGCAATCATTACCCCGATGCGCGAGGACGGAAGCCTCGATCTCGCGCGTTTCCGCGCGCTCATCGATTGGCACGTCGCCGAGGGCACCGACGGCATCGTGGCGGTCGGCACCACCGGCGAGTCGCCCACGGTGAACTTCGACGAGCACAAGGAGCTGATTCGCATCGCCGTATCGCACGCGCGCGGCCGCATCCCGGTCATCGCCGGCACCGGCGGCAACTCGACGGCGGAGGCGATCGAGCTTACCGAGTCGGCGAAGAAAGCGGGCGCCACCGCCTGCCTTTCGGTCGTGCCCTACTACAACAAGCCGACGCAAGAGGGGCTGTATCGCCATTTCCGCAAGATCGCGGAAAGCGTCGATCTGCCGATGGTGCTCTACAACGTGCCGGGCAGGACGGTCGCGGACCTTGCCAACGACACGGTGCTGCGCCTCGCGCAGGTGCCGGGGATCATCGGCATCAAGGACGCCACGGCGAATCTCGAGCGCGGCACGGATCTGATCCGCCGCCTGCCACGCAACTTCGCGATCTACAGCGGCGACGATGCCACGGCGCTGGCGCTGATTTTGCTCGGCGGCCACGGCGTCATTTCGGTGACCGCCAACGTTGCCCCCAAGCTGATGCACCAGCTGTGCGCGGCGGCGCTGGTCGGCGACGTGAAGAAGGCGCGCGAGCTCAACCTGCGGCTCCTGCCGCTGCACCAGCGCCTCTTCGTCGAGGCGAACCCCATCCCGGTGAAATGGGCGCTCGCGCAGATGGGCATGATCGAGTACGGCCTGCGGCTGCCGCTCGCGCCGCTCGCCGACAAGTTCCACGAGACGGTGCGCGAAGCGCTGCACGAGGCGGGAATCGCGCTGCCCGGTCTGAGAGTCGTGGAGGGCCGCGGTTGAAGCCCCGCACAAAGCAAGGCCGCAGTTGATGCTCCGGCGGTTCGCAGTTCTCGCGAGCGTGCTACTGCTCGGTAGCTGCGCGGGCATCAATGACTGGATCGAAGGCAAGGTCGAGTACAAGCAGGCGAGCACCGTGCCGCCGCTCGAGATTCCGCCGGACCTCACTTCCCCGACGCGCGACAACCGCTACGTCGTCCCCGAGACCGGCACTTCCACCGCGACGCTCTCCGGCTATCAGGCCGAGCGCCGGGAGGCGAAACCCGGCGCGGCCGGGCCGGCGGTGCTGCCGCAGCCCGAGCACATGCGCATCGAGCGCGCCGGCACGCAGCGCTGGCTGGTGGTCGACGAGAAGCCCGAGAAGCTGTGGCCGCTGGTGCGCGATTTCTGGCAGGAGAACGGCTTCCTCATCAAGCTCGAGCAGCCCGAGGTGGGCGTGATGGAGACCGAGTGGGCCGAGAGCCGGGCGCGCATCCCGCAGGGTGGCGTGCGCGGACTGCTCTCCAAGGCCTTCGACACGCTCTATTCGACCTCCGAGCGCGACAAGTACCGCACGCGCCTTGACCGCACGGCCGACGGCAATGGCACCGAGATCTACATCAGCCATCGCGGCATGGTCGAGGTCTACACGACGCGCGAGACGCAAAATCCCGGCTCGCCCGGCGCCACCGCGTGGCAGCCGCGTGAACCGGATCCCGAGCTCGAGGCCGAGTACCTGCGCCGCCTGATGGTGCGGCTCGGCGCCCAGGAAGAGAAGGCGCGCACGCTGATGGCGAACGCCGGCGTGCCGGCGCAGCAGAACCCGCAGGGCGCGCAGGCGCGGCCGTCCGAGCGCGCGCAGATCCGCAAAGGCGTTGACGGACTCGAAGCCTTGGAAGTGGCGGAACCGTTCGATCGCGTGTGGCGCCGCGTCGGCCTCGCGCTCGATCGCGGCGGCTTCACCGTCGAGGACCGCGACCGGCAGAAGGGCATCTATTTCGTGCGCTACGCCGATCCCGAGGTCGAGAAGGACACGCGCGGGCTCCTGACGCGCTGGTTCTCGAGCGATTCCAAGGTCAAGGCGCAGCAGTATCGTGTGCAGATCACGCAGGCGGGGACCGCGAGCCAGGTGAACGTGCTGAACAAGGACGGCGCGGCGGACAGTTCCAAGACCGCGCAGCGCATCCTCACGCTGCTGCACGAGCAGCTGAAGTAAGTTGCTGCGCTTCGCCTCGCTCGCGAGCGGCAGCGGCGGCAACTGCCTCGTGGCGCAGGCCGACCTCACCCGGGTGCTGATCGACTGCGGCCTCAACCTGCGCGACACCGAGCGGCGGCTCGCGCGGCTCGGTCTGCTGCCCGCCGACATCGACGCCATCCTCATCACCCACGAGCACGACGATCACGCCGGCTGCGCCTTCGACTTCGCCGCCGCGCATAACGTGCTGGTGGTGCTGACGCATGGCACGCTGCGGGCGTTGCGCGCCGCGGGCAAGATGCACGACGGCGTGCGCACGCTCTTCGTGCGTGCCGGCGAGCGCGCCGCCATCGGCGGCATGGAGGTCGTGCCGTTCACCGTGCCGCACGACGCGGCGGAGCCGGTGCAGTTCGTGCTCTCGGACGGCGCGGTCAAGCTCGGCGTGGTCACCGACATCGGCATCGGCACGCGCCACGTCGAAGCCATGCTCTCGGGCCTCGATGCGCTGGTGCTCGAATGCAACTACGACCGCGACATGCTGTGGAGCGGCGGCTATCCGCGCTGGCTCAAGGAGCGTATCGGCGGGCCCTTCGGCCACCTCGACAACCGAGACGCGGCGCGCCTGCTCGCGGCACTTGACCGCTCGCGCCTGAAGCACATCATCGGCGCGCACCTCTCGCAGCAGAACAACACGCCGGCGCTGGTGCAGGCGGCCTTAGCCGCAGCGCTCAATTGCTCGCCGGATTGGATCGGTCTCGCGACGCAGGACGAGGGCTTCGACTGGCGCGAAGCCTGACTGTCTAGAGCCCTGCGGTGCTCGCCGAGACTCCCGGGTAGGACGCTTCCCAGATTTCCTGAAAACGCTGGCGCATGGCGAGTGCTTCGGTCTCGTCGCCAAGCCCCATCGCGCCGCGGTAAAAGCTCGCCACCGGCCGGCGCACATAATGCTGCGAATCGAGCACCAGAAACGCATCCTGGATCTCGCGGATGTGCTCGGCGCTGCGGTGGATCTGGATCGCGTGCGAGTAGCGCGCCAGCAGCCCGAGCAGGCGCGGGCAGTAGCGCGTGAGATGATCGGTGTCGTGCAGCACGAGGTACAGGCGCCGCGTGCGGCTCGCCGCGAGGAAGCGCTCGAGAGCGCCGATGCGCGCCGAATCGTTCAGCCGCAGCGCCGCGCCGTCCGGATCGAACACCCGCAGCTCGCGCCCGGGCTGGCCGAGCAGCCGCTCGACCGCGGCCTGGAAGCCCTCGGCGCTGTCGAATCGCTCATACGTCGCTTCATCCATCTAGGAGGCCTCCGCGCGGACATAGCCGCGTCGCTGCCATTCGGAGATTAGTCGCCCGAGCCCGGCGCGGGCAAGCGCGGCATTGCTCATCCGGCGCTCGTCAGCAAGACGGCGCAGCGTCGCTGCGCTGCGGCGTGGCACCGTAAAGCGCTCGCCATTCATGAAAAAGTGCGCGCCGCGGTGGAGGAGCTGGCTCTTCCTGTCCAGGCAGATGATGCCGGCGCGGCGCGCGCGGCCGGCCTGGAACACCACCTGCGGCTTCGGCATGGTCAGGTGCTCGCCAAGGAACGAAACGACGTCGCTGCGGCTCCAGCGAATGCGCCCGAGCGCACGCGCGGCAAAATCGACCATCCCGGCCGGTATCTCGGCGCTGCGGCGCGCCGGGCGCAGGCGCCGATCGCGGTAGCGCGCATCGGGAAGGCCGCGTTCGTGCAGCCAGTCGAGGAATGCCGCGCCGAGCTCCGCGCCGCGCGGCGCGCGAAAGCCGATGGAATACGTGAAGCACGCCTCGAGCGCCACGCCGTCATGGCGCACGCCCGGGGGCAGATAGATCAGGTCGCCGGCACTGGCGAGCACGGTAGTGCGGCCGTCGAGGCGCCAGCGGCGCCGCCCGCTTCCCTGTATGAGGAACACGTCGTACGAATCGACGTGCGGGCCGACGCCGCCGCCCAGCGTGGCGTAGCTCGCCATGACATCGTCGAGCCGCGCCTGCGGCAGGAACGAAAAGCGCCGCAGCAGCGTGTCGGCGCGCTCATGGTGAAGATTCACTCCGCTCACGAGCAAGGTCCAATCGCGCGGCCGCGCCCGCAGGCGCGCGAACGGGCCGTGGCTCGTCTCATAGCGTCGGCCGCGGCGCACCACGACGCGCGACTCGACGTCGTCGCGGCTCGCGAGGGCCAGCAGATCCGCGGCGTCGAGCAGATCCCGGAACTGCGGCAGCGCGCCGCGCACATAGAGCGGACGCTTCTGCCAATGCCGTCGCAGGAATTCGCGCGCCGTCAAGCCGCCGAGCAAACGAAGTTGCACGCGCGCGATTATATGTAGCGAGCGTGCTACACCTTTTCCGGTGACGCGCGTGCGCGGCTGTTGCAATTTCAAAAAAATTTTGGAATAGAATCGGTCGCGATGTTGCAAGCGGGACAACCGGCACCGATGTTCGAGCTTCCCGACGCCGACATGCAGACGGTGGCGCTCTCGGCGTTCAAGGGCAAGAAGCATGTCGTGCTCTACTTTTATCCGCGCGACGGCACGCCCGGCTGCACTCTGGTGACGACCGACTTCTCCGATCACCAGGATCAGTTCGGCAAGCACGACTGCGTGGTGCTCGGCGTATCGCGCGACGACTGCCTGACGCACGCCGATTTCCGCGACCGTCACGGCGTCACCATCTCGCTCCTTTCCGACACCGAGGGCGAGGTGTGCCGCAAGTACGGGGTTTTGCAGGAGAAAGATGTCGAGGGTGCCGGGCGGCGCGAGTGCCTGGTGCGCTCCACGTTCATCGTCGACAAGAAGGGCGTGCTGCGCCACGTCGCCTACGGCGTCAATCCGCGCGGCCACGCCGCCGAAGTGTTCGACCTCATCAAGCGCCTACGCTCGTAGCGCGCGACACCGTGGTTGGCGTGCGCATGGCGCTTGCCGATGCGCAAGGTGCCGAGCTCTCGCCGCCCTCGGAGCTGAGTTACCTGCACGGCGGCTACGGCGAGATGCTGCCCGCGCTCGAGCAGGCGCTCGAAGGCAAGGGCGCGGGTGAAGCGGTGCGCCTGCAGCTCGAGCCCGAGCAGGCCTTCGGCGATTACGATCCGCAGCTGCTGCGCGTCGAGCCGCTCGGGCGCTACGGCGAAGGTCTCACGGTCGGCATGCAGATCGAGGAAGACCACCGCCTCTACACGGTGACCGACGTCGCCGGCGGCAGCGTGGTGCTCGACGCGAATCATCCGCTCGCCGGCATGGCGCTGCGCTTCTCCGTTGTAATCCTTACCGTGCGCTCCGCCACCAAAGAGGAAATGCAGCGCGGAGTATCATTGCCCTAGGGGGGTGGTTGGGGCGATGTTGAGAGACATCCTGTCGTACGGGATCGCGACGCTCGTTGCGCTCGCGCTCGTCGGCCTGCTCATATTCCTCTTTGTCCGCGATATCACGCAGAAGAAGCACAGCGTGCTGCGCAAGCGCCTGCAGCGCGCGCTGGTCGTCGAAGAAAATATCTGCGCGTCGCGAACTGCGCCATGAACATGAACCGGGAGATCGACATGATCGCGCACTCATGCGGCGTGCGGCACGTGCGCATCGTGCAGGCGAGCGGGCAGTCGGTGGCGCTCAACATGCTCTATCCGTACCCGGAGTCGAAAGCGAAGATGAAGGTGGCGTGAGGCGCACCGACACCGCCTATCGCGAGAGCGCCCAGCACGCGGGCCTGCGCTACGTCACCGACGGCCTGCGCGGCATCCGGCGCAAGCGCGCGGGCACCGGCTGGGCCTACTACGCGCCCGATGGCAAGCGCATCGAGGACGCGCAAACCCGCAAACGCCTGAACCGGCTCGCCATCCCGCCGGCGTGGACCGACGTCTGGATCTGCCCGGACCCCAATGGCCACATCCAGGCGACCGGCTCCGATGTGCGCGGCCGCAAGCAGTACCGCTATCACCCCGACTATCGCGAGGCGCGCGACCGCTCGAAGTTCCGCCGCATGCTGGAATTCAGCGAAGTGCTGCCGCGGCTGCGCGAGCGCCTGGAGCGCGACCTGCGCTCGAAGGATCTCGGGCGCCGGCAGATCCTCGCCACGGTGGTGAGTCTGCTCGACAAGACGCTGATCCGCGTCGGCAACGACGAATACGTGCGCGAGAACCGCTCCTACGGCCTCACCACGCTGCGCCGCCGGCATCTCGAGATCGACGGCGCGGTGCTGCGCTTCAGCTTCCGCGGCAAGAGCGGCATCGAGCACACCATCGCCATCGCCGATCCGCGCCTCGCGCGCATCATCCAGCGCTGCCGCGAGCTCCCGGGGCAGGAGCTTTTCCAGTACGTCGACCGCGCCCGCAAGCGCCACCTCATCTCGTCGGACGACGTCAACGAGTACCTGCGCGGCATTTCCGGGCGCGACGTCAGCGCGAAGGACTTCCGCACCTGGGGCGGCACCATGCTGGCGGCGGTGGAGCTGCGTCGGCTCGGCCCGCCCGCCAGCCAGAACGAGGCGAACCGCAACATCATCGCCGCGATCGACGCCGTGGCCGAGCGCCTGGGCAATACGCGCGCCGTGTGCCGCAAGTACTACGTGCATCCGGTGCTCCTGCAGGCGTATCGCATGGGCGAGACGATCCCCGAGCCGCCGCCGGTGCGTCGCACGCGCCGCGCTCACCATGCGGTCTTGCGGCGCGACGAGGTGCTGGTTCTGCAATTCCTGCAGGAGCGGCTATGAAGCGAACAACGTTCTAGCTTGGACTGCGAGCTCTGTCGTCCGGCGGACGTGGTGGCTGAGAACGCCGCTGCCTACGCGCGCTTCGACAGCAACTCGCTCGCGCCGGGTCACGTGATCGTCGTGCCGCGCCGTCATGTGGCCGACTTCTTCGAGATGACCGCCGCCGAGCAGGCCGCGGTGCTCGAGCTGCTGAACAGCGCGCGCCGCCTGGTTCGCGAAAGGCATGCGCCCGACGGCTTCAACATCGGCGTCAACGTCGGCACGGCCGCCGGTCAGTCGCGCATGCACGTTCACGTGCATCTCATCCCGCGTTACAAAGGCGATGTAGCGGATCCCGCGGGCGGCGTGCGCTGCGTACTAAAGAAGTCTTAGCAGGTCGGCGCAGCCGGCGCGCTGCGCCCAGTACTGCCAGGCGCGCTGGGTCTCGGGCGACTGCGGCTTGTAGCCGGTCCCGGCGGCGCGTGCATTGATCTCGCCCGCGCTGAGAGGCTTGAGCTCGCCGAGCTGCATCGCCTTCTGCTGCACGCGCGCGTTGCGCGGCAGGTAGACCGACATGCGCACGACGTCGATGAGCGAGCGGGCCGCCGCGGCGAAACCGTGGCCGCGCATCAGCGCCACGCTGTGGCCGGCGAGCGTACCGGCCAGGTCGCGCCCCTGATCCAGGTTCGTCACCAGCAGGTTGGTGCGGTCGCCGAAGCGCTCGGCAATGTCCCACACCGGCACCTCGGCGCCGATGAAGGCGCCCGAGTGGATCACCGGACGCAGCCGCGCCTTGGTGATGGTGAAGGGCAGCACATCTTCTGCATGGGCATGCACCACCGCCATGACCTCCGGCCGCGCCTCGTAGATGGCGGCGTGAATGAAGCGCTCGAGATAAAGCGGCCGCGGCTCGTGGCGCAGCGCTTCGCCATCGAGCGTGTGCTCGACGATGTCGGCGGCCTCGATGAGCGCCGGGCTCTTCGAGTGGGCGAGGAAGAAGCGCTCGGGCGCCTCGGGGTTGCGCACGCTGACGTGCCCATAGGCGTCGACAACCTCCTCGTTGGCCAGAATGCGATTCGCGATGACGAGTTCGGTGATGAGCTTCATAGCCATTGGTTCCAGACGCGCCGCGCGGCGTCGATCACTTCTGTCGCGGTCAGGCCGACGGGCCCGACCCCCGTGCGCTCGAGCTCGTCGGCCGCCGCGCCGTGCAGATGCGTACCGAGTACCAGCGCGCTCTCGCCGGTCAGCCCCTGGGCGAGGAGCGCGCCGAGCATGCCGGCAAGCGCATCGCCCATGCCGGCGCTCGCCATGCCGGGATTGCCGGTGCGGTTGACGAACCAGTGCCCGTCGCGGGCGACGAGGATGCTGCCATTGCCTTTCAGCACGACGTGCGCATTCAGATTCTCGCTCAGCAGGCGCGCCGCTTTCACCCGGTCGGCCTGCACCGCGGCGGTGGTCGTGCCGAGCAGCCGCGCCGCTTCTGCCGGATGCGGCGTCAGCAGGGTTTCGGCACTGCGCCGAGCGCACACGTGCCGCAGGTCCGCGCTCTCGGAAATCAGGTTGAGCGCATCGGCATCGAGCACGCACGGCACCTCGCTCGTCAGCGCGGCACCAAGCAAGGTTTCGGCGCGCTCGCTGTCGCCCAGTCCCGGGCCGACGACCAGCGCGTTGAGATCGAGGCCGAGCGCGTCGTCGGCGTGGCGCAGCATCAGCTCCGGTGCGCCCGGATCGAGCGCGAGCCCGGTGTCCAGCATGCCGACGTAGACGCGGCCGGCGCCGAGCTTCAGCGCGGCGCGGCCCGCGAGGAGCGCGGCGCCGCTCATGCCGCTGGCGCCGCCGAGGATCGCCACCGAGCCGGCGAGGCCTTTGTGGAAGTTGTGCGGCCGGCGCTTCAACACCGACTGGAAGAGCTCGCGCCCGGCCACCCAGGCGAGCGGTTTCTCGATCGGTACGCCGAGATCCGCGACCGTGATCTCGCCGCAGTGATCGGGCCCGTCGAGCGTGAGCAATCCCGGCTTCAGCGCGATGAACGTGATCGTGTGGCTCGCCCGCACCGCAGTCCCCATGACACGGCCGCTGTCCGATTGCAGCCCGCTTGGGATATCGAGCGCGAGCACCGGGCAGACCTGGGCGTTGGCATATTCCACCAGCCTCGCGTATTCCCCCTCAATGTTGCGCGTGAGGCCGATGCCAAACAGCCCATCGATCACCAGTCCCCATTTTTTGTCCGGGATCTCGTCCGGCCGCGTTGCCACGCTGACGCGGTGGAACGCCTGCGCAAGGCGCGACGCGGCGATGCGCGCATCGCCGCCGTTATTCCCCGGCCCGGCGAGAATCAGAATGTCCTTAGTCTTGTCGGATGCGAGCCGCGCCGCCAGCGCGGCTGCCGCCGCACCGGCACGCTCCATGAGCGGCGGTTTCGCGTCGCCCGCAGCCTTCTCGATTCGCCGAATGTCGTCGGTTAGGCAGATCGGACTAGACACGATCCCATTTTAAGTGCAAGCCCGGTGAAAGAATGGCGGGGTGCTCGGGTTGAGCCACGATCGCATTCTCATGTACCACGGTACGCCGACGGCCGACGCGCCTGCGCTCGAGCGCCAGCTGCGCGTGCTGAGCTTGGTCTTTCCGGTCGTGCCGCTCGAGGACTTGGTGAGCGGCCGCGGCAAGAACGGCCGGGGGCGCGTCGCGCTGACGTTCGATGACGGCATGCGCAGCAACATCGCCGTCGCCTATCCGATTCTGCGCAAGCTCGGCCTGAGCGCCACCTTCTTCGTCTGTCCGGGCCTGATCGAGCGCGGCGCCTGGCTGTGGAATCACGAGGCGCGCGCGCGCCTGCGCACAATCGCGCCCGAGGCGCGTCGCGAGCTGACCGACTCGATCGGCGGTCCCGCCGACGTCGAGCTTTTCGTCGAGTGGATGAAGACCCTGGACATCGGCGCGCGCCGGCGCGTGGAGCACGCGATCCGCGCGGCGACGCCGAATTTCAAGCCGACCCGTGAGCAGTGCGAGCAGCACGATCTCGCCGACTGGGAAGAGCTGGTGCGGCTCGACCCGCGCGTGGTGACGATCGGCTCGCACAGCATGTCGCATCCCATCCTCACCTCGCTCACGGCCGATGAAACGGACGCCGAGCTGCGCGAGAGCCGTCGGCTTCTCGAGGCGCGCCTTGACCGGCCGGTGACGCTCTTCTGTTATCCCAACGGCGATCTGCACGACGCCGCGCTCTCGTCGGCGCGGCGCTATTACCACTCGGCGGTCACGGTCGAGCGCGGCGCGGTGAAGGCCGGGGCCGACCCGCATCGGCTGCCGCGCTTCCCCGCCAATGCACGGCGCTCGCGGCGCCTCGCGCGCCGCATGCTCCTCGGCTAATAAACGGGGTCAGATCCACATTTCGCGGGGCGCCGACGCGCCCGTAGCTTGCCGGATGGAAATGTTGATCTGACCCCGTTTATTTGCGCGTCACGCCCATCAGCACGTCGGGCAGCCAGGTGCAGAGCGACGGGAATACGGTGATCAGCACCACGCAAAGCACCATCATGAAGAAGAACGGCAGCGACGCCCAGGCGACGTAGTTGGAGTCGCGGCCGGTCATGGTCTGCAGCACGAAAATGTTGAAACCGAGCGGCGGTGTCAGCTCGGCGATCTCGACCAGCAGCACGATGAAGATACTGAACCACACGAGATCGAAGCCGGCTTTCTCGACCATCGGGATCACCACCGAGGTGGTGAGAACGATCATCGACACGCCGTCGAGCGCGGTGCCGAGCACGATATAGATGAATGCCAGGATGGCGATCAGCCCGTAGGGGTTCGGGTTGAGCGAGGCCACCCATTCGGCGAGCACGCGCGGGATGCCGGTGAAGGCCATGCACGAGGAAAGAAAGCTCGCGCCGGCGAGGATGAAAAGGATCATGCAAGAGAGCCGCGTCGCGCCCATCAGGCTCGCTTTGAAGCTCGCCCAGTTGAGGCCCCCCGACCACCCCGCGATGACGAGCGCGCCGAGCACGCCGTAAGCAGCGGCTTCCGTGGCTGTCGCCCAGCCGATCACCATCACCCAGACGATGAACACGATGAGCAGGATGCACGGCACGAGCAGCCGGCTGCGATAGAGCTTCTCGCGCAGCGTGTAGTGCGCGTCCTCTTTGGGGGTCTTTTCGGGATTGAGCAGCGCCCATACGACGATGTAGCCGGAGAAAAGCCCAGTGAGCACGATGCCGGGGATGAAACCGGCGAGGAACACCTTGATGATCGAGACTTCGGCCGCCACCGCGTACACCACCATGATGATCGAGGGCGGCAAGAGAATGCCGAGCGTGCCCGCTGCCGCGAGCGAGCCGAGGCAGGTCTTCTCGTCGTAGCCGCGCTTCTTGAGTTCAGGCAGCGCGACTTTGGCAATCGTGGCGCAGGTCGCGGCGGACGAGCCCGACACGGTGCCGAACACCGCGCAGCCCAGGATATTGACGTGCATCAGCCGCCCCGGCAGCCAGCCGAGCCAGGGCGACAGTCCTTCGAACATTTCTTCCGAGAGCCGCGTTCGGTAGAGGATCTCGCCCATCCAGACGAAAAGCGGCAGCGCGGCGAGCGTCCACGAGGCGCTCGAGCCCCAAAAAGACTGGAACAGATTGACGTCCGGCGGCGTCGTGGTGAAGAACTGCAGCCCGAACCAGGCCACCGCCGCGAGCGAGATCGCGATCCAGACGCCGCCCGTGAGCAGAACCAGTAGCAGCGCGAGCAGAACGGCCGCTGACTCAAGCGGAGTCACAGCTTCTCCGAAAAGTCGCCCGATGCGGCGCGCGCTTCCTCGGCGCGCTGATACGCGGGCTTTTGCTTGCGCAGTACCGTGGCGAGCTCATCCAGCACCGCGATGAAGAAAATGGCAATGCCGAGCGGCAGCGAAAGCTGCGGGATCCAGATCGGCACGCGGATCAGGCCCTGCGCCACTTCCTTGAACTGCCAGCTGTCGTAAACGAAGCGCGCGACCGACCAGAGCATGTAGGCCGTGAAGAGAGCGGTCACGGCGAGGGCCAAGAGTTCCGCGTACCAGCGGCTGCGTTCGCTCAGGCGGTCGAGGAACACGCCCACGCGCACGAGGTCGCCGCTGCGGAAGGTGTGGCCAAGCGCAAGGAACGCGCACGCTGCGCAGAGCCAGGCGACGATGTCGTCGGCACCGCGAACCAGGATGCCGGCCTCGCGGCCCGCGGCCTGCGCGAGCATCAGCACGCAGATCGCGGCCATGGCGAGCGCCGCGGCGACACCGGCGGCGTCGTACAGGCGGTCGAGGAACCGCCTCACGCCTTATTTACCGGAGCGGTACGCCTTGATGAGCTGCTCGCCCTCGGGCCCGGCTTTCTTCAGCCACTCGGCGAGGATCTGGTCGCCGACCTTGGCGTACGCCGCTTTCATGCCCGCGTCGGGCTCGTGGATCGTCATGCCGTTCTTGGCGAGCGTGTCGTTCGCTTCCTTCTCGCGCTCCTTGGCCATGTCCCAGCCGCGTTTCTCGGCGGCGGCGGCCGCGGTGCGCAGCACCTGCTGCTCGTCCTTCGCGAGACGGGACAGGCTGCGCGTATTCACCACCACGGCGTTCTTCGGATGGAAGGCGCTCGTGTTGTAGTAATTCTTGACGAACTCCCAGGCCTTGGTCGAGGTGCCGGTCGCCGACGAGGTGATCATCGCCTGGATGGCGCCGGTTGCGAACATCTGCGGCACGTCGGGCACCTGCACTACCGTGGGGCTCGCTCCCAGCAGCTCGGCGAGCCGCGCCGTCATCGGGCTGTAGGTGCGGAACTTGGTTCCTTTCAGATCGGCCACCGTCTTCAGCGGCTCCTTCGTATAGATGCCCTGGCCGGGCCAGGCGACCGAATAGAGCAGGGTGAGCCCGCGCTGGGCGAGGTGCTTCTCCAGCACCGGTTTCTGCGCGTGATAGAAGCGCCAGGCCGGGTCGAAGCCGGCGGCGACGAACGGGATGTTGTCCGCCTCGAAGATCGGATCCTCATTGCCGAACTGCGAGAGCAGGAACTCGGCGATGTTGACTTGGCCGGTCGAGACGGCGCGCAAAATGTCCGGATGCTTGATGAGTGAGCCGTTCGAGTGCACCTGGATGGCGAGCTTGCCGCCGCTCGCTTTCTGCACATCCTCGACGAAGGTGCGCACGTTGCGCGTGTGGAACTCGCCGTCGGCATACGGTGTCGGCATGTCCCACTTGGTTTGCGCCTGCGCGCAGCAGCCGAACGCAAACGCGAGCGCGCCAGCCAGCATTTTTGTGCTCAGCATGGAACTCCTCCTTTGGCGCGCGATGTTAGCTCAGTTCCTCGCGCACAGCGTGCGCGAGGGCAAGGCTCGCCGTGAGGCCGGGGGATTCGATGCCATAGAGCTGCACGAGACCCGGCACACCGTGGCGCCGCGGGCCCTGGATCTCGAAGTCGGGGGCCGGTTCGCCCGGGCCGGCAGTCTTCGGCCGAATGCCGGCGTAGCCCGGTGAGAGCGAACCGTCCGGCAGGCCGGGCCAATAGCGGCGAATCGCGGCGTAGAAGCGCTCGGCGCGGCGCGGATCGACGTCGTAGTTGATGCGCTCGACCCATTCGACGTCCGGCCCGAAGCGCGCCTGCCCGGCAAGATCCAG
>DASREB010000263.1:0-10289 GCA_035652275.1 Burkholderiales bacterium
GCCGGCTACGTCGCGCCGCGTTACTTCGGCCAGGTCGGCAAATCGGAGGTGCAGGTGGCGCGTGCCCAGCTCGATTCGCTCGAGAAGGCGCTCGACCAGTATCGCCTCGACAACCGCCACTACCCGAGCGCCGAGCAGGGCCTCGATGCACTGGTGAATAAGCCCCAAGGCGAGACCGCCTGGGCCGGCCCGTATCTCAAGAAGGCGCTGCCCAACGATCCGTGGGGTCATGCCTACGTCTATCGCGTACCCGGCAGCCGCGGCGAATACGACCTCTTTTCGCTCGGCCGCGACGGCAAGCCTGGCGGCAGCGGCGAGGACGCCGACATCGGTCTCGACCAGCAACTGACGCTGAACAAGTAAGAGGTCGGTTAATGCGATTCAACGTCCACGCCCTCGACACCGCGCAGCAGGTCGTCGCGCTCACCCTCGACGCGCCGAACGCCGCCGCGGCACGCGAGCTCGCCACCGAGCGAGGCCTCTCGGTGTTCAGCGTCGAGGGCGGCAAGCGTGCCGTGGTGCTGCCGCGCCTCGGCCGCAAGAGCGGCTTTCGCACGGCGCTCTTCACCGTCGAGCTGCTTTCGCTGCTCGAGGCGGGCCTGAATCTCGTCGAGGCAATGCAGACGCTCGCCGAGAAGGAGCCGGCCGGTGAGCGCCAGGACGTGCTTTGCGGCATGGTGGCGGCGATCAACCGCGGCGAGCCGTTCTCGAAGGCGGTGGCGGCGTTCCCGCTGCACTTTTCGCCGCTTTACGTCGCCACCATCAAGGCGAGCGAGCGCACCGGCAACGTGAAGGAAGCGCTTGGGCGCTACATCGCCTATCAGGAAGAGCTCGAGCGCGTAAAGAAGAAGGTCGTCTCGGCGAGCATCTATCCCGCCATCCTGATGGCGGTGGGCGTGCTGGTGATCGGCTTCCTGATGCTCTACGTGGTGCCGCGCTTCGCGCAGGTCTACGAGGACATGGCGCACACGCTGCCCTTTTTCTCCCAGTTGCTCCTCTCATTTGGGAGCTTTGTCGGAAAACATGGACTCGTCCTGTTTTCCGCTTTTATTTGCTGCATCGGCGTCGGCGCCTGGGCGCTCTCGCGTCCGGTGGTCCGCGCAGCGCTCAACCGGCGCATCTGGAGGCTGCCGGCACTGGGCAGCCGCATGAAGACCTATCAGCTGGCGCGGCTCTATCGCACGGCGGGCATGCTGATGCGCGCCGGCATCCCGGCGCTGCGCGCGCTCGAAATGGTGGAAGAGCTGCTCGCTGTGCACCTGCGGCCGCAGCTGCGCCAGGCGCGCTCGCTCATCGAGCAAGGCCACCCGATGTCGGCTGCGCTCGGCGCCGCCAGCCTTGCCACGCCGGTCGCGGCGCGCATGTTGGTGGTGGGCGAGAGGAGCGGCGACATGGGCCGCATGCTCGGCGAGATCGCGCGCTTCCATGACGACGAGGTGGCGCGCTTCGTCGACTGGTTCACGCGCGCCTTCGAGCCGCTGCTGATGACGCTCCTCGGCCTCGCCGTCGGCGCGGTGGTTGTCCTCATGTACATGCCGATCTTCGAACTCGCGGGGAATATCAAATGAATATCGAAGTGCTCGAGCGCGAGCACGGCGCCGACGTCGTCAAGCATCTGTCGCAGGCGCTGCACATGCCAGGCATGTCGGCGGCCGAGATGGCTGCTGCCGAGGCCGCCTTTGACCTCGTGCCGTATGCCGAAGCATCGCGCCGCGGCTGCGTCGCCTTGCGCGGTACGGACGGCGACGTCTTCATCGTGCTCGGCAATCCGTTCGACCTCGACACGCAAGACTGGCTCGAGGAACGGCTGGCGGTGCCTTTCCGCTATCGCCTGGCGCTGCGCCAGGATGTCGCCGATTTCCTCGCGCGCCAGGAGGCCGCGATGCGGGCGCTCGACGGCGCGGCGGCGGAGCTGCAAACCGCCGGACAGGTCAAGGACGCCGCGCAGGACTTGTCGTTCGAGACGATCAGCGAAACCGACAGCCCGGTGGTGCGCCTGGTCGCCTCCACGCTCTATGACGCGATCAAGGCCGGGGCGAGCGATGTGCACCTCGAGACCAACGCCAGCGGCCTCACCATCAAGTACCGCATCGACGGCGTGCTGACGCCCGCCGAATCGGTGCCGGGCACCGAAGTGGCCGAGCAGGTCATCTCGCGCATCAAGGTGATGTCGGAGCTCGACATCGCCGAGCGCCGCGTGCCGCAGGACGGCCGCTTCAAGGCGCGGCGCGAAGGCCGCGAAATCGATTTTCGCGTGTCGGTGATGCCGAGCGTCTTCGGCGAGGACGCGGTGCTGCGGATTCTCGACCGGCGCGCGCTCTCCGACCAGCTGAAGGGACTGACGCTGGATGCGCTCGGCTTCGACGCCGACATCATCGAGCGCATGCGTCAGCTCTCCGCCGAGCCGTACGGCATGCTGCTGGTCACCGGGCCCACCGGCAGCGGCAAGACCACTTCGCTGTACGCGACCATCACCGAGGTCAACAAAGGCTTGGACAAGATCATCACCATCGAGGATCCGGTCGAGTACCAGCTGCCGGGCGTGCTGCAGATCCCGGTGAACGAGCAAAAGGGCCTGACGTTCGCCCGTGGTCTGCGCTCCATTCTGCGCCACGACCCGGACCGCATCATGGTCGGCGAGATCCGCGACCCGGAGACCGCCGAAATCGCGGTGCAGTCGGCGCTCACCGGTCACCTGGTCTATACGACCGTGCACGCCAACAACGCGTTCGACGTGCTCGGCCGCTTCATGCACATGGGCGTCGATCCGTACAACCTGGTGTCCGCGCTGAACGCGGTGCTGGCACAGCGCCTGGTGCGCGTCTACTGCAGCACGTGCCGCGGCAGCGGCTGCGCCGCGTGCAGAGGCACGGGCTACCGCGGACGCAAGGCGATCGGCGAGCTGCTCGTACTGAATGACGAGCTGCGCGAGCTGATCATCGCCCGCGCGCCCGCGAGGAAGCTCAAGGAAGTAGCGCGTGCCGCCGGCACGCTGCCGCTCAGGGAAGCCGCCATGCGGCTCGTCACCAACCAAGAAACCAGTCTCGAGGAGATCAACCGTGTCACTTTCGTGGCGTAACAAGCAGCTGCGCATCGGGCTTGGCCCGGATCGGATCTACGTGAGCGACGCACGTGCCATCGAGCTCGCCGCCAACGACGGCTCCTGGAACGGGCCGGTAGAGACGCTCGCCGCGTCGCTCGGCGGCATGAAAGGCGAGGCCGCCGTGGTGCTCGCCGACCAGTTCGTGCGCTACGCGCTCCTGCCCTACAACGAGACGCTGAAGACGCGCGAGCAGTGGCTGGCGCTCGCCACGCACCGCTTCAATACGCTGCACGGCCCGCGCGCCACGGAATGGCAGATCAGCGTCACCGAGACCGCGCCGCAGGGCCCGCGCCTCGCCTGCGCGGTGGACCGGGCGCTGGTGAATCAGCTGATGGAGGTGTTCTCCAAAGCGAACATGCGCCTCGTCTCGGTTCAGCCGTTCCTGGTGGCGGCGTTCAATCGCATTCGCAAGACGGTCGGCAACGGCTCCTGCTGGCTCGTGGTAGAGGAGCCGGGGCGGCTGACGCTCGCGCTCATCCAGCGCGGCATGTGGATCGCGATCCGCAGCCGCCGCGTCGACAGCGGCTGGCGCAACGCGCTGCCCGAGATCCTCGAGCGCGAAAGCGCTTTCCTCGGGCTCGCGCAACCGATTACGAGAGTGATCGTGTGCGCGCAGCGCGAATTCGATGTCGAGATGCACGACGCCTGGCGCGCCGAGGCGCTGGCCTATCGCGAGCTCGCGCTCGCGGCGGAGTAAGCCACCGTGATGCAACGCATCCAACTCGACTTCGTCCGCCGCGGCGCGCGCTCGCGCTGGGCGCCGCGCGTGCTGCTCGCGGTGGCGCTCGGCCTGGCGGGCGACATGGCGGTGAGCTATGTGCAGCTCGTACGCGAGGTGCACTCGAACGAGACCATCGTCGCTCGCGCCAAGCCGCGCCCGCCGCTGGCCAAGGCCTCGCCGGAGGAACTGGCGCTGGTACGCGATAGCGTCGAGCGCCTCGGCCTGCCATGGGCGAAGCTCTTCGCCGCGCTCGAAGCCGCCGGCAGCGACCAGGTGGCGCTGCTCGCGATCGAGCCCGACACCAAGAGCGGCACGGTCAAGATCACCGGCGACAGCAAGGACTATCTCGCGGCGCTCGGCTACGTGCTCACGCTCAGCCAGAACGACGCGCTCTCGCATGTGCAGCTCGTGCGGCACGAAGTGCGGCAGAACGACCCGCAGCATCCGGTGTCGTTTGCCATCTCGGCCGCCTGGAACGAGGTGAAGCGATGAACATCGTGGCCAAGCTGTACCGCGTGCGCGACCGCGTGCGCGACGAGCTCGGCGCCATGGGCATGGCGTCGATCGTGCTCTTCATCGGCGCGGCGCTCTTCATGACGCTGGTGCTCCAGCCGCTGAAGGACAAGAACCGCGTGCTCGCCGCGCGCGCTGGTGCGATGAGCGATGCGCCGAGCGCCGCAGCGACGCCGAACGAGAAGCTCGCGGCGGTGTACCAGTACCTGGCGAAGCCCGAGGCGGCGACCGACTGGCTGGCGAAGCTCTATGCCATCGGCCGCGCCACCGGGGTCGAGCTGCAGTCCGCGAGCTACAAGACGCAAGGCGCGGCCGGCCGTCTCGAGCGCTACGAGATGACCATCCCGCTCACCGGCAGCTACACCCAGATGCGCGAGTTCCTGAAGCGCGCCCTGGTCGAGATTCCGGTGCTGTCGCTCGACCAGGTGACCCTCAAGCGCGAGCACCGCCGCGAAGGCATGCTGCAGGCGGAGCTGCGCCTCACGCTCCATATGGTGAAACCATGAAGCCGATCGTGAAGAAAGTGCTGGCGCTGACCGTCGTGGTGAGCGCGCTTGCCTCCGTCGTCGCCGGCCGCGAGCAGCGCTCCTACCAGCCCTCGCGCAATAGCGCGAGCGCGCCGCGCGCCGAGACGCGCGTGCCGGCCGCCGCCGACATCGATATCGCGAAGCTCGAGGCGCGCGCCGATGAAGGCGCGAAAGCCGATGCCTTCGCGCCGCGCAGCTTCTCGCCGATCGTGCCGGCCGCCGAAGCGCAGCCGCAGGCACCGGCAAAGCCCGCCGGGCCGCCGCCGCTGCCCTTCAAGTACGTCGGCCGCATGAGCGACGGCGAGAAGCTCGAGATCTTCCTCGAGCAGGGGCAGGAATTCATCGCGGTCGAGCCCGGCCAGCGCGTCGGCCAGTACCGCGTCGACAAGGTCACCGACGAGCAGATCGTCTTTACCTACCTGCCGCTCAAGACGAAGCAGACGCTCGCCCTATGAGACCGATCGTCGCCCTTCTCCTGTTGGCGCTGGCGCTCTCAGCATGCACGAGGCAGGAGGCGCTGCGCGTGGACATTGAGGCGGGGAACGAGGAGCAAGCCCTCGCCCTCCTCGCGCAGGAGGTGAATGCGCACCCGCGCGACACGGAGCTGCGCGACTATTACCTGCGCCAAAAGGCGCTCGCAGCCCAGCGTTACTTAGCCCTCGGCGATAACGCCAGGGCCGCCGGCGCCCTCGAGCGCGCCGCCGCGGCCTACGCCCGGGCACTGCGTATTGACCCGCAGAACGAGCGCGCGCGAGCGGGCCTCGACGCGCTGGCGAGGAACGGATGAAAGCGCGCGGCTTCACTCTCATCGAGCTCTTGATCACGGTAGCGATCGTCGCGCTGCTCGCCACCATCGCGGCGCCGCTCGCCGAGGTGACGGTGCAGCGGGACAAGGAAAAGGAGCTCCGCCATGCGCTGCGCGAGATCCGCAGCGCGATCGATGCCTACAAGCGCGCCGCGGATGACGGCGTGATCGAGCGCGCGGCCGATGCGACCGGCTATCCGCCCTCCCTCGCCATACTGGTGGAAGGCGTGCCGGACAAGCGCAAGCCCGACGCGCCCAAGGTCTACTTCCTGCGCCGCGTGCCACCGGATCCGATGGGCGGCGAAGAATGGGGCCTGCGCAGCTACGCGAGCGCGGCCGACTCGCCGCAGCCGGGCAAGGATGTGTACGACGTTTTTTCCAAGAGCGACGGCACCGGCTTGAACGGTGTCCCCTACAGGCAATGGTGATGAGCAAACACAAAGGCTTTACTCTCGTCGAACTGATGGTCGTTCTCGCGGTCATCGCGCTTCTGCTGTCGGTCGTCGTGCCCGATTACATGGGCAAGATGCGCCGGGCCGAAGAAGCGGTGCTTCAGCAGAACCTCGCGCTGATGCGCGACTCGCTCGACAAGCACTATGCCGATACCGGCAAGTACCCCACCACGCTCGAGGACCTCGTCGCCAAGCACTACCTGCGCTCGATCCCGAAGGATCCGTTCACGCAAAGCACCTCGACATGGGTCGCTGTGCCGCCGCAGGACACGCGCAAGGGCAACGTCTGGGACGTGAAGAGCGGCGCCAAGGGCTATGAGCGCTACTGAGCGCACCCGGCTCTCGAATCCTGCGTTCTTCGGCCGGCGGCCGGCGAACCTGGCAGCGCCGGCGCCGTTCGTGCGCCTGGTGCGCGATCCCGGTGTCGTTGCACGATTCCCTGACAAGGGGGTGGTGAGCCGCAGGCGAACCGGCGGTTTTACCTATGTCGGCCTCCTCATCGCCGTTGCGCTGATGGGCTTCGGCCTCGCCGCATACGGCGAGCTCTACTCGCACGCGGCGCAGCGCGAGAAGGAGGCGGAGCTGCTCTTCATCGGCGCGCAATTCCGCGACGCCATTGCCAGCTATTACAACAAGAGCCCTGGCGCCAAGGCGTATCCGAAGAAGATCGACGACCTGCTGGAAGACAATCGCTTCCCCATGCCGCAGCACCACCTGCGCCGGCTCTACCGCGACCCGATCACCGAGACGACCGACTGGGGGCTGGTGGAGGCGCCGGGCGGCGGCTTCATGGGCGTCTATAGCCGCTCCGAGGAAACGCCCGTCAAAACAGGCAACTTCGCTCCGGCGGAAGAGGCGTTCGAGGGCGCCGATCATTACACGAAATGGATCTTCACCTATAGTCCGACCGGATCAGGGCAGGCCGTTGCCCCGCCGAAACGCGGGTAACAGAATTGCTACGTGCGTAGTGCAGCTTCTACGCACGCTCGGACGCTGGCCATCCCGCTGTTAGCAGCCCCCGATGGGGCCAAACACCGTGTCGTCACCGTCTGATCGCCACTCGCAGGAGCAGCACCGAGGGCACGGCTAGCGGCCGTGCCCTCGTCGTTTCTGGGCCGCGGCGGATAATCGCCGCGCGATGCCCTCTCCCCCGCGGCGCTATCGCTGGCTCGCTTGGCTCGGCATCGCGCTCTCAGCGCCGGCAGCCGCGCAAACCGACGTGCCTTCCTTCGCCGAGCTCGAGGCCGCCGGCGCCGTGATCGGCGAGATCCGCATCGATACGCGCAACATCTTCGACCTCAGCGATCCGCACGAGAGCGGCATCGCCTATCGCGCCGCGAATGCGCTGCACGCCAAGACGCGGCCGGAGCTTATCCGGCGCTCACTGCTCTTCAAGAGCGGCGACCGTGTTTCGGTCCGCCTGATCGAGGAAACCGAGCGGCTGATTCGCGCCACCAGCACGGTGTACGACGTCACCATCCGCCCGTCGCGCTACGGCGAGGGGGTGGTTGATCTCGACGTGGTGACGCGCGACACCTGGACGCTGCAGCCAGGCCTCAAGCTGCGCCACGAGGGCGGCAAGACCTCCGGCGCGGTCAACATCAAGGAGACCAACCTCGCCGGCACCGGCACGACGCTCGGCTTCGAAAGAAGCTCTACGGTCGATCGCAACGGCACCTCGTTCGAGCTCGGCCACGACCATCTCTTCGATGGCTGGACCGCCGCTTCGCTCGAGCGCTCGCGCTTCAACGATGGCTCGAGCGAGTCGCTGTCCCTCGCACGGCCGTTCTATGCGCTCGACACGCGCTGGGCGGCGACCGCGAGCGAGACGAAGTTCAACCGGCTCGACTCGCTCTATTCCGCGGGCGACATCGTCGCCAAGTATCGCCATCGCCAGGAAGCCGTCGAATTTTCAGGCGGCGTGTCGCGCGGGCTCGTCGACGGCTGGGTGCAGCGCTATTCCGCGGGCCTGAGCTACCAGTCCGACACCTACCTGCTCGAGCCGGGCGAGGCGCCGCCGCCGTCGCTGCCGCCGGACGCGACGCGCGCCGCGCCGTTCCTGCGCTACGAGGTGATCGAGGACGACTACCTGCCGGTGATGGACCGCGAGCGCATCCGGCGGCCGGAATACTTCGCCATGGGCCTGCACTCGCAGGTACAACTGGGTCGCGCGCTGAGCGTGCTCGGCTCTACCGATCAGCCGTGGCTACTGAACGCGAGCCTGAGCAAGGGTTTCCGTCTGCCCGCCGGCCAGCAGCTCCTCGCGAGCGGCGCTTATACCAACCAGTACGGCAGCACCATCGGCGACGTGCGTACCTTCAGCGCGAACATGCGCTGGTTCGTGCCGCAGAGCGGCTCCTATCTTCTCTACTTCTCCGCGAGCACTGACCTGGTTCGCAGCCCGAACATCGCCGATGAGCTTCTGCTTGGCGGCGACAGCGGCCTGCGCGGCTATCCGCTGCGCTACCAGCGCGGCACCCATCGCCAGCTCTTTTCCGTCGAGGAGCGCTACTACACCGACTGGTATCCGCTGCGGCTCTTTCGCGTCGGCTTCGCCGTCTATTACGACGTCGGCCGCGCCTGGGACAGCCAGCTCGGCAACCCGAACAACGGCTGGCTGAACGACGTCGGCATCGGCCTGCGCGTGCTGAGCGCACGCTCGTCGTTCGGCAATATCCTGCATGTCGATCTCGCCTTCCCCGTGCACCGCACCGATCCGAATATCAAGACGCGGCAACTTCTCGTGATGACCGCGAAGACTTTTTAGAAATAAAGACCGTCGCTTCCCGCCGCGGGAACGAAGATCTACTAGTCGGCGGCGGCCGCGGCGCCGCTCTTGCGGGAGTTGCCTGCAGCGGCCTCGCTCTCCGCCGGGTTCATGCGGCCCCAGCGATCGTGCCAGTTGCCGTCGAAGCAGTGCATCAGTTCATGGCCCAGCGTGACGAAGCGCTGGGTGTCCATTTCGCTTCGCGGCATGGGCGCATAGATGGCGCAGACACGCTTGCCGGCGGCGTCGGTCTGGTTCCACTTGGAGCAGCCGCGGACGGTGAAGAGCTGCGGTTGGCCGGAGAGCTGCTGGCAGGCGGCTTGCGGATCCGAGACCCGGTTCCACACCACCGTGACGTCATCGCCTGGCTGCCGCGTGCTGGTGCAGGCGGCGAGGAAGAGGAGCGCGATGTAACCGGGAGCGCGCATCGCGCTAACCGGCCGGCGGCTGAGCGGGACAGAGCCGCCGGGCGAGCGCCGCGGCGGCGGCGCGATGGCCTTCGACTGTCCAGGCGCCCGAAGGGCGATAGTCCGCGGCGCGCAGCTCGCTGCCGAGCCACATCACCGGCAGGCTCAATTTCGCGCCGAGCGCTGCGAGGCGCTGTTCGGCATCGGCCGAAGACGCCCCTCGTGCCGGCACGGCGACCAGCCTTAGCTCGGCGCCGTTACGCCGCGCGTAGTCATTCATCCTGGCGATGAGCGCCTCGGTGATGCGCCAGGCGTCCTCGTATAGACGGCCGCTCGAGAGCGCCGCCTCGGCGTGCGCCGGCGCAATGAAAGTCTGGCGCGCGAGTTGCCGTACGAGCTGGAAGGCGCGGGTATGGTCCGCGATCTCTGCGGCGAGCCGATAGCGCGTCTGCATGCCGCGCTGGAACTCCGCGGCGGTCGTAAAGGAATCGTCGATGCGCGCCACGCCGTGGGCATCGAGGTAGAAGAACGGGCGCAGCTTGTTCGGTGCAAGGGCCGACGAGTTGTCGATCACATTCGACGGCGCGAACTGCAGCAGCACCAGGTCGGGGGCGTAGCGCATCGCGCGCGTCTCGAGCATTACGAGCTCCTGCGCCGTGCTGTAGCCGGCCACGCCGAAATTCAGCACCTCGATGAGCTTGCCTGGCCGGAAGTCGCAGCGCTGCAGCTCCGCTTCGAGCCGCCACCACCAGGTGTCGCGCAGCGCAACCGGCGCGGCTTCGGAATAGTCGTCGCCGAGCACCGCGATGCGGTACACCGGATCGGGCTTGTCGAGGGTACGGTCGCGATCGCGGAAGCCGGCCGCGTTGATGATCGCGTAGCCGCGCTCGCCCGCGGAGATGCGCCATCCCTGCTTGGTCGCTCGCAGGCTCCAGCCGAGCTGCGGGTCGAGCTGATAGAGCTGGGGCGCGCTGTAGCCCGCGGCGCGCAAGGC
>DASREB010000264.1:0-15046 GCA_035652275.1 Burkholderiales bacterium
CTGCTCCTCGAAGACGAGGGGCACGACGTCAAGACCGCCAGCGACGGACCGGCGGCGTTCTACGCGGTGCGCGACTTCGGCGCCGACGTTCTGCTCCTCGATATCGGCATGCCGGGCATGAACGGCTTCGAAGTGGCGCAAAAGCTGCGTGAGCGCTACGGCAGCGCGAAGCCGATGCTGATCGCCATCACCGGCCGCGACAGCGCCGCCGACAAGTCCTTCGCGCGCAGCGCCGGATTCGATCACCATGTGACGAAGCCCTACGAGCCGAGCCAGCTGATCGCGCTGATCGAGCGCCTGGGGCGGGCGGAACCGACCTACTAGCCGGCAGACCCCGGGGGGGGGGCGTCCCCGAAAACACGACAAGCGCCAGAGCGCCTGCGCGACTTGGCGGCGGATGTGGCGCATCGCATCATCACGGCATGCCAGCCGGCCTCACAGCGAAGGCGGACTGTCCACTGCCGGCGCCTTCCCGGCAGACCACCTACGCGCGCACGCTGCATCGCGCCTGCCTGGTGCTCGGCGGCGTGCCGCAGCTCGCCAAGCACCTCGGCGTCTCGGACGCGGCGCTGCGCAACTGGCTCGAGGCGCGCGAGGAGCCGCCGCAGATGGTGTTCCTCGCGGCGATCGAGATCATCCTGCTGCACCTCGACCAGGCCGGCGCGGCGTAAGAAGTTTCCTGTCAGGCGCGCCTCGATTGTGCGCGCGGCACAGTTGCGGAATCATTGGCTCGTGACTGTGAGCGTATATAGCCGCGCGCTGCTGCGGGCAGCTGAGCTGCTGGGGGGCCGCGACAAACTCTCAAACGTGCTGCGGGTGCCGAAGGACGAGCTCGACAAGTGGATCCGCGGCGATGCCAAGCCGCCGCGCGAGGTGTTCCTGCGCGTGGTCGACATCATCCTCGACGAGACTGCCGGGACCGGCGACTCGAACGACACCCCGGAGCCGCCGCCGCGCGATGCAGCGGGCTCCTCGCGCCGCTGTATCAACTAGCCGCGCTTCGCCCCTGGCAGCGGCTGATAGCCGCCACTCTTGCCGTTGAAGCGCTCGGGCTTCGCCCAGGACAGGACGTCGGTCTCGATGCAGTGGATGCGCACGCGGCGGTTCGACTCATCGATGCGGATCACCTGCACCGTGCGCTTGGCGCGCCGGTCCCGATCCTGCCAGCGCGAGCCGACCTGGGGGTATTGCTGCGATGTGGAGAGCATATTGGGAGGAATATTACCGCAGGCGTCACTCTTCCGGTGACCCCGGGCGATGGCGCCCGGCGTTCTGTACTCGGTACGGAACAGGCATATCGGCCGCCTTCAAAGCATGACTTCCACTTCGGCGCTGCCGTGGCGCGCGAGCAGGTTGACCGCGACGCTCGAGTCGTGCCGGCGCAGCATCAGATCGACGCGCGCCTCGCCGATGCTCAGGCGCTTCACCGTCATCCAGTCGATGAAATGCGGCAGGCGCGGCCGGCGCAGCCGCACCTTGCGCGCGCCGCAGTCGATTTCCAGCCCGAGGCATGCCTGAAGCAGCGCGTACGGCGCGACTGCGGCCCACGCCTGCGGTGCGCAGGCCACCGGATAGAGCGTCGGCGCCTTGCCGCGCTTGCGCTCGAAGCCGCAGAAGAGCTCGGGCAGGCGCCGCAGGTGCATGTGTGCGGCGGCGTCGAACAGCGCGCTGGTGAGCGTGAGCGCTTCGCTGCAGTGGCCGTAGCGCGCGAGCCCGAGCGCGATCATCGCGTTGTCGTGCGGCCAGACCGAGCCATTGTGATAGGACGCCGGGTTGAAGCGGCGCTCGCGGCGCGAGATCGTGCGGATGCCCCAGCCGCTGAAGAAATCCGGCTCGAACATGCCCTCCACCACGCGCGCGGCACGCTCGGCTGAGGCAATGCCGGTGAAGAGCACCTGGCCGGCGTTCGAGCTGCGCACGCGGCAGGCGCGCTTTGCGCCGTCGAGCGCGAGCGCGTAGGTGCCGAGCTCTTCATCCCAAAAGGTCTCTTCGAACTGGCGGCGCAGTTTTTCCGCCTTCAGCGTGAGCCCGGCGGACAGCGGATAGTCGTCCATGTCGACCGCGAGCCGCGCCGCCATGCGATAGGCGAGATAGACGTATCCCTGGACCTCGCAGAGTGCGATCGGCGGCTCGGCGAGCGCGCCGTCGGCGTGGAACACGGCGTCGTCGGAGTCCTTCCAGCCCTGGTTGCGAAGGCCGCTGGTGCGCTTGCGGTCGTACTCGACGAAGCCGTCGCCGTCGCGGTCGCCCGAGTGCTCGATCCAGTCGAGCGCCGCCTTGACGTGCGGCCAGATGGCTCTCAGCGTCTCGATGTCGCGCGTACGCTGCCAGTACTGGCCGGCGAGGGCGATGAAAAGCGGCGTCGAGTCGATCGAGCCGTAGTAGCGGCCGAAGGGCACTTCGCCCAGGCGCGCGAGCTCGCACTCGCGCAGCTCATGCAGGATCTTGCCCGGCTCCATGTCCGCCGCCGGGTCCTCGCGCGCGCCCTGGTGCGCGGCGAGAAAACGCAGCACGCCGCGCGCAAGCTGCGGCTCGAGCCACAGCATCTCCATCGCGGTAAGCAGGCCGTCGCGGCCAAACGGGGTCGAGAACCACGGCACGCCGGCGTAGGGATAGGCGCCGTGCGGCGTCTCGGTCATCAGCATCGCGAGATCGGCGCTCGAGCGCTCGAGCACGTTGTTGCAGAGCGCGTTGGAGGTTTCGATCACCGGCGCCGCCTCGCGCGCCGCGACGAGCGCGCGGTGCGCCATGCGGCGCACGACGAAGAAGCGCCGCTCGGCGGAAGGCACCAGATTGCCTTCGACGCACTGCACGGTCAGCGCGATCGGCCGGCGCTCGCGCGCCGCGAGGTCGAGCTCGAACTCGGCGCGCGTCTGGGTGAGGCGCGAGGGCTGCGGACCGAACGAGATGCGCGTTGCGCGCGGCAGGCCGTCGACCGCCTGGTAATGAAACACCGCCTCGGCCGGACCGAGCAGCTCGGCCTTTACCGTGCCGCGCCGCGAGCGCCGGTAGCCGCGGATCTCGAAGAGGTCGGCGAAGTCGGCAGCGAACTCGACCGCGAGATGAAGCTTCTGGCGCGTCTCGCAGTAGCTCGTGATGGTGAAGAGCTCGTAGCAGCACGCGTTCCACAGGAATTTGGCGCGTGCGATATGGAAAGTGTCCTTCGGCAGGACGAGCTGGCCCTCGGCGTCGAAGAAGTCCGGATTGGTCAGGTCGACGTCCAGCATCACGTTGTCGGGCTGCACCGTCGAGGAGAGCGCCATCGGCCGGTGGCCCTCGAGCGTGAACTGCAGGCGCGAGAGGAAGCGCGTGTCGTGGTGAAATAGCCCCGCCGGGCTGTGCTCGACCTCGTGGATGTCGCCCAGCTCGTCGAACATGGCGAAGCTGTCGCCGTGCTTGAGCGTGCGCCGGCTCGACGCGGCGAGCGAGACGACGCCCGGGACGACGACCGGGCCGGCCGAGGGCCGCTCGGCTTTCACAGCGCGGCCACCGCGCGGCGCCGGCCGAGGGCCCGGTAGACCGAGAGATAGTCCTGCGCCATGCGCGCGGCCGAGAAGCGCTCTTCGAATTGCGTGCGCACGCCGAGCCGATCGAGGCGCGCCGCCTTCTCGAGCGCGGCGACGGCGCCGTCGATCGAGTCGACGATGTAGCCGGTGCGGCCCTCGTCGATGATCTCCGGCACCGAGCCCTTGTTCCAGGCGATCACCGGCGTGCCGCAGGACATCGCCTCGATCATGGCGAGGCCGAAGGGCTCGGGCCAGTCGATCGGGAAAAGCAGCGCCGTGGCGTTGCCGAGGAAGGCGGGCTTTTGCGCCTCGTTCACTTCGCCGATGAACTCCACGCCGGGCAGGCCGAGATGCGGCACGATCTCGCGCTCGAAGTATTCCTCGTCGCCGGCATCGATCTTGGCGGCGATGCGAAGGCGCACGCCGGCGCGGCGCGCGATCTCGATCGCGCGATCGAGGCCCTTTTCCGGCGACACGCGGCCGAGGAAGGCGAAATAGCCGCCGCGCGCCGAATGGTTGAAGGCGGGGTTGAACGGGCACACCTCGGCCGCAAGGCCGTGGTGCACCGTCCCCACCCAGTTGGCGAAGGCGAGCGGCTTGCGCTGCGCGTTGGAGATCGAAACGAGGGGCATCTCGCTGAATTCGCGGTAGAGCGGCACGAGCTCGGGGAGGTCGAGCCGCCAGTGCATCGTAGTCACCGTGCGCCGCGCAAACGGCCGGAATAGCGGCAGGTGCACGTGCTGCAAGTGAAAGTGCAGGATGTCGAAATCCTGGGCCTGGGCGCGGATGCGCTCGAGCATCAGGGCGAGCGGCGCGAGCGGATCCTTAACCGCCGCATCGAGCCTGAGCGCTCGGGGCGCGCAGGCGACGAGCTGCGCCGAGGTCTCCGAATCGCCGCTCGCAAAGAGCGTCACATCGTGCCCGAGCTTCACCAGCTCCTCGGTAAGGTACGACACGACGCGCTCGGTGCCGCCGTAAAGCTTCGGCGGCACGGCTTCAGCGAGCGGTGCAATCTGAGCGATCCTCATTGGACCCATCACAGGTTTGCAATTCACGTGCCGGGCGCGCCGTTTGCTATCGTCGGGGCCATGACGCCGCTTCGCGTGAACGGCGAGCACGTCGAGCTGGACGTCGCGCCGCGGCGCACGCTGCTCGACGCGCTGCGGGCCGATCTCGGCCTTACCGGGGCAAAGAAATCCTGCGACATGGGCAATTGCGGCGCCTGCACCGTGCTCCTCGATGGTGCCGCCGTGTACAGCTGTCTCGTGCTGGCGGTCGACTGCGCCGGCCGCGCGGTCACCACCATCGAGGGGCTCGCCGCCGATGGCAAGCTCCATCGCCTGCAGGAAGCGTTCATCGCCGCGGACGCTTTACAGTGCGGCTTCTGCACCCCGGGTCAGCTGATGGCGCTCGCCGCGCTCTACGACCGCGTGGCACGACCCTCGGACGCCGAGATCATGCGCGCGCTGAGTGGCAATCTTTGCCGTTGCGGCGCCTACCAGAACATCGTGCGCGCAGCCCGCATGGCCCGCGAACCGTGACGACCCGGCTCGAGGGACGCGCCAAGGTGACGGGCGCTGCGCGCTACGCCGCCGACGCGCGCTTTCCTGGCCTCCTCTATGCGCGCATCCTGCGCAGTCCGCATGCGCATGCGCGCATCCGGCGCATCGATACCTCGCGCGCCGAGCGGCTAGGCGGTGTGCACGCCGTGCTGTCGAGCGCCAACAGCCCGTGCATCGGCTGGTACGAGGAGAGCGCGCTCTTCGATCGCACGGTGCGCTTCATCGGCGACGAAGTGGCGGCGGTCGCTGCCGAAAGCGAGGAGCTGGCCGAGGACGCGGTGCGTCTGATCGCGGTGCAATACGAGCCGCTCGCCTTCGATATGCGGGGTGCGCCCGCCGAGCCGAAAACCGAGCAGCGTGGCGACCTCGCGCGCGGCCTGCGCGAGGCGGACGTGGTGCTCGAGGCGGCGTACCGCACGCAGACGGCGCTGCACAACGCGCTCGAGCCGCACGGCTGCACGGCGCTGTGGCACGGTGATCACCTGGTGGTGCACGAATCGACGCAGGGCATCTTCGCCGTGCGCGACGAAGTGGCCGAGAAGCTCGGCCTCTCGCCACAGAAAGTGCGAGTCATCACCGAGCATATGGGCGGGGGCTTCGGCGCGAAGCAGATCGCCTGGAAGCATACGGTGATCGCGGCGCTCCTTGCGCAGCGCACCGGCCGGCCGGTGCAGCTCATGCTCGAGCGCAGCGCCGAGAACCTCGCCGTGGGCAACCGCAACGCCACCGAGCAGGCGCTGCGCCTTGGCGCGAAGCGCGACGGCACGCTGACCGCGATCGACGTGCGCATCCGCTTCGAGCAGGGCGCCTACAGCGCCGGCGGCGAAGCGAGCGATGTCATCGGCACCTATCTCACGCTCTATCGCTGCGCCAACGTGCGCGCCGAGCAGCGGCCGCTGCGCAGTAACGCCGGCCCGGCGGTCGCTTTCCGCGCGCCCGGCTACGCCGAGGGCAACTTTGCGCTCGAGTCGGCGATCGACGAGCTGGCCGAGCGGCTGAAAATCGACGCCGTCGAGCTGCGCCTTCGCAACTACGCGACCCGTGACCAGCGCGAGGACAAGCCGTTTACCGCGCCGCAAAGCCTGCGCCGCTGCATCACGCGCGTCGCCGAGGCCTGCGAATGGAGGCATCAGCGCTCCGGCCTCGGCTTTGCCGCGCACGACTGGGCAGCGGGCGGCGGCTGGCCCCCGGCCGAAGCCGAGGTCGAGTTCCGCGATGGCGCGGCGCGCGTCGTCGTCGGCGTGCAGGACATCGGCACCGGCTCGCGCACCGCGCTTGCGCAGATCGTGGCGGCCGAGCTCGGCATCGCGCTCGAGCGCGTCGCGATCGAGCTCGGCGACACGCAGCCCGAGATCTACGGACCGACGAGCGCCGGCAGCGCCACGCTCGCCACCCTGGGTCCGGTGCTGCAAGACGCCGCGCGGCGGGCGAAGAACGCCGGCCGCGGACGCGCCGTGCGTGCCGACAATCCGCAGGACAAGAGCATTCGCACCTGCGGCGCCCAGGCCGTCGAGCTCGCGGTCGATCGCGATACCGGCGAAGTCAGCGTGAAGCGCGTCGTCGCGGCGCACGATTGCGGTCGCATCGTCAACCCGCTCCTGCAGTCGAGCCAGGTGATCGGCGGCATCACCCAGGCGCTCGGCTATGCCTTGAACGAGCACCGCGTGGTCGATCCGCGCCTGGGCGAAGTGCTGAACGCCAACCTCGAGGAGTACAAGGTGCCGACGCTCGCCGACATCCCCGCGATCGTCAACCTGAGCGAAAGCATGCCCGACGAGGAAGCGAACGCGACCGGCGCCAAAGGCTGCGGCGAGCCGCCGATCATCCCGACTGCCGCAGCGCTAGCCAACGCCATCTACAGCGCGACCGGCGTTCGCATCCGCGAGCTTCCCATCACGCGCGACAAGCTGATCCGGTGAAGCCGTTCGAATACACCACGCCGAACACCATCGAGCAGGCGGTGGCGGCGCTCGGGCCCGGCACGCGCGCGTTTGCCGGTGGCACCGATCTGCTTACGCTGATGAAGGCCGACATCGCGGCACCCGAGCGCCTGGTGAACGTGAAAACGCTGCTGCCGCGCGGCATCGAGGCGCGCCCCGACGGGCTCGAGATCGGCGCGCTCACCACGCTCGCCGAGATCGAGCAGCACCCGGTGATCGCACAGGGCTATGGCGCGCTCGCGCAGGCGGCGGCGCTCGCCGCGAGCCCGCAGATCCGCAACCTCGCGACCGTCGGCGGCAACCTGCTGCAGCGGCCGCGCTGCTGGTATTACCGCAACGCGCGCATCAACTGCTGGCTCAAGGACGGCGCGGATTGTCCGGCGCGCGACGGCGAGAATCGCAACCACGCGCTCTACGGCGGCGGTCCATGTTATGCCGTGCACCCGTCCGATCTCGCCTCGGCGCTCGTCGCCTTCGACGCCGCGCTGTGGCTGCACGGCCGCGGCGGCGAGCGCACGCTCGAGCTCGCGGACTTCTTTGCGCTGCCCGTGGCGGAGCGGCGCACAGAGACAGTGCTTGCCGCCGACGAGCTGCTGCTGCGGCTGCGCCTGCCACCGCACCCACCCGAGACGCGCAGCTGCTATCTCAAGGCGATGGATCGCAAGACCTGGGCATTCGCGCTCGCGGGCGTCGCGTGCGTGCTGCGCCTTTCGGGCGACAAGATCGCGCATGCGCGTATCGTCCTGTCCGGCGTGGCGCCGATCCCATGGCGCGCCGCGGCCGCCGAGCGCGAGCTGCAAGGGGCCGTCGCCGGCCCGGACAGGTTCGCAGCCGCCGCCGAGGCCGCCGTGCAGGAAGCTGCGCCCCTGCGGCATAATGGGTATAAGGTGCCGTTGACCAAGGCGCTCGTCCGACAAGCCCTCACAGCCCTGACCAATCCCGCATGCAACTCGAAATAGAGTCGGTGAAAGCGGCTTACCGCCGCTACGCTGCAGTCTACGATGCCGTGTTCGGCCCGGTGCTGCAGCCGGGCCGCAAGGCGGTGGTGCAGGCACTCGGGCTGCGTCCCGGCGAGCGGGTGCTCGAAGTCGGTGTCGGCACCGGGCTCTCGCTGCCGCTTTATCCGCGCGAGGTCAGCATCACGGGCGTCGATGTCTCGCGCGAGATGCTGGAAAAGGCACGCCGCCGCGTCGCGCGCCAGGACCTCAGCAACGTCGAGGCGCTGCTCGAGATGGACGCCGAGCGCATGAGCTTCGCCGACGCGAGCTTCGACAAGGTGGTGGCGATGTACGTCGTGCCGGTCGTCGAGAACCCGGCGCGCCTGCTCGATGAGCTGCATCGCGTGTGCCGTCCGCACGGTGAAATTTTCCTGGTGAACCATGTGCGCTCCGACAACCGCTTCATCGCCGCCTTCGAGAAGGCGCTCGCGCCACTTTCCGACAAGATCGGCTTCCGGCCCGATTTCGAGCTGCGCGACATGCTTTCCGACCTCAACCAGATCACCGAGGTCTCGCGCATCAACTTCTTCTGGAAGGTGATGCGGCTCAAGAACGGCGTGGGGCATCCGCGCTTTCGCTCCTGACGAGAAAGAGCGGCGCGGCAGCAATTCCCTGCAGGAGCGCGCTGACTCCATAAAGCAAGGCCGTCGCGGTCGCCTGCTCCGGCGGCACGCCTAGCGTGCCAAGCACCACCACCGCGGCGGCCTCGCGCGCGCCGAAGCCGCCCCAGCCAAGCGGCAGCGCCCCCATGATGAAGATCGGCGCGGCTGCCGCCAGCATCAGCGGGTAGCTGAGCGCGACGCCCGCCGCCTGGGCGCAGAGCCAGAGCGAAGCGGCCGAGAAGAGCTGCACCAGCACCGAGAGCCACGCCGAGCGCACCAGCGCGCCGCGCGAGGCGAGCGCCTGGCGCCGCGCCTCCTCGAGCCGTTCATGCGGCACCGGCACCCAAGGCAGGGCGAGGGCCACCGCCAGCGCGAGCAGGTAGAGCGCCGTATCGCGCGTCGGCGCCACCCGTGCGGTGGCGAGTGCCACGCCGAGCGAGGCGAGCGAGCAGGCGCAGAGGATCCACAGTCCGCTCAGCCGGTCGAGCAGCACCGACGCCCCGGCGCGCAGCAGCGTGTTGTGTCCGAGGCGGCCGAGCTGATAGGCACGCAGCACGTCGCCCGAAACCGTCGCGCCCGGCAGCAGCACGTTCATCGTCATGCCGCGGAAATACATCGCCTGCGCCGCTGCCGCCGGCGCAAAGAGGTCCAGACCGCGCGCGATCGCCGCCCAGCGCGCGGCGGAAAAAATGTTGGACACGAGGGAGGAGAGCACCGCGACGGCGAACCAGCGCGCATCGATGGCGGCGAGGCTCTGCGCGAGGGCGCGCGCATCGACGTACCAGACGACCGCGGCAAGGAGCGCGATGCCCGCCGCGATGCGCGCCGCGGTCTTCAGCTGCCTTTTCGCGGCTGCCGGCGCAGCAGGTATTGCGGCCGACCCTGCGGCTCGTGGTAGATGCGCGTCAGCAGCTCGCCGATCAGGCCGGTCGCGACCAGCTGGACGCCGATCAGCGCGAGCAGCACGCCGAGCAGGAGCAGCGGCCGGCCGCCGATTTCCGCGCCGAGCGCGAGCTTCTCGTACGTCAGGTACGCGAGGATCAGAAAGCCGGCGGCGCCGAGCGCGAGCCCCACCCCACCGAACGCCTGCAGCGGCCGGTGCAGAAAGCGCATCAGGAACTTGATCCACAGCAGATCGAGCAGCACGCGGAACGTGCGGTCGATGCCGTACTTCGAGACGCCGCGCGTGCGCGCATGGTGGCGCACCGGCACCTCGATGATGTTCGCCCCCACCTCGGCCGCGAGCGCCGGGATGAAGCGATGCAGCTCGCCGTAGAGGCGCAGCCCGCGGATCACGTCCGCCCGATACAGCTTGAGCGCGCAGCCGTAGTCGTGCAGGCGCACGCCGGTCACGCGCGAAATCACGGCGTTCGCCGCCGTCGACGGCAGCTTGCGCGACACGGTGCGGTCCTGGCGGTCCTTGCGCCAGCCGGAGATGACATCCACTTCCGGGCGCTCGTCGAGCAGCCTCAGCAGCTCCGGGATGTCGTCCGGCTCATTCTGCAGATCGCCATCGAGGGTGACGATGATCTCGCCCTGCGCGGCGTCGAAGCCGGCCTGCAGCGCGGCCGACTGGCCGTAGTTGCGGATGAGGTAGAGCGGTTTCAGCCACGGCCGCTCCGTCGCGAGCGACTCGAGCAGCGCCGCCGAGCCGTCGCGCGAGCCGTCGTCGACGCAGATCAGCTCGTAGCTCCTGCCCGTGCGCTGCATGGCGGCCCCGACACGCGAGACCAGCTCGGCGAGGTTCGCCTCCTCGTTGTAGATCGGGATAACGACCGTGACGTTGAGCGGCGGGCTAAGCGGCAGCACGTTTTAGTCTAGCCGCCGCGGCTCCCAGGCAGCAAATGCCGATGGCGCGCTGCAAGAGCTCGGCCTGCGGGTAGCCGCTTTTTGCATGGCCGATGACGAGCCACACGGCACAGCCGGCGAGAAACAGCGCGAGCAGCCACTGGACCGCGGGCTTGGTGCCGAACGCCCGCGTGCGCTGCGCGATTTCGAGCGCCATCACGGCGGCGAGCCAGCCGCCAAGCGCGCCGGCGAGGATGTCGAGCGGCCAGTGCACGCCGACCACGGCACGCGAGAGCGCCGCCAGCAGCGCGACGGCCAGCGCGATCACCGCCACGGCGCGCGAGCCGCTGCCGAGCGCATAGAGTCCCGCGATGGCAAAGGCCGCGGTGGCGTGGCCGGACGGGAAGGTGTGGTGCTTGTACGCCGGGCCGATCACATGCACGGCGTCACCGAGTACCGCCGGCGGCCTGTCGACGTCGAGAAACGGCTTCAGTCCATCGACCCACGCCGTGCCGAGGAGCGCGACGAAAAGGAATGCCCACAATGCCTCGGGCCGTCGGCGCCACAGCGGCAGGCAGAGCGCGAAGGCGACCACCGTATCGCCGAGCACGGTGATGTTGGCCCACAGCCAGTCGCTGGTGGCCGGGCCGATGGCATTCAGCGCCAGAAAGATCACCCGGTTCGCATCCAGCAGCCAGACGCTGGCAAAGCCTGCCGCGGTAGCGGCCGGCACGAGCCAGACGCGCCAGTGCCTCACGCGCGGATCTTGGCGAGCACGATGCCGCGCTTGGAGTAGATCAGGTCGTAGGGCAGGCCCGCCGGGAGATCGGCGAGCCGGCTCGCCTTGGTGAGCACCACGTCGCCCGGGCGCGGCTCGCGCGACGGCGTCGGCGCGCCGCGATAGACGCTGAAGCTCGGCGCGTTCAGCTGCCACGTCACGACGTCAAGGTGACGCTCGCGGCAAAGGAGCGCCGCTTCCTTGATCGCGCTTTGCTGCGCGAAGCCGGCGAGCGGCACGATCAGCGTCCCGAGCGAGAGCGCCGCCGCAAAGCCGAGCGCCATCAGCTTGCGCGGCAGCGGCGTCACGCGCTCGAGCATCGCGTAGAGCGTAATGGCGCACATCATGCCGTAGAACACGAAGTAAGCGGTGTCGAAGCCGCCCAGCGCTGCGCCGAGGATCTCGCGATAGAACGGGTCGCCAATATGCCTCGCCGCATAGCTCAAGGCGTGCGGCAACGCGAGCAGGCCGGCAAAGAACGCGAGCACCGGGACGAGCGGCCAGAATACGGCGCGCAGCTGATAGCTGTGCACCGCCATCAGGATCACGAGGCCCGTATAACCGTAGAGCACATAGTGCGGCAGCTTCGTTCCGGAGAGCGAGAAGAACACGAACACGAACCCGAACCAGAGCAGCAGATACGTCTGCAGCTCATCGCGCCAGATCGCGCGAATACGCATCGCGACCAGAACGACGAGCGCCGTGAACGGCAGGCTGAGGAGCGCGAGCGCTGGAAAGTAGTAGAGCAGGCTGCCGCCATGCCCCGAGACCGGTCCGCTGAAGCGGCCGACGTTATGCTTGACGAAGAAACCCTGGACGAAGCCGCTGCCTTCCTTGAGCAGAATCACCACGTACCACGGCAGCGCGATGACAAGGAGGACGAGCAGCGCACGCCAGTCGAACACCGCGCGCGCCCAGGTCCTGAGGTCGCGGCGCAGCCAGCAGTAGAGCAGCGTGGTCGCAAACGGCACGAGGATGGCGATCGGCCCTTTCGCCAGCACGCCGAGGCCGATCGCCGCGTGCGTTGCATAAAGCCAGCCGCGCCGCGCGGTCGCGAGATGCTGCCAGGCGGCGAAGAGCGACGCCGCGATCAGCATGTTGAGGAGCGCGTCGGCAGTGGCCGCACGGCCGATGATGAAAACGCCGAGCGAAGTCGCGAGCAGGGCGGCGGCGAAAAGCCCGCGCTCGACGCCGTAATAGCGCTTCACGAAGAGATAGGTGAACCAGGCCCAGAGCGTGGCGCAAATTGCGGAGGGCAGGCGGAAAGCCCACTCGTTCGGACCGAGCAGCGCGACGGCCGCGGCCTGCAGCCAGTAGACCAGGATCGGCTTGTCGTAGCGCGGCTCGCCGTTCAGGTAGGTCGAGAGAAAGTCACCGCGCTCGAACATCTCGAGCGTCGCCTGGCTGAACGCGCCCTCGTCGACATCGAAGAGCGGCGCCGCGCCGAGCATCCAGTAGAAGCTCGCGACGATCGCAGCCGCGGCGAGCCAGCGCATCCCCTTTTCCCCCATGGGGCGCGGATTCTACGCTGCGTCGCGCAAAGGGCTCTTAGGCGTGCGCGCGCAGCCGGCACGCGAGGCCGCGCACGCCGGGCATGCCGCGCAGCGTGCGCTGCAGCTTGCCGAGCTCCGCGGAGGCGACCGGGCCGGTCAGCGTCACCCGACCGTCGTGCACCTCGATATTCACGGAGCCGGGCTGCGCCAGTACCTTGTCGAGCGCAAAGCGCACCCGCGTGACGAGCACATCGTCGGGCACCATCTCGCGACGCGGCGCGCGGCCGAACGTATAGGCGAGCCAGGCGATGGCCATGCCAAGAAGCACGATTCTCATGCCGCCGATGCAGGCAAGCGCTGTTCCCGCTTAGCGCGCCAGCACGTTCGGCGCGACGATCCGCTGGCGAAAGCTGAAAACGTTCGGATCGTCGCGGCGCACGTACGCCTGGACCCAGTGATGGCTCGGCGCGCCGAAGGTTTCCACGCGCGTGAAATTTTCAAAGCCCGGCACGCCGCCGCCGCCGCGGCCGGTGCGCCGGTCGAGCGGCTGGTCGATGCGGAAATAATGGCTGTCGCCATGCACGAGAACCACCGGTTTGCGGTAGCCGCGGACTTCCTGCTCGAGCGCGGCGCGTAGCGCCGCATAGCCGTTCGGCTCCTGCGGCCTGCCGCCGGGAAACGGTGGAAAGTCGGGAAAGATGTTTGCCTGCTGGATGATCATGATCGCGCGGCTCGACCGCGCGGCGGCGAAGCCTTCACGCAGCCACGCGATATCGGCGGCGTTGCGGGCGGCATATTCGGCGTCGCCTTGCGGCGTGCGCCCGAGGTTGTTGTTGCTGCCGATGGCGTGCAGGGTGATGAACGTGACCTCGCCATACGCCCAGCGCACGTTCTCCGGGTAGCCGGCCTGGCGCACCAGCGCGATGCGGCGCTGGCCCAGGCTCTCGCCGGTGCCGAAGAACCTCGTGCGCAGCGCCGCGAGCCGCTCGAGCGGCTCGTAGCCTGGCGCGCCTTCCGCGGCATGGCAGTCAGTCCATTCGTTGTCCCCCGGCGTATAGATGAACGGATGCGCGGACGCCTGGAACTGGGCAAGCCGGCGCGCCCAGAGCGCGTCGCTGCACGAGCCGTTCGGCGGCGAGCCGAGGTCGCCGTCGTGCACCACAAAGGCGAGCGGCTCGGCGTTGATCTCGCGCAGCAGGTTGTCGACCTGCGGCTCCTGGGCGGGCAGGTAACCGAGGTCGCCGATCAGCGCAAACGAGAAGTCGGCGGGCGTGCTCGCGCATCCCGCCCCCAGCAGCGCGAGTGCGGCCATGGCGAGCCGCACGCTATTCGAACTTCAGATTGGCTTCGCGCACGACCTTGCGCGTGTTGCTGAGCGCATCGGCGACGATCTTGCGGTAGGCGTCCGGCAAATTGCCGACCGGCGTGGAGGCGGCGGCGTCGAGCCGCTTGACCACCTCGGGTTGCTTGAGCGTCGCGACGAGCGCAGCGTGCAGCCGCTCGACGATGCCGGGCGCAAGGCGCGCCGGACCCACCAGGCCGAACCAGGACGGATCATTCACCAGCGGATGGCCTGCCTCGGCGAAGGTCGGAACCTCCGGCAGGCTCGCGACGCGCTTCTCCGCCGCGACGGCGAGCGCGCGCAGCTTCCCTGCATGGATGTGCGGCAGCGATGAGGGCAGGTTGTCGAAAAGCACCTGTACCTGGCCGGCGAGCGCATCGTTCAGCGCCGGGCCCGCGCCGCGGTAGGGCACGTGCGTCATGTCGATCCTGGCCGAGTACTTGAAGGTCTCGCCGATAAGGTGGCCCAGGCTGCCAACGCCCGGGGTGCCGAAGTTGAGCTTGCCCGGCTGCTGTCTTGCGAGCGCGATCAACTCGGCGAGCGTGCGGGCAGGCACGGAGGGATGCACTGAAACGACATTGGGCACCGAAGCGATTTCGCTGACGAAGGTGAAATCGGCGAGCGGGTCGTAGCGCAGGTCGCGCTGCACGACCGGGTTCACGACGTGCGTCGAGATGGTGGCGATGCCGAGCGTGTAGCCGTCGGGCGCCGCGTCGGCGATCGCCTTGGCGCCGATGGCGCCGCCGGCGCCGCCGCGGTTGTCCACGACAAAGGGCTGGCCGAGCTCGCGCGCCATGCCGTCGGCCGCGATGCGGCCGATGATGTCGGTGGATCCGCCGGGCGGGAACGGCACGATCAGGGTGATCGGCTTCGCCGGGTAAGACTGCGCAGCGGCCACGAGCGGCGAGCAGCACAGCGCGAGGAGTGCAAGCAGTCTTGTCATTGGTTTGGCGATTGACCCGCGGGCGCAAATGGTGCGAGATTTCCCGGCGGAGGTAAAGCGATGTTCCTGATCGCGGTGCAGTGGCTCGATGAGG
>DASREB010000265.1:0-4088 GCA_035652275.1 Burkholderiales bacterium
CGCGGCGGCGAGCGGGTTCTCCTCGTCGTCCTCGTCGCGCCCCGCGATGAGCTTCACCGCGGCGTCGATCAGCGCGATCTGCGCCGGGAAGAGATCGCGGAACAGTCCCGAGATGCGCCAGGTCACATCGACGCGCGGGCGGCCCATCGCCGCACAGGGAAGCACCTCGATGCCGGTGACGCGGCCGGTGCCATGATCCCACAGCGGACGGCAGCCCATCAACGCCAACCCTTGTGCGATCTCCTCGCCGCCGGTCCTGAGCGTGGCGCTGCCCCATAGGTCGATGACGAGAGAGCGCGGCATCTCCCCGTGCGTCTGGAGATAGAGACGGATCACCTCGTCGGCGCCGAGGCGGCCGAGATCGCAAGCCGTCGGCGTGGGCAGCATGCGCGGGTCCGCGGCGAAGAGATTGCGCCCGGTCGGCAGCACGTCGCGCCGTCCGCGCTGCGGCGAGCCTGCCGGCCCCGGCTTCACGCGCCTGCCGTCGAGCGCGGCGATCAAAGCTTCGCGCTCGGCGGCGGCGCTCGCGGCCCACGCCGGATCGTCGCTGTCGGCTCCGGCGCGGCCGAAGACGTGGAGCCCGTCCTTGATGGCCATGTCCTTGAGGTCGCACAGCCACGCGTCGATCTTGCGTAGCGCGTCATCAGGATTGGCCCCGGCGGCGACCCCCGCCTCTCGCGCGAGCCCGCTCGCCTCGGCGTGCTCGACGATCAGCCGCGCGAGCCGCTCGCGCCGCCTGCGGTCGAGCCCGTCGGCGATGGCATATTCCTCCACCAGCCGCTCGAGCTCCTGCGCCGCTCCAGACAGTCCTGCTTCGACGAGGGGAGGCGGCAAATGGCCGATCGTGACGCCTCCAATGCGGCGCTTCGCCTGCGCCGCTTCTCCGGGATTCGAGACGAGGAACGGATAGATCACGGGAAGAGCACCCGTAACCGCTTCCGGGAAGCAGGCGCCGGTGAGCGCCACGGCCTTGCCCGGCAGCCATTCGAGCGTGCCATGTGCGCCCATATGCACCATCGCGTCGGCCTTGAAGACGTGGCGGAGCCAAAGCGCAAACGCGGTGAGCGCATGGCGCGGGACCAGCGTCGGATCGTGATAGGCTGCGCGGCGCTCGCTCGCCCGTCCGCGGTCTGGCGGCAGCGCGACGAGGATGTTGCCGAAGCGCGCAGCGCGGAAACGGAACGCGCCGTCGCTGACGTCGGGGTCGTGGGCGAGATCGCCCCACCGGGCGCCAATGCGCTCGGCAACAGCGGACGGTAACTCGGAAAGAAGCCGCGCGTAATCGGCGAGAGGGAGTTTCGCTTCGCCGCCGCCGCGCATGACGGCGGCAAGCAAGTCGCGCGGCTCGCGCGGCGCTTCCTCGATCCCGTAACCGGCTTGAGCCAGGTCTTCGAGCAGGGCCACGATGCTTTGCGGCACGTCGAGCCCGACTGCGTAAGAGGCACGGGCTTGCGCGCCGGGGTAGTCAGGCATCAGGACGGCGATGCGCTTCTTGGCCCTGGGTAGGGTGCGAAGCCTTACCCACGCCGCGATGCGATCTGCCGCAAGCGCCACGCGGTCCGGCTCGGGCCTGCTTCCATATGGCGTGAAGCCGAGCGCGGCGTCTGCCGGCAGCGCAGCCTTGAAGGCGATTGCGCCGGTGAGCACGCGGCCGTCGAGTTCGGGCAGAACGATATGCATGGCGAGATCGGCCGGCCCCAGCCCGCGCGCGTTCTCTTGCCATGCCGCCCGCCGCGTCGTAGCGATCACCGCTTGGAGTACCGGCGCGTCGGTGGCGTCGAGTGGCGACATCTCGCTCTCACCCCCCACAGCGAACGCCGTAGTGGTGGCGACGACCGCAGGCTCGAGCCGCTGCAACGCATCGCGCACGAAGCGCACAGCTTCGGAGTCTTTGAGGCTCGGCACGAAGAGCGGCGCGGGCGACAAGCCCCGCGCATAAAGCGCCTCGCACAGCGCATCGATCGGCGCGGTGTCCGCGGCAAGCAGTGCCGAGCGGTAGAACAGGATCGGCACCGCCGGCCGCCCTTGCGCGCATTCGGCTTGAAGCCCCTCGAGCGAGAGCGCGCCGCGGCTCGGAAGATAGCCGCCCATGCGCGGCAAGGGCGCAGGTTTCGCAATCGGCAGGGAGGCGCCGGCGTAAGCAGCGAGCTTTCGCAAAAGGGCGTGCAAATTCTCGCGGCCCCCTTCGCGGAAATAGGCAAGCAGCGCGGCAAGCTCCTCCGGCGGCAAGGTCGAAGCGTTGGCGAGGCGCGCGTCGTCGCGATCCTCGCCCGGCAGCACGGCGAGCGCGATGCCGTGCCCGCGCGCTGCGGCGCCGAGCGCCTCGACGCCGTAGCGCCACCAGTCGAGCCCGCCGAGGAGCCGCACGACGATCACCTTGGCATGGCGCGCGCATTTGTCGATCCAGAGATCGATCGACATCGGGTGGCGCAAATCGCGCAAATGCGCCAGGCGCAGCGACGGCAGCATATCCTTGTCGGCGGCAAAGGCAGCGGCGAGCCCCGCGAGATCGCTGTCGGCGAAGGACAGCACGAGGATATCGCCCGGCGTCTGGCCAAGATCGACCGGCTCGACGAGATCGTCGAATGTCGTTGAGCTGGTCTGGAGGAGATGCATCTCTATCCTGCGAGCGATTTCGCCACGGCCGCGCGGTCAAGGCCTTTAAGCCCGATGACAACGAGGCTCCCCTTGCGAGGCTCGGATGAGCCCCAGGGCCTGTCGTAATAGTGACTGACGCGCGGGCCGACCGCCTGAACGAGGAGCCGCATGGGCTTGCCCGAAACCGGCAGGAATCCCTTCATGCGCAGCACATTATGCGCCTCCGCCGTCGCGGCGACCCGCGCGGCGATGGCGGCCGGATCGCCGATCTCGGGAAGCTCGACGACGAAGCTCTCGAAATCGTCGTGATCGTGGTCGAGCTCATCATCGTGATGGGTCTTGCGGTTATCGATGTCGTCCTCGGTGCCGACGCCAAGCCCAAGTAGTGCAGCGGGATCGACCTTGCCCTCGGCGACGGTGACGATCTTGACTGCGCGAGGAAGCGCGCCGGCGACGGTCGCGACGGCCTTCTCCGTGCCGGCGGCATCGAGCAGGTCGCGCTTGTTGAGCACGACGAGATCGGCGCAGGCGATCTGGTTCCCGAACACCTCCTCGATCGGATCGTCATGATCGAGCGCCACGTCGGTTTTGCGCTGCCTGGCGAGCGCATCGAGATCGGCGGCCACCTGGCCGCTGGCGAGCGCCGCGCCATCGACCACCGCCACCACGCCATCCACCGTGACCCGGCTCTTGATCGCGGGCCAATGGAACGCCTGCACCAGGGGTTTTGGCAATGCGAGGCCCGAGGTCTCGATCACGATATGCTCCACGGCCGGCTCGCGCGCGAGAATCTGGTCGAGCGCCGGCGCGAATTCGTCGGCGACGGTGCAGCAGAGGCAACCATTGGCGAGCTCGACGATGTTCTCCTCGGGGCAGGCGGCGTTGCCGCACCCTTTCAGGATCTCGCCATCGATGCCGACGTCGCCGAACTCATTCACGATGACCGCGAGCCGTCTGCCGTTCGCATTCGCGAGCACATGACGGATAAGCGTCGTTTTCCCCGAGCCGAGGAAGCCGGTGACGATGGTGCAAGGGACGCGGGCAAGCGAGGTCATTCACTCTCCTCCGGAAAATCGATGGGTGGCACGCGCGCGATCAGCCCGCGCTTCAGGACTTCGGGGCGTCCGCGCCAGGGCATGAGGCCGTCCTCGGCGCGCGCGAACAGTTTGGCGCCTTCGATCAAGGCCTCTGCGTCGCGCCCGGCTTCGAGCCCGCCGAACACATAAGCCCAGCCGCCGTCACGGCGGATCGCGCAGCTTAAGCCGCGATTGCAATTGGCGAGGCAGCGGATGCGCTTGACCTCGAGCCCGGTACCTTCGGCCGCGTGTTTCGTTTCGCGCGCGAGCATGAGCCCCGGCCGCGGCGCATCCTCCGGATCGCCGGCTCTGCGGCAGGTGATACAGACATAGATCGTGGTGCCCTGAAGCGCCTCGATCGCGTCATCCTCGGCGATGTCGGTGAGGCTCACCCTGAACGCTGCTCCCCGGCCA
>DASREB010000266.1:0-17742 GCA_035652275.1 Burkholderiales bacterium
GGGATGCGTTCGTCGCTTACCAGCAACAGCTCTCGCAGGATGCGCAGCAGGATTTCGACAAGGTGTTCGGACGCGACTTCGTCTCGGCCTATCACGCGCAGCTGCGCCGGCTGAAGAGCGCCAGCTAGGCGCTTGTCAGCCCCCCATTACTGTATGAAAATCCATATTATATACTTGACAAACCCATAGGCCTAGGGCACCATGGCGATAACACAGAGGAAACAACGCCATGCCAGCCCTGAATCAGCCCCACTTCCAAGACCCGGACAAAGCCCGCGAATACCTTGAGCGCATCCAGTGGCCGCATGGCCCGGTATGCCCCCATTGCGGAAGCGTGTCCGAGGCGCATTACAAGCTCGCTGGTGAGGCGCATCGCGCGGGGCTGTGGAAGTGCAAGGACTGCCGCGAGCAGTTCACCGTCACCGTAGGAACGGTGTTTGAGCGCAGCAAGATCGCGCTCAACGTTTGGCTCCAAGCCGTGTATCTGCTTTGCTCTTCCAAAAAAGGCATGAGCGCGCATCAACTTCATCGCACGCTTGGCGTGACTTACAAGACCGCGTGGTTCATGGCACATCGCATCCGCGAAGCTTTCCGCGACGCAACGCCGGGAATTATGGGCGGCAATGGTGGCCCAGTCGAAGTGGACGAGACTTACGTCGGCAAGGCGAAAGGCGCGCGCGCACGTCGTTTCCGCGACGGCCCCAAAGTGCAGGGTACTGGCGGCGTGCATCTGCGCAAGGTCGTGTCCCTTGTAGATCGCCAAGGCGCAACGCGCAGTTTCCATATCGCCAACATCGACGCGAAGAACCTGAAGCCGATCCTGTTGAAGCACATTGCGCGCGGCGCGACCGTCTACACGGATAACGCGGGCCATTACAAGCATATGGGTTTCGATCAATACTTTGCGGCGCATGAAACGACCAATCACAGCGCTGGCGAATATGCGCGTCCGGGTGGCATCCATAGCAATACGGTGGAAGCCTACTTTGGCCTGCTCAAGCGCGGCCTGTACGGCACATACCACCACGTCAGCGAAGCGCACCTGCAACGCTATCTGGAGGAATTTGACTTCCGATACACGAACCGCGTTGCGCAAGGCGTGAACGACACAGAACGCGCTATCCGGGCGCTCGCGCAGATTCGCGGTAAGCGTCTCACGTATCGTTCGACTCACGGACAACAAGCGCAGTAACCTCTTACGCCTCTTGGTACGCTTACTAAAAGCGCGCCTTTTATTCATGAGGATCGAGGAGGGGGGTCATGGCTAAGCGTAGATACTCAATCGCCCTATCGCCGGAGGCTGAAGCCCTGATGGCTCCGCTCTTCGACGTGCTGAAAACCATGCCTTGGACGAAAGACATCCCTAATCCGACTTGCCTTGTCTGCGAAGACGCGAACTTTTCCGGCCCGCTCGTCGAACTGAAGGTGCTTGACTCCGAGGAGAAGCGTTCCTTGCGGATTTGGATTCCGCACTCTTATATCGTGCTCGCGTTTGATGCTGCCGACGCGCGGGAGATAGGCTTTCACGCTGCTCATCCATAGCAGCGCGCAACCACTGGACTGCGCTTTCTGGAGTTCCTTTCATTTCTTCGTCTTTGCCTTCTTCTTCGTCGGCGGTGCCTTGTGCTGCGGCGGCGCACTAAGAATCTTTTTCAACGCATCGTTGAACGGCATCTGCGGAATGTCGATTGGCTCATTACCCTTGGGTTTCTTGTTCATCAGCAAACCTCAGCGACGTGATGCATAAAGGCACGACAAGCGGCGAAGATTTCGCGCGCCTGCTCCACCGTCCAATATCCGCGAGAGTGCATCCCAGGATGACGCCATGCGAGTTTGACGCGCCCTAGGTCTGCATGTACTTCGCGGCATTTGTCCTTGTAGATCACCTCGGCGTGCAGGCCCATTGGAAGCGCGTCAATCTTCGCCTGAATCTCTTTCAGAATGACGTGCCAATCGTCGGTCGGCTTAAACATCGCTTTGAGCGCCGTAGCAAAGGCCCGCAGCGCGTGTTCCATCGCGCGCATGAGATGTAAGACACACGCAATGCCACGATTAAACGCGAGACATTTTGCAGCCTCTTCTATGTCTTCATTCGCATCTTGCAGCTTTGAGGCAACGATAGGTCCGAACGGCTGCGGATTGCCGATTAGTTTGTGATCCTCCGGCGTCAGAAGCCAAAGGCTGCGCACGCTCAGCTCATCTTCGATTTCTTCTAGCACGGCCTGTATCCGCGATACCCCCTCTTTGTCGTCCACCTTGTCTTTCTCAAAGAGGTCTTTAAGTCTCGCAATTTTTTTGGCCGTCATTTCTAGGCCAAGGTCCACGGCCAACTGCTCCATTTCTGCGGCTTGTTCGCGCATAGAGTCATCGACACTGAGCGTTATGGTGTCCGTGTCCTTGAATTTGACAAGCAAGATTCCGCGCATGGTGTGAAGCTCACCGAGGAGGCGTAGAAGCTTTTCGGAGTTAACTAGCAACATGTCCCATAGGCTCCACAGTTGGCCGCTGCGGGGCTGTAGGGAAACGTCTGGCTTGCACTGACCAGTGGGCATCTGGTACTGTACACTCGTACAGTATTCATCCCGGAGCACACAACCCGCGCGGCTAGGTATCTGAGTGCCCATTCATCCTACCCTTTTTGGGTTTCTCAGGTACATAACGTGCATGAAAATACAGTATGGGCGCCCTCGACGAGATCCTGCAGCGGCATCCGGTGTGGCGCGGGGGCGCGCTCGTCCAAGGCGCGGCCGCGCTGCCTAGCGGCTTCGCCGCCCTCGACCACGAGCTTCCCGGCGGCGGCTGGCCATGCCAAGGGCTTTCGGAGATCCTTGCTGACGAGCCCGGCATCGGCGAGCTGGCGCTTCTTCTGCCTGCGTTCGCCCGCCTGACTGGCACCGGCAAGCGCGCCGTGTGGATCTCGCCGCCGCACATCCCCTATGCGCCCGCCCTGGCTGCCGCCGGCGTCGATCTTGCGAATCTGCTGCTCTTGCAGCCGTCAGGCCGGCGGCACGCTTTGTGGGCGACGGAACAGGCGCTGCGCGCCGGCAGCTGCCATGCACTCGCCGCCTGGCTGCCGAAAGCGCGCTACACCGAACTTCAGCGGCTTGCGGTCGCCGCGCAAGCCAGCCGCGCAGTGGCTTTCATTTTCCGGCCGCTCGCCGCCGGCGGCGAATCGTCACCCGCCTGCCTGCGCCTTGCGCTCGAGCCGGCCGGGGCAGCCCTCGCCGTGCACATCATGAAGCGCCGCGGCTCGCCGCTCGCCGCGCCGCTCAGCCTGTCGCTCGATAGACCATTCCATGTTCTGGGTCGCGCTTCACTTCCCCGGCCTGCCGGTGCCGGCGCTCGCGCCGCTCGCCGCCTGGGCCTGCCAGTTCACGCCTAAGGTCGCGCTCGAGCCGCCGGACGCGTTGCTGCTCGAAGTCGAAGGCAGCCTGCGCTACTTCGGCAGCGCTCGAGCACTGCTCGCAGCGCTCGAGCGTGGCTGCGCCGAGCTCGGCGCCGGCGTGGCACTCGCCACGGCGCCGTGTGCACGAGCGGCGCTCTGGCGCGCGCGCGGCGGTGATCTTGCACTCGAGCAATTGCCGCTCGAAGTACTGCGCGTCGATACTGCTTTTTTTTCCGCCATTGGTATCACCACGCTCGGGGAGCTGCTGGCGTTGCCGCGTGATGGCCTCGCCCAGCGCTGCGGGCCGCAGCTTGTCGACCAGCTCGACCAGGCGCTCGGCCGGATTGCCGAGCCGCGCGAGTTTTTCGTGCCACCGGAGCGCTTCAGCGCTTCGCTCGAGTTGCCGGCGGAAGTAGATCACGCCGAGGCATTGCTGTTCGCGGCGCGCCGCTTGCTCGTGCCGCTTTCGGGCCTGCTCGCCGCGCGCCAGGCCGGCGTGCGGGCATTCACGCTGCTCCTCGTGCATCGCGATCGCTCGAAAAGCGCCGTAGCGGTGCAGCTTGCTACTGCCACGCGCGACGCCGAGCGCTTGTCGGCATTGCTGCGCGAGAAGCTCACGACGCTTGTTCTCAAGCAGCCGGTAGAGGCCATCGCGCTCGAAGCCGGCGACTTCACGCCGCTCGGCGGCACAAGCCGCGGGCTCTTTGGCGATCGCATGGCCGAAGCCGAGCAATGGGCGCAGCTGGTCGAACGGCTGCAGGCGCGGCTTGGCCGCGACGCCGTGTATGGCGTGACGCCGTTTCCCGACCACCGACCCGAATCCGCGTGGCGGCGCGTCGAGCCGGGCGACTGGGATGCGCATGATTTCGTGCAGCCCGGCCCGCGGCCGGCGTGGCTCATCGCCGCGCCGCGCCGCATCGCGGAGACCGAGCTTGTGCTGATCGCGGGTCCCGAGCGCATCGCCTGCGGCTGGTGGGACGCCGACGAGACGCGTCGCGACTATTTCGTCGCCGAGCTCGGCCGCTCCGTCGCCTGGGTTTATCGCGAAGAAGGCGCCTGGTACGTGCATGGCTTTTTTGCCTGATTACGCCGAGCTGCACGCGCTTTCCAACTTCAGCTTCCTGCGCGGCGCCTCGCACCCGGAAGAGCTGGTGCTGCGCGCGCATGCGCTCGGCTACCAGGCGCTCGCGCTTACCGACGAGTGCTCGCTCGCCGGCAGCGTTCGTGCGCATTTCGCGGCCAAGGAATGCGGCCTGCGGCTCATCCACGGCACCGAAGTCAACGTCGGAAAAAGCAAGCTGGTACTGCTCGCCACTGACCGGCGCTCCTATGGTGCCATCTCGGCGCTGATCACCAACGCACGACGCCGCAGCAAGAAGGGCACGTATTCGCTAACGCTAGCGGATGTCGAAGCGCTTGGGCCGCACGAGGTGCTCGCCCTGTGGGTGCCTGGCGCTGAGACGAGCACCGCGCCCTGGCTCGCCGAGCGCTTTGCGGGCCGCGCGTGGATCGCGGCAGAGCTGCACTGCGGGCCGAACGACCGCGCGAAGCTGCACGAGCTGCGCGGGCTTGGCCGGCAATACGGCTTGCCGCTCGTCGCGGCCGGCGACGTGCACATGCACGTGCGCTCGCGCAAGCGCCTGCACGATGTGCTGACCGCCATCCGGCTGGCAAGACCGGTGGCGCAATGCGGGCAGGCGCTGCTGCCGAATGCCGAGAAGAGCCTGCGCCTTCGCATGCGCCTCGCGCAGCTTTATCCGCCGGAATTGCTTGCCGAGAGCGTGGCGATCGCGGAGCGCTGCCGCTTTTCGCTCGATGAGCTGCGCTACGAGTATCCGGCCGAGCTGGTGCCGCCTGGCCGGACGCCGCAGAGCTGGCTTGCCAAGCTGACCGCCGACGGGCTGGCGTGGCGCTTTCCGGGCGGCGTGCCGGCGAAGGTGCGCAGCATCGCCGAGCATGAGCTCGTGTTGATCGCCGAGCTCGGCTACGAGCCGTTTTTTTTGACCGTCCAAGACTTGGTGCGCTACGCCCGCTCGCGCGACATCCTGTGCCAGGGGCGCGGCTCGGCGGCCAACTCGGTGGTGTGCTACGCCCTCGGCATCACCGAGGTCGATCCCGCGCGCATGAACATGCTGTTCGAGCGTTTCGTCTCCCGCGAGCGCAACGAGCCGCCCGACATCGATGTCGATTTCGAGCACCAGCGCCGCGAGGAAGTCATTCAGTACGTCTACGAGAAATACGGACGCCATCGCGCCGCACTTGCCGCGACGGTGATCTGCTACCGGCCGAAAAGCGCGGTGCGCGAGGTTGGCAAAGCACTGGGCATCCCAGCCGATGAAGTCGACCGGACCGCGAAAAGCTTTGCCTTCTGGGACCAGCCGATCCCGGCGGCCAATACCTGGATGCAGTTCGCGCAGATGCTGCGCGGCTTCCCGCGCCACCTGTCGCAGCACCCGGGGGGCTTCGTCATCTCGCGCGGGCCGCTGGCCGAGCTGGTGCCGACCGAGAACGCGGCGATGCCCGAGCGCACCGTGATCCAGTGGGACAAGGACGACCTCGAAGCGCTGGGTCTCCTCAAAGTCGATGTGCTGGGCCTCGGCATGCTTTCGGTGATCCGCCGCGCGCTCGATTTCGTCGGCCGCAAGATCCACGACGTGCCGCCCGAGGACCCGGCGGTGTACGCGATGATTCAGAAAGCCGACACCGTGGGCGTGTTCCAGATCGAGTCGCGCGCGCAGATGAGCATGCTGCCGCGGCTCAGGCCCAAAGACTATTACGACCTGGTGATCGAGGTAGCGATCGTGCGCCCCGGCCCGATCCAGGGCGGCATGGTGCATCCGTACCTGCGGCGCCGGCGCGGCGAAGAACCGATTACGTACCCGAGTGCGGCGGTCGAAGCGGTGCTCGGCCGCACCCTTGGCGTGCCGATCTTCCAGGAGCAGGTGATGCAGCTCGCCATGGTCGCCGCCGGCTTCACGCCGGGCGAAGCCGACCGCTTGCGCCGCTCGATGGCGGCGTGGAAGAAGCGCGGCGGGCTGGAGCACTTCGAGGGCAAGCTGAAGGACGGCATGCAGCGGCACGGCTACAGCGCCGAGTTCGCCGACGCGCTCTACCGGCAGATTCTCGGCTTCGGTGAATACGGCTTTCCGGAGTCGCATGCGGCGAGCTTCGCGCTCTTGGTCTACGTGTCGTCCTGGCTCAAGTGCCACCATCCCGCCGCCTTCTGTGCCGCGCTGCTGAACAGCCAGCCGATGGGCTTCTACGCCCCGGCGCAGCTCGTGCAGGACGCGCGCCGCCACGGCGTCGAAATCCGCCCGGCGGACGTGAATCTGAGCGAATGGGACTGCACCCTGGAAGGCGCGGCCATGCGCCTGGGCTTGCGCATGGTCGGCGGGCTGGCCGAAGCCGCAGGCAAAAAGATTGCTGCCGGCAAACCCTATATGTCGGTGCATGAGCTCGACCTGGATCGCAAAAACCTGCGTGCCCTGGCCGCTGCCGGCGCACTGCAATCGCTCGCCGGCCATCGGCGCCGTGCCCACTGGGCTGCCGCCGGCGCTGCGCGGCGCGCGCCTCTCGATGTAGCGTCGGCGGAAACACCGCCGGAGCTTGTCGCGCCCGGCGAAGGCGCGGAGATCGTCGCCGACTACGCGAGCCTCGGCCTTACGCTGGGGCGCCATCCGCTCGCGCTCTTGCGCCGGCAATTGCGCCGCCTGCGGCTGAGCGACTCCGCTGCGCTGCGCGAGCTGCCGCACGGCGCTCAGGCGGCGCTCGCCGGCCTCGTCACCTGCCGGCAACGCCCGGATACGGCAAGCGGCGTGGTGTTTGTCACGCTGGAAGACGAAGCGGGCAACGTCAACGTGGTGGTCTGGAACCGTCTGGTCGAGCGCCAGCGCCGCGAGCTTCTTGGCGCGCGCCTCCTCGGCGTGCATGGCCGTATTGAGCGCGACGGCGAAGTAGTGCATTTGGTCGCACATCGCCTGGTCGATCACAGCGCGCTGCTCGGGCCGCTCATAACGGCCTCGCGCGATTTCCATTAAGCTCTCTCGAGATGAACGCGACCGAAGTCGGTATCCTCGATCTCATCGCGACGCGCCGCGAGCGCCGCGCGGCGCGCGACCTGCCGGCGCTGGCCGAGCTTTTCCGCCACCTTGCTGCCTGCGCGGCACCCGAGGCAGGAGATACCGAGGAGCGCATCTGGGATGTGTGGATGGATCACCCGCACCGCGCCGCGGCAGCCGTGCTCGATGTCGCGACGCGCGACATCGCCGCCAAGCGCTACGACATTGCGGAGACGCGGCTTACGGCGCTGTTGCGCGCCGCACCGCTTTACGCCGAGGCCTGGCACAAGAGGGCCACGCTTTACTATCTGCTCGGGCGCGACGCCGAGTGCCTGCACGACATCCGGCGCACGCTCGAGCTCGAGCCGCGGCACTTCGCGGCGATGCTGCACTTCGCAGAAATTCTGCTTGGCGAAGGCGCGACCGCGGAGGCGCGCTATGCGTTCGCCGCGGCCCTCACGCTGCATCCGCATCTGCCCCGCGCGCGCGACGCGTTGGCTGACAAACCCTGACCGGCTGGGCGGGGGGGCCTCATATAATGGGACGCATGGATGCGCCGAGCTACAAGGTAACGGTCGCCCGCGACCTCGAGGACCTGATTCCGGTCTTCATGAGCAACCGCAAGAAGGAGCTCGACACCCTGCGCGTGGCGCTCGCCTCGGCCGACTTCGAGCAGCTGCGCCAGCTCGGCCATCGCATGAAGGGCGTGGGTAACTCCTACGGCTTCGCGCACGTCTCCACGCTCGGCAAGCACATCGAAGACGGGGCGCGCAACGGCGACCGTGCGGGCCTCGAGACGCGCATCCGCGAGTACGCCGATTACCTCGCCAAGGTCGAGATCGTGTACGAATAGCGAATGCGCGTACTGATCATCGACGATGATCCGGACCTGAGGAGCCTCCTCGGCCATTACATCAAGCAGCGCTGGCAGGACGCCGCGGTAGACGAGTGGGACCCGCTCGAGCGCGACGTGCCCGGCGCCGACTTTCCGCTCGGCTCCTACCAGGCGCTGATCCTCGACTATATGCTCGGGCGCGGCGACGGCCTTGAGTGGCTGGCGAAGCTCAAGCAGCGCTCCGATTGTCCGAAGGTCCTGTTCCTCACCGGCGCCGGCAACGAGTCGATCGCGGTGCGCGCGATGAAGGCGGGGGCGGACGACTACCAGCGCAAGCAGGAACTCACGCGCGAGCGCCTGCTGACCTCGTTGCACGACCTCACGGCCGCCGAGGGCGAAAGGACCGTTTCGCGCGAGCTCGCCGCGCGCATGGAGGCGCATTCGCTCGGCGCCAAGGTCCGCATCCCTGGGATCAAGGTTCTGCGCTTGATCGGCGAAGGTGGCATGGCGCGCGTGTACCTCGCCGCGCGGGAGGGCGAGGACGTACCACTGGTGGTGAAGATCCTGCGCCGCGAAGTGCTGAAGAACAAGACCGCGCTGCAGCGCTTCATGGAGGAGTACGCGCTGGTGGAGCGCATCCAGAGCCGCCACGTGGCGCGCATCTACGACCACGGCCAGTCGGAGGAACACGCCTACCTGGTCATGGAATTCTTCGAGGGCGGCGACCTGATGAAGCGCCTCGCCGGCACCGCGCTCGAGCCGGGGGAGGCGCTGCGCATCTTCCGCGAGCTGATGTTCGCGCTTGGCGACATCCACGAGAAAGGCATCCTGCACCGCGACCTCAAGCCGCAGAACCTGATGTTCCGGCAGGACGGCACGCTCGCCATCCTCGACTTCGGCATCGCCAAGCACATCGACGCCATCGACCGCACCAAGGAAGGCGAAGTCCTCGGCACGCCGCGCTACATGAGCCCCGAGCAGGTGCAGGGGCGGGCGCTCGACCTGCGCACCGACATCTACAGCGCGGGAGTACTGCTTTACCAGATGCTCACCGGAGAGCACCTCTTCGAGGGAGAGACCGCGGTGGAAGTGGCGCTGCACCACCTGAACACGCCGCCGCCCGCGCTGCCCGAGCACCTGCAGACGTACCAGCGGCTGCTCGACAAGCTCCTCGAGAAGGACCGCGAGGCGCGCTTCAGGAATGCCGACGAGGTGATCGGCTTCCTCGCGCGCAAGCTCGAGGGCTCAATTCCCGACGACACCCAGAGGCTGCACTAAGGAAGCTTCGACCAGATCGAGCGCAGCTGGTCCGGGAGATCCTTGGGGGAGAAGGGCTTCGAGATGGTGCCGGCCGCGCCGAGCGCAAGGAGCTCCTCCATGTCGCGACTCGTGGCCTTGGCGGTGATGAACACGACCGGCAGCGAGGCGGTTTCAGGCAGCGTTTTCATCTTGCGAAAAAGCGTTGGCCCGTCCATCCCCGGCATCATCCAGTCGAGCATTACGAGATCCGGCCCGAACGCTTTCATGGCGTCGATGGCGCGCAACGGATCGGTGACGATCTCGACCGTCATCTTGCCCACGCGCTCGAGCGACATACGCACGATGCGCTGGATGTCCTCGTCGTCCTCGACGTAGCAGACCTTGTTGAGCGGCCGGTTAGGCATGGCGCGGTAGCTCGAACCAGAAGGTGGTGCCGCCGCCTTCGCGGTCCTGGAAGCCGATACGGCCCTGCATCATCTCGACCAGGCGCTTGCAGATCGCAAGCCCGAGGCCGGTACCGCCTTTCTGGCGCGAGGTGGTGGAATCGGCCTGGTTGAAACGCCCGAAGACGCGCGCCTTGAACGACTCAGGGATGCCCGGGCCGCGGTCGTGCACCGCCACGCGCAGGCAATCGGCGCGCTCTTCGGTGGTGATCTCGACCACCTGGCCCTCGGGTGAAAACTTCGCCGCGTTCGAAAGGAGGTTGGTCATTACCTGCAGCAGCCGCTTGTGGTCCGCGGTGACTTCGCGCGGCGAGAGCTCGCCGCGCGCTTCGAAGCGCACCTTGAAGCGGTCGCCGAAACCCTTGTTGAGCACCATTGCTTCGCGCACCAGCTCGTCCACGCGGATCACCTGCGGATTGAGGGTCAGCTTGCCCGATTCGATCTTCTCGATGTCGAGGATATCGTTGATCAGGTCGAGCAGGCGCTGACCGTTTCGCTCCGCGACCTCGGTGAGCTCGGCGACGTCTTTCGGCACGTCGCCGAGAACGCCGGCGTTGATCAGCTGCAGCGAGCCGATGATCGAAGTGAGCGGCGTGCGCAGCTCGTGCGACAGGGTCGAGGTGAACTCCTTTTTCAGGCGCTCGGCTTCGAGCTGCGCGGTGATGTCGCGCCCCTGCGCAATCACCGAGATCAGCTCGCCTTCGGGGTTGACGAGCGGCGTGACGGTCCATTCGCACACCACCGTCAGGCCGTCGCGGCGCGGGTTGCGCACCTTGAGGCCGGCGAGCGGCCGGCGCGTCGCGACGAGCTTCGTCCACTCGGCGTCGAAGTCCGGCTGGTATTTGGCGAGCACCAGCGTCTTCACCGTCTGGCCAATCAGTTCGGCGGCGGCAAAGCCGAAGAGGAGCTCCCCGGCGTGATTCATCTCCTGGATCACGCCTTTCGCGTCGAGCTCGAGGACCGCGATCGGCGAGCGCTCGAAGAAGAGCGCGAGCTTGCGGCCGCTCGCCTCGATCTGGCGCCGGGCTTCCTCGAGCTCGACCAGCTGCCGCTGGTAGGCGTGGCGCAGCCGGTAGCCCGACACGAACACGCCGTTCAGCCGCAAGGCGATCGCCACGCTCACCGCATAGAAGAGCGGGATGAGCAGCGCGATCTCCGCGAACAGGCGGTTGCCGAACGTTGCCAGCACGTAGGTAAAGGGCAGTGCAATCGCCGCCGCGTACGCCGCGAAGATCGGCCAGGACGCCGCGTACATCGGGATACCGCCGGAGATCACGCCGGCGAGCAGAAAAGCGAGGAACACCTGGCGCTCGTCCGCATGCGATGGGAAGAACACCGCGGCGGCGAAGCCCCACACCGCGCCCGCCGCGAAGGCGCCGATGCCGAGCCAGCGCAGCCACTGGCCGGTGTTGTCCTGCCGACGGGCGTCGTTGCGATATCCGAGGTAGAGCAGGCCGTGCAGCACGACGACCAGCCCGAGCAGGCCGCCCCAGAAGTACACGAGCTCGATCAGCCGGCCCTCGTGCAGCTCGAAGGCCGCAATCACGCCGATCACCACCGTGGCGGCCAAGCCGAGCGGCAGCTGGCTATAGAGCTGCTCGACGCGGTCGGCGCGCACCAGCGCCGGGTCGGCACGATCGCGAATATCGGCGATGACGGCGGCGGCTTTGCTGCGCGCCGCGGCTTCGCCGCGTTCGGCGCTCTCGATACCGTTGGCTAGACTGCTCATCAGCGCAGGCGCGGACCCCCTGCGCGCAATTCTAAAGGCTTATCAGAACGCCTTACCGTTGCGGATGACGCCGACCGCGATGCCCTCGATGGCGAGCGCTTCGCGTCGCAAATCGACTTCGATCGCTGCGAAGTCTGGATTCTCGGCTTCGAGAGTCACGGCATGGCCGCGGCGACGCAGCCGCTTCACGGTGACTTCATCACCGAGGCGCGCGACCACGATCTGACCGCTGCGCGCGTCCTGCGTGCGGTGCACGGCCAGCAGATCCCCCTCGAGAATGCCGGCGTCGCGCATCGACAGGCCGCGCACCCGCAGCAGATAGTCGGCGCGCGGCGTGAACAGGTTGGGATCGACCTGGTAGTGGCCCTGCAGATTTTCCTCGGCGAGGATCGGCGCGCCCGCGGCGACTCGTCCCACCACCGGCAGTTCAAGGAGCCGCGCGCTGCGGCTGCCGCTACGCCCATCGCGCACCCGAATGCCGCGCGAGGCGCCCGAGGAAATCTCGATCGCCCCTTTCTTCTCCAGCGCGCGCAGGTGCTGCTCTGCGGCGTTCACCGAGCGAAAACCCATCTTCTGCGCGATTTCGGCGCGCGTTGGCGGATAACCGGAGACCTCGGTCAGCTCGCGCACCAGTCTCAGAACCTCGGCTTGCCGCTCGGTCAATGGCTCCATGAACTGGGATTATATACAGTATTACAAAAGCTCGCGCTGAGCGGGTCCTGCGGCGGCCTCCTCGATGAGAGAAGCATCGTCGTTCTCCGGCTTGTTGACGCGCAGGCCGACGCGATGCGCGGCCATGCGCGCCGCGTCATACGGCTTTATGTAATGCATGAGCTCAGCTACGTCCTGGTTTGCGGCATCGAGCCATGCGCTGTAGTCCTCCGGCCGAATGATGACCGGCATGCGGTCATGAAGCGGCCGCATCAGGTCGTTCGCTTCAGTCGTGATAAGCGAGACGCTCCGCAGTCCCTTCCAGTACGCCGTAATGCCGGCGAGCGCGAAGAGCTCGGCGTCGCGCGGCTGGATGTACCAGGGGAGCTTGCCGCGCCCGAGCGTCTGCCATTCGTAGAAGCCGCTCGCCGGCACGAGGCAGCGCCACTGGCGGAAGGCGTCGCGAAAGGCCGGCCGCTCGGCGAGCGACTCGCCGCGCGCATTGGCGAGCTTGTTGCCGATCGACGGGTCCTTCGCCCAGTGCGGCACCAGGCCCCAGCGGTTTTGGCGCGCCACGCGCCGGCCGTCGCGCGCCACACGCACGACCAGGATGTCGCTTCCGGGGCAGACGTTGTAGCTCGGCTTGAATTCCGGCAGCACCTCGAGCGCGAACTGCAGCGCCACGACCTGCGGGCTGGCATGGATCGAGTAACGGCCGCACATGGAGCGGAGGTTACAATGGCCGCCGGATGATCATCCAGTCGCTGCTGGACACCGACCTGTACAAGTTCACCATGATGCAGGTCGTGCTGCACCACTTCCCGGGTGCGCAGGTCGAATACAAGTTCAAGTGCCGTACCGAGGGCGTCGACTTCCGTCCCTATCTCGACGAGATCCGCGAGGAGGTTAAGGCGCTCACCGAGCTGCGCTTTCGCGACGACGAGCTCCTCTACCTGCGCAGCTTGCGCTTCATGAAGTCCGATTTCGTCGACTTCCTCGGCCTGTTTCATTTCAGCGAGAAGTACGTGCGCATCGGCCCGGGGGAGCGCGCGGGCGAAATGGACATCACCATCCGCGGCCCCTGGCTGCACACCATCATGTATGAGATTCCGGTGCTCGCGGTCGTGTCGGAGATCTACTTCCGCCGCACGCAGCCGCATCCGGACATCGACGAGGGCCGCCGGCGCCTGAAGGCCAAGATCGATCTGGTGCGCACCGTGGAGAAGGAGCTCGACTTCCGCATCTCGGACTTCGGCACGCGCCGGCGCTTCTCGCGGGCCTGGCACGAAGAGGTCTTGCAGACGCTGAAGCGCGAAGTGCCGGAATACTTTGCCGGCACCTCCAACGTCTGGTTCGCCATGCGCAACAACATGACGCCGCTTGGCACCATGGCGCATGAGTACATGCAGGCCTGCCAGGCGCTCGGGCCGCGGCTGCGCGACTCGCAGACCTTCGCGTTCGACGTCTGGGCGCAGGAGTACCGCGGCGACCTCGGCATCGCGGTGGCCGATACCTACGGCACGGACGCGTTCCTGCGCGACTTCGACATGTACTTCTGCAAGCTGTTCGACGGCGCACGCCACGATTCCGGCGACCCCTTCGACTGGGGCGAGAAGCTGATCGCCCACTACCGCAAGAACCGCGTCGACCCGCGCACCAAGCAGCTCATCTTCTCCGACCAGCTGTCGTTCCCGCTCGCCATCGCCATCGCGCGGCGCTTCCACGGCCGCGCCATCACCGCCTTCGGCATCGGCACCAACCTCACCAACGACCTGGGCTACGAGCCGATCAATATCGTCATCAAGATGACCGAGTGCAACGGCCAGCCGGTGGCCAAGGTGTCCGACTCGCCAGGCAAGACCGTGAGCAAGGACGCGGGTTACCTGCGCTACCTGCGCCAGGTCTTCGGCCTCGAGCCGGCCGAGAAAATCTGAACGGCGGCGCTTTTTCCCGCACCGCGCTGGCGGTGCTTGGGACGTGCTTCGCGCTGAACATGTTCGGCCGCGGGCTCGGCGACACCTACGTCGTGTTCGTGCTGCCGCTCGAGCGCGACTACGGCTGGACGCGCTCTCAGCTCACCAGCGTCTATTCGATCTACCTTCTGATGCACGGCTTTACCTCGCCGCTGGTCGGCGTGATCTTCGATCGCCTCGGGCCGCGCTGGGTGTACACGACCGGTCTCGCCTTCATGTGCGGGGCGTTCTTTCTCGCCGCCGGCCTCTCGAACCTGTGGCAGTTCTACCTCTTCGTCGGCGGCCTGGTCGGCATCGGCGTCAGCCTGACGGGCATGGTGCCCGGCTCGGCGCTCATCGCGCGCTGGTATCGCGAGCGTCTCTCCACCGCGATCGGCATCGCGTTCTCGGCCGCCGGCGTCGGCACCATCATCTTCGTGCCGCTCACCCAGGAACTGGTCGGCGACTATGGCTGGCGCCTTGCTTACCGCGTGCTTGGCACTGCGCTGCTGATCCTCGTCCCGGTGGTCGCGTTCTTCGTGCCCTGGAAGCGCTTCTATGCCGGCCATCCCGAGCGCGTGGCGTCGGCCCGGGTGAGCGCCGGCGAGGGCTGGACGCTGCGCAGCGCGATGCGCACGCCGCTCTACTGGGGGCTTTGCCAGGTGTTCTTCTTCACGGCGAGCGCGATGTTCACGGTCATCGTGCAGCTCGTCGCGTTCTTCGTCGATGTCGGTTTTTCTCCGATCACCGCAGCGAGCGCCTTCGGCGCGCTCGGCCTCATGTCGGCGATCAGCGTGATGGGCAGCGGCTTCACCTCCGAGCGCTTCGGCTATCGCCAGACCATCACCGCCACCTTCATCGGTACCGCCACCGGCATGGCGATGCTGCTCGCCCTCACATACGTGCCGTCGCACCTGCTGCTGGTGCTGTTCGTGCCGGTCTTCGGCTTATGCATGGGCGTGCGCGGCCCGCTCGTGTCGTCGATCTCGACACGCTACTTCGCCGGACCGAATGTGGCGACCATTTACGGCACCATCTACGCAAGCAATGCCATCGGCGCGGCTTTCGGCTCGCTGATGGGCGGCCTGCTGCACGACCTCACCGGCGGTTACCGTGCAGGGCTCGCGGTCGCGCTGGTGTGCGTGCTGATGGCGTCGACGCCGTTCTGGAGCGTGCCGGCGCTCAGGAATTTCCGCTGACGTCTAGGTTTATCCACTAATGCGGCGCATGCGCCGCTCGCGCTCGGCAAGCGTGCAGCCGCGCAGATCCGCCACGCCGCGCTCGGTGACAAAAATGCCCGCTTCGCTTCGCGGCACCGAGACCGGGCCCGACAGGCGCTCTACCACCCGTGCGGCGGGCAGCGCAACGATGGATAGTCCGCCCGGCGACTGGTTGGCGGCACGTATGAAGTCGAGTGCGCCGCCCACGGCGCCGACATAACTGCCGCGCGCGACCTCGCCATTCACCTGCCCGGTGAAGTCCACTTCGACGGCCGAGTTGATCGCCACGAAGCGCTCGATGCGAGCGGTGCTCGCGGCACCGTGCGTAACATCCGAGGATTTGAGCTTCACACGCGGGTTCTCGCGCGCCCATTCGAAGAGCGCGCACGTTCCCATCAGCGCCCCGCCGGTGCATCGCTCGAGGTTGAGCAGGCGAACGTTCTCGGCGATCACGCCGGAGTGGTAGCCGAGCCGCCGCCCGGCGAGCGCGGCGAGGATCGCGTTCGGCAGCGCGCCGATGCCGCATTCGACCGTCGCATGGTCCGGTACCAGCGCGGCCGCGTGCTGCGCGATATGCTGCTCGAGCTCGCCCGGCACGCCGGCGGCGAGTTCCACCGGCGCCCGGGAGCTTTCGACGAGCAGATCGAAATCGTCTCGCCGCAAGAGCGGCTCGGTGTACGTCCAGGGCACCTGGTCGTTCACCTCGGCGATGACAACGCGGGCGGCTTCTATCGCCGGCGCGAGGTACTCGACCGCCAGGCCGAGGCTGTATTCGCCCCGCGCATTGGGCGCGCTCACTTGCAAGAGCACGACATCGCAGGCGAGGCGGCGAGTGCGGAGCAGCGCGCCGAGCTGCGAGTAGGGGGCGGGGAGGATCTCGAGCACGCCGGCATCCACCAACGCGCGGTTCGTGCCGGTGCCGCAATATGAGGCGAGACGCAGATGGTCGGCGTGCTCGGGTCGCAAGATGCCCGAGTAGCTCGAGCCGACGAAAGCGCGGCAGCCGGAGAGCCTGGAGCGCTGTGCGACCAGCGCCTCGATGAGCGTCTGCGGCTCGGCGCAGGCCTGGCCCCAGATGAGCGCGTCGCCCGGGCGGATGACGCTCGCGAGATCAAGCTTCATCGGTCGAGCTCCTGGTCGTCGTAGGACGCCGGGTCCGAGATCGGCTCGATGTGCGTGAGGATCGCTGCATTCGGGATCATGGCGCGCATGCGCGCCTCGATTTCCTCCGATAGCCGATGCGCCTGGGCCACCGTCCATGCATCGGGCACGAGGAGATGGAACGAGACGAAGCGTCGCGCGCCCGCCTGTCGCGTGCGCAGCGCGTGGAACGACACGCCGTAGCGGCGCGAATATTCGTGGAAGAGCTTCGTGACTTCGCCCTGGTCCTCGCTCGAGATCGCTGGATCCAGCAGCCCGCGCACCGAGCGGCGCACCAGGCCAAAGCCGGCCCAGAGGATATGCACCGAGACGGCGAGCGCGATCAGCGGGTCGAGGCGCAGCCAGCCGGTGACGTAGACGAGCGCCACGCCCGCGACCACACCGGCGGAGGTCCACACGTCGGTCATGAGATGGCGGCCATCCGCCTCGAGCGTGATGCTGCTGTGCTCGCGCCCGGCGCGCAGCAGTACGAGCGCCACCGCATAGTTGATCGCCGTAGCCACGACGGTAAGCGTGAGCCCCGCGAATGGCATGTCGAGTCCCTGCGGCGCGAGCAGGCGCGGCACCGCCGTCCAGACGATGCCTGCAGCGGCCACCACGATGAGCGCGCCTTCGATCCCCGCGGAGAAGTACTCGGCTTTGGAGAGTCCGTGCGGATAGTTCTCATCGGGCGGCGCCGCAGCGAGGCGCAGCATCGAGAGCGCGAGCAACGCCGCCGCGAGATTGACGACTGATTCGAGCGCGTCGGAGAGCAGGCCCACCGAGCCCGTCAGCCACCACGCCAGCGCCTTCAGGCTGATGGTGGCGACGGCCGCGCCCACCGACAGCCAGGCGTAACGCTCAAGCGGCATAGTCCCGATACAGGCGGCCGAGCGAAGTCAGCGGGTTCGGCGGAGGCCGCGGCGAACGGTCTGGTTGATCATCGGCAGCCCTGGCGACGGATGCTACCGCGTGCTCGCGTCCACCATGGAGCTTTTCGCAACGCGTGTTGACTAAGCGCGAGGCCGCGGGTAGTTCTCGCAATATAGCATCGGCCAACCGAGGAGGA
>DASREB010000267.1:0-11877 GCA_035652275.1 Burkholderiales bacterium
TGCTGCAGTAGATAGACGGTGACAAAAGGTCCGGCGAGGTTGGAGGCGAAGTTCCACGACGCCATGAAGACGATGACGCGCCGGAAGTTCGCATCGCGAAACGGCGCGCCCAGCATTTCCCACAGCGGCGCCGGCGGCCCGGTGCGCACCATGACCGGCTCGGGTACCGTAGCGAGGTAATAGCTGCTGATGAAGCCGATCATGCCCGCCGCGAGGAACGAGACGGCATAGGCGTGCAGCCGCTCAGCGCCTGGCCAGTGTTGCACCAGATAACCGGCGCTCAACGCCCCGGCCCCGGCGAGTACCGTGGACCAGAAAAGCCGCCGCGAGAAAAGCGCGCCGAGCCCTTCGTGCGCGAGCAGCTGATGCAGCCAGGAGTTGACCGAGCAGCCGCCGATCGAACCGAACACGGTGATGAGAACCTGAGCCGCGAGAAGCGTATAGAGCGCAGCGCGGTGGTCCGGGATCAACGCGACCAGCGCGAGCGCGGCGATGATGAAGCGCGACACGCTCACCGCAGCGACCGCGATCTTGCGTCGCTCGCGTAAGCGCTCGATCAAGGCGATCGCCGGCAGCTGGGCGAGCTGCGCGAGAAAGGGAATCGCAGCGAGCAGACCGATGTGCCAGGGCGTCGCGCCCAGCTCGAGCGCGAAGCCCACGAGGATGACGCCGCCGTAAAGCGCACCGACCATGCTGGCCCAGGCGGCGTCCTTGACGAGCGCGCGTTTGCCTGCCTCCAGCCGCTCGGGGCTGATGGTCGCTTCCGGGGTCAGCAGCATCGGGATTTGAAAATCCAAGCAAAGCGCGCGCCGCCGATGGAACGCGCCGGGCGCTTCCCGGTCGTACTGCGATATGCGCACCACCCGCGCGCGTCAGGCAGCGCTGCTCCTCGGCTTCGGGCTCGGCGCCTTCTTCGAAGGGATCCTGCTACATCCGATCGCGACGCTTTTCTACATGGCGGTGTGGGCGGTGACCGCGCTCGGCGTGCTGCTGCTGTGGCTCGCCGTGCGCGGACCCGGGCCCCTGCCCGCAAGCCGCAGCTTCGTTGCCCATTTCCTCGCCGGCTGGGGCGTATTCAATATGTTCGAGGGCGTGCTGCGTCACGACCTTGCGCAGGAGTGGCTGGTGTTCGCCACCGGCCTTGGCTTCCTGCTGCTCGGCTTCCTCCTGTCGCGCATGCGCGACGAGCACCTGATCGAGCGCCGTTCGGGCTACGAGCGGCGTTCCGATTCTCCTGTGCGCTGAATTCGCTTCGCCGACGAGGTTGTGCCGACCAGGCTTCCTTAGTGCAGCATGGCGCCGTTGCGTTGCTCGAGGACGCTGACGAGCACGCGCGGATCGACCGGCTTCACTAGGTGCAGATCGAAGCCCGCTTCCTTCGAGCGCATGCGGTCGGCTTCCTGTCCCCAGCCGGTGATGGCGACGATGCGGAAGGTCTGCCCCTGGTTCATGGCGCGCAGGCGCCGTGCCACTTCGTAGCCGTCGAGTCCCGGCATGCCGATGTCGAGCAGGATCACCTCCGGCCGGAATTCGCGCGCGATGTCGAGCGCCGTCATGCCGTCGTGGGCCACACGCGTCTCGTGGCCGAGCGAGCGCAGCAGCACATCGAGCGTCGTCGCGGCATCGATGTTGTCGTCGACGACCAGGATGCGGCGCGGCAGCGCGATCTTGTCCTCTGCCGCGGGCGCCTCGCGCCGCGCCGGCGTCGGCGATAGCGGCAGCCGCAGCAGGAATTCGGCGCCGCGGTCGGTGCCTTCGCTTTTCGCCTGCAGCGTGCCGCCGTGCAGCTCGGCGATGCGCCGGGCGAGCGCAAGGCCGATGCCCAGGCCGCCGCCGACGCGTTCCAGCGGGCTGCGGCCCTGGACGAACATATCGAAGATGCGCTCGATCACCTGCGGCTCGATGCCGCGGCCCGTGTCGCGCACGCTGAGCAGCGCATGGCCGTCGTCACGCTGCGCGCGCACCCAGATGCGGCCGCCGGCCGGCGTATAGCGCGCGGCGTTGTTGAGCAGGTTGGCGACGAGCTGCGTCAGCCGGTCGCGATCGCCGTGCACCAGCAGCGCTTCGCTCACCTCGACTTCGAGCGCGTGCCGGGCGGTGGCGATCGCCGGCGCGGCCGTCTCGACGCCACGGCGCACCACGTCGGCGAGGTCAACCGGCGCGTGCTCGATGACGAGCCCGCCGCGCGTGATGCGAGCGATGTCAATCATGTCGTCGACGATGCGCGCGAGCTGCGCGCTTTGCCGGTCGATGGTGCGCCGCATCGCCTCGCAGGTCTGCGCGTCATTCGACGCCTTGGCCATCACCTCGACCGCCATCTTGATCGGCGCGAGCGGGTTCCTCAGCTCGTGCGCCAGCATGGCGATGAACTCGTTGACGTTCTTCGCCGCCTTTTCCAGGTCCTGCGCGTGCCGCCGCTCGGTGAGGTCCTGCGTCACCTTGGCAAAGCCGCGCAACTGTCCTTCGTCATCTTGCACCGCCGTGAGGACGACCCGCGCCCAGAAACGCGAGCCGTTCTTCTTGACGCGCCATCCTTCCATCTCGGCGCGCCCGGTACGGCGCGCTGCGGCGAGCTCTTGCGCGGGCTTGCCGGCAGCGAGGTCCTCCTCGGTGAAGAAAACCGAGAAATGCTTGCCGACGATATCGTCGCGCCGGTATCCCTTCATGCGCTCGGCGCCCGAGTTCCAGCTCACCACCAGGCCCTCCGGGTCGAGCATGAAGATGGCGTAGTCCTGCACCGCATCGATCAGCAGCCGGAAGCGCTGCTCGCTCTGGCGCAGCGCTTCCTCGTGCATGCGACGGTCCGTGAGGTCACGCGTGATCTTGGAGAAGCCGAGCAGCTTGCCGTCATCGCCATGCAGGGCGGTGATGACCACGTTCGCCCAGAAGCGCGAGCCGTCCTTTCTCACCCGCCAGCCCTCGTCCTCGAAGTGGCCTTCGACGGCGGCGACCTCGAGCTCGTGCGCCGGCCAGCCGCTCTCGAGCGCCTCGCGGGTGTAGAACACGGAGAAATGCTGGCCGATGATTTCCTCGGCGTCGTAGCCCTTCAGGCGCCGCGCGCCGAGATTCCACGTCACGATACGGCCTTCGGGATCGAGAATGAAGAGCGCGTAGTCGCGCGCCTGCTCGATCATGCGCTGGTAAAGGCGCGGATCGACCATCACTACCTGGGCTCGTAGCCGTGTTGCTTGGCGTTGTTCATGCACTCGGTGAGCGTGTCGAAGGCCTCCTCGGATTGCATCTCCACCTTGCCGGCGTGCGAGTACGCCGCCCATTTCCAGGTGACGATACCGGTGCGGGGATGCTGCATCGGGCTGAATTCCCAGCGTAGCGGCAGGTGGAGCGGCTCTTTCGGCGCCATGGCCTGGGGGGTAAGGATGAAGCGCGCGATTATGCCTTGGATGGCGCGCTTGTCTCAATCGGGGCCGTGGGCGCCATACTTGCCGCCGATGGCCTCACACGACACATCGCGCCGGGTGCTCGCGCATGCCGCCGCGCAGGTCGGCGTCGCCGCGCTCGCCGAGCGTCTGCAGCTCAGCGAGCGCATCCTGCACCATTACCTCACGGGGCACAGCCTGATCCCGGACGAGGTTTTCCTGCGCGCGGTCGACGTGATCATCGAGCAGCTGCCCGCGCCGAAGCCGCGGCCTAGTGCTCAGCCAGCAGCGAACCCCAACCCGGAATCCGATCCCTGATGCCGTAGTCGCGCAGCGCGTACCAGTAGGTCGCGGTGTTGATCGCGATCACCGGTTTATCAAGCCAGAACTCCGCCGTCGCCGCGACGCGCGCGCAAGCGAGATTGGTTCCGACCTGCACGATCGCGTCCACGCGCCCTCGGTTCACCCGCATCATGGCGTCGCGCAATTCAGCCGGCGTGACCTCGGCGATCGCCCGGGGGCTGTTGCACTTCAGGCCGAGCAGGTTGACCACGCGGTATCCGCACTCGTTTAAGAAGCGCACCACCTGCCGGTCGCCGGCCGGCATATACGGCGTCACGACGCCCAGCCGCCGCACGCCGCGGCCGTAGGCGCGAAGCGCCGCGCGGCAGGCATCCGAGCCCATCGCCACGCCGCGCTTCGCCACGCGCCGCAACCTGCGCGCGAGCTTGCGCGAGCCCTCGATGCCGTCCCAGAAGGTCTCCGACGACATGCCGAGGATGACGTAGTCCGGGTCGCACGTCAGTACCGACTCGAGCGCCGGAAAGAGCGCGCCGCGGATGTCGTCCATCATGGCGAGGAAGCTCGCGTCGTCGGTGACTTTCGAGTCCGGGATGACGAGCCGTGAATGGTGATGCGTGATGCCCCAGGGGCGCATGGCATCGAATTCCGGCTGCACCGAAGTGTTGGTCGACGGCGCGAGCACACCGAACTTGCCGCGGGGCGCGAGCGGATCGGGCATGGGTCTAGAATGCCACGTCTTGCGTGAAGGAGACGCAGTGAGCGAACCCGTCGCGCCGGTCGGCCGGGGCTTTTGCTACGAGGACCTGCGCCTCGGCTTTCGCTTTCGCACCCACCGGCGCACGATCGCGGAGGCCGATCTCGCCGCGTTTGTGAACCTCAGCTGGCTCACCGAGGAGCTGTTCGCCGTCACCGATGAAGCTGGCCGCGCGATCAAGGGCCGCGCCGTGCCGGCAGCGCTCGTCTACTCGTTTGCCGAAGGCCTGCTGCTGCCGACCATGCAGGATACCGGTCTCGCGTTTCTCAATGCCACGCTCGAGGTCAAGGCGCCGAGCGTCGTCGGCGACACCATCCATGTGGAAGCCGAAGTGACCGAGCTGCGCCTGACGAGCAAAGGCGACCGCGGTCTCGTGCGCTTCGCCAATCGCGTGGTCAACCAGCGCGGCGAGACGGTGCTGGAATACGACCCGCTGCGGCTCCTCAAGCGCACATAATTGGCTGCTCCGCTCGACGGCATCCGGGTGTTGGAGCTCGGCTCGCTCATCGCCGGGCCGTTCTGCGCCAAGACGCTCGCGGATTTCGGCGCCGAGGTGATCAAGATCGAGCCGCCCGGCGAGGGCGACGCGCTGCGCAAATGGCGCCGCATGCGAAACGGCACCTCGCTCTGGTGGCACGTGCAGTCGCGCAACAAGAAGTCCGTCACCTGCGACCTGCGCCAGCCGCAAGGCCAGGAGATCGTGCGGCGCCTCGCGCGCCGCACGCACATCATGATCGAGAATTTCCGCCCCGTCGCGCTCGAGCGCTGGAACCTCGGCTGGGATGCGCTCAGCGCCGGGAATCGCGATCTCATCCTGGTGCGCATCTCGGGCTACGGCCAGAGCGGCCCGTATCGCGAGCGGCCGGGCTTCGCGGCCATCGCCGAGGCGCTCGGCGGCATGCGTCATGTCACCGGTTTCCCCGACCGACCGCCGGCGCGGCCGAACCTCTCGCTCGGCGACACGATTGCCGCGCTGCACGGCGTGATCGGCGCGCTGCTCGCCCTGCACGCGGTGAAAAACGGCGCTGGCGGCCAGGTGATCGACGTCGCGCTCTATGAATCGGTATTCAACTGCATGGAGAGCCTGCTGCCGGAGTACGACGCGCACGGCTACGTGCGCAGCCGAAGCGGCAGTGCGCTTCCCGGCATCGCCCCCTCCAACCTTTACCCCTGTGCGGACGGTGCCTATGTCCTGATCGCGGGCAACGCCGACAGCCTGTACCGGCGGCTGATGAGCGCGATCGGCCGCGAGGACTTGCGCGACGATCCGGTGCTCGCGCGCAACGACGGCCGCGCCGCGCAAATGCAGCGCATCGACGACGCAATCGCGCAATGGACGCGCGCTCGCACGCAAGCCGAGGTGCTCGCGGCCATGGAGGCGGCGGAGGTCCCCGCCGGCCGCATCTATACGGCGGCCGACATCGCCGCCGATCCGCACTATCTAGCGCGCGGCATGATCGAGAAAATTACTGCTGGCGACGGCGAGGCGCTCAAGGTCCCGGGCATCATCCCGAAGCTCTCCCGCACGCCCGGCGCGATCCGCACCCAGGCGCCGAAACTGGGCGAGCACACCGATGAAGTGCTGCACGAGATCGGCTACAGCGAGGCCGAGATCGCTCGGCTGCGCGAGGCGCACATCCTATGATCGATCACATCGACCACCTCGTCCTCACCACGCGCGACAAGCCCGCCTGCATCCGCTTCTATACTGACGTTCTGGGCATGAAGCTCGTGACCTTCAACACGCCCACCGAGGAGCGGCTCGCCTTTTCATTCGGCGCGCAGAAGATCAACCTGCACGAGTGGGGCCGCGAGTTCAAGCCGCATGCGCACCTGCCGGTGCCGGGCGCGCTCGATCTGTGCTTCATTGCCAGCGTGCCGCTCGACGCGGTCATTGCCAAGCTGCGCTCGGCGGGTATCCCGATCATCGAAGGCCCGGTGCGCAAGACCGGCGCCCAAGGTCCGATCCGTTCAGTCTACGTGCGCGACCCTGACCTCAACCTGGTCGAGATCTCGGTTTACGAGAGCTAAGGCGCACGCGTTTCTTTTTTCGCGCGGCGACAAATCCAAGGCAGGCGATTTGACGTTTAGCAACCCGAGAGAGGAAAAAGGAATCGGTATCGGTGAGCACGACCAGCGTAAAAATCCTGCAGGCAGCCGCGGAGATCCTCGGCAGCAATGAAGCGCTTGCCGAGCGCCTGGGTATCGGAATGTTCGCGCTCACTTCGTATATGGAGGACCGACGACACTTTCCGGACTCGCTCCTTCTACAAGTGGTCGACATCATCCTCGAAGATCGGCAGTCGCGGCTTGGCCTCGCCGGTCAGCCGGCTGCACCGGGGCCGCAGCAAGCGCTTGAAAATTAAAATGTGCGTGGCAAAATCGCCGCCGTGGCGGCGGTCCATCCCTCAGAACAAGGGCAACAGGCCGATAGCTCGCCAGCCACGCTGGGCGAGGTCCTGTATGCCGACCAGTCCAAGCCTCGCATCCCGGAGGAGGACTGGGCACGCCTCGTCGAGGCGGTGGCCGCAAGTGATCAGGTGGCGCTGCACCGGCTCTACGAACGCGCGCACCGGGTGGTCTTCACTCTAGCCATGCGTATTACCGGCAGCCGCGAGACGGCCGAAGAGGTGACGCTCGACGTGTTCCACGATGTCTGGCGCCGCTCATCGCGCTATGACGCGCGAAACGGCACGGTCCTCGGCTGGATCATGAACCAGGCGCGCTCGCGGGCGATCGACCGCGTGCGTTTCGAGCAGCGCAAGAAGCGCGCAGAGCCGGACCACTGCGATCCGGCGATGCAAAACGAGCCGCAGAACGGCCACGATCTCCTCGTCGTCAAGGAGGAGAACCGCGCGGTCCAGACGGCGCTTGCCGTTCTGACGCCGGACGAGAAGCGCGCTATCGAGGCGGCGTTCTTTTCCGAATTGACCCATGCCGAGGTCGCCACCGAGTTGAAGCAGCCACTGGGCACGGTGAAGACCCGTATCCGTTCCGGATTGCACAAGCTGAAGCAGGCGCTCGCCGCCGGAAAGAAGGAATGATGGCTCCCTGCGCGCAGGCCGAGCTCGTGTGCGCGTACGCGCTGGATGCACTGCCCGCGCGCGACGTGCCGGCGATCGAAGCGCATGTCGCCTCTTGTGCGCAGTGCCGCGAAGAGCTGGCAGCACTGCGGCCGGTGGTCGACTCGTTCTCGTCCTGGCCGACCGACGTGCTGCGTCCGGCGCCCGCGCTGCAGGCGCGCCTTGCGCGCCGCATTGCCGCGGAGACGGGCGGCAAGCCGATGCTGCCGGCGCGCGAGTATGTCGAACCGCCGTGGCAACAGGTCGCACCCGGAATTGCGTGCAAGCTGTTGGCGACCGATAACGCGAAGCAGATGGTCAGCATGCTCGTGCGCCTCGCCCCCGGTGGCAAATATCCGGCGCACATGCACGCGGGGGTGGAGGAGCTGCATCTTCTCGAGGGCGAGCTGTGGATCGACGATCGCAAGCTCTATCCGGGAGATTACAACCGCGCCGAGCCGGGCACGGGCGACCAGCGCGTGTGGAGCGAGACCGGCTGCACTTGCGTGCTGATTACGAGCACGCGCGATATCCTGCGCTGAATTAGTTGTCTTCTGACGTAAGTCTGACGGCACCGCGCTTGCACGGTGAGCCGCGCAGTTCCGTTCAACTCAGGAGACAGCAATGACACTCAAGCAAGTTGCAGCAGCCGTCGCCGCCGCGTTGCTCGCCAGTGCAGCGTGGGCGCAGTCCACGAGCGGCAGCTCGTCGGACACGACGACTTCGCCGAGCACACCAAGCCCATCCAGCAGCCCGAGCTACGGCAGCTCGACCAGCGGCTCGAGCACAACCTCGCCCAGCAGCTCCGACTCATCGAGCGCGGGCGGTGGCACGAGCGACAGCTCGTCCGGGATGAGCACCCCGCCCACGTCGAGCAGCCCGAGCTATGGCTCCTCCAGCGGCGCGAGCTCGACCTCGCCCAGCACCACCGACAGCTCGAGCGCGCCGAGTGGCAGCTCGGACACCGGCACCTCGGGCGGCACCAACAGCACCGACACCTCGAGCGGCGCCTCGTCCAAGTAGCCGTCATAAAGTAGCCGCAATACGGCGGTGCGGGCGCAGCTTTTGCGCTCGCCCGCCGGTTATCCGCTGAGCGCGAACGAAGCTTGCTTCCCGCCACGGGACGCAAGTTTCGAGGACCCGGCCATGGCCAAAGCCAAGCGCAAGGCGGGCAAGACGCCCGACGCAATCGATTTGCTCAAGCAGGATCACGCCGCGGTAAAGAAGGCGTTCAAGCAGTTCGAGAAGGCGAAGTACAAGGATCCGAACGCGCGACGCGAGTTTATCGCCGCGATCTGCAACGACCTCATCATGCACACCGAGCTTGAGGAGCAGATCTTCTATCCGGCCGTGCGGGCGAAGCTCAAGGACGATGATTTGATGAACGAGGCCCTGGTGGAGCACAACTCGGCGAAGCAGCTGATCGCCGAGCTGCAGAAGATGCCGGGCGACGACCCGCTGCTCAAGCCGACCGCCACGGTCCTCGCCGAATACGTGAATCACCACGTGCGCGAAGAGGAGCGCGAGATCCTGCCGAAGTCGAAACGCCTGAAGCTCGATCTTGCGGGCCTTGCCGAGCGGATGCGCGCGCGCAAGGAGGAGCTCAAAGCCCGCATGTAGCCTGCGGGAATGCGATTTGCACGGGCGGTTCATTTGCGCAAGGAGGCTTCATGGCAGGCAGCACACTCGATCCCGACAACGTCCCCCCGCGCCGCGGGCGCAAGACCGTGAAAGGCACGGATGTGAAGTCGCTCGGTCCGAGCGATAGCTCCGATAGCGGATCGGACATGGCCGGTCCGGGGCTGGTCGACGACGACGCGGTGCATCTCGATCGCGGCACCAACGAAGATCCCGAAGGCGGCACGGTTGGCAAGATCGAAGCGGGCGCTTCGGTCGGCGACCGCGAGATGGACGACACGAGCGACAAGGACGGCACCGGCGAGCACTTCACCGCGGGCAAGGAGCCGCGCATGCGCGCCGACGCGGACCGCAACGCCGACCGCATCGTCAGAAGCAGCGAAAGCGGGACTCGGCGGCGGCCTTGACCAGGCCGAGGAAGCGCAGCGCGGGGTGACGGACGAGGAGCTCGCGCGCCGGCGCGCGCTCAACCCGCAGAAGAAATAGCCACGGTCCCCGTTTCGGCGCTCAGTTGACCGAGACGCGGATGCCCTTTTCTTCCAGCGAGCGCACGAGCGCCCTGGTGTGCTCGCTGTCGCGCGTCTCGATCAGGAACTCGACCTCGGGGCTGCGTACCGACGCGGTGCCGAAGATCCGCTGATGCTGCACTTCGACGATATTGCCGCCGGCCTCCGCGATGAGCTGCGCCACCTTCGCCAGGCTGCCGGACACATCCGGCATCGTGACGCGCAGGCGCACCAGGCGGGCGTCCCGCACGAGCCCGCGCATCAGCACCGAGGCGAGCACGCGGCTGTCGATGTTGCCGCCCGAAATCGGAATGCCGACCCGCTTGCCGGCGAAGCGCTGTGGATGCTCGAGGAGAGCGGCAAGCGCGGCGGCGCCGGCGCCTTCGGCGACGGTCTTTTCGATTTCGATCAGCGCCACGACCGCCCGCTCGATGGTTTCCTCGGCCACGACCAGCACGTCTTCCACTTCGCGGCGCACGATGTCGAACGCCATGTCGCCCACGTCCTTCACGGCGATGCCCTCGGCGATGGTGTCGCCGCCCACCTTGACCGGCTCGCCGGCGAGGCGCTGGTGCATCGAGGGGTAGGTGCGCGACTCGACGCCGAAGATACGGATCCTCGGATTGAGCGCACGCGCCGCGGTGGCGATGCCGGCAATAAGGCCGCCGCCGCCGACCGGGATGGCGAGCACGTCAAGCGCCGCCACCGCCTCGAGCATCTCGAGGCCGACCGTGCCCTGTCCGGCCATGATCAGCTCGTCCTCGTACGGATGCACGAACACCAGGCCGTCGCGCGCAGCGAGCATGTGCGCGTGGCGTGCCGCATCGGCGAGCGTATCGCCTTCGAGCAGCACCGTCGCGCCATGCACGCGCGTGTTTTTGATCTTGGTGTTCGGCGAGCCCTTCGGCATCACGATCTGCGCCGGGATGCCGAGGCGCGCGGCGTGATAGGCGACCGCCTGCGCATGGTTGCCGGCGCTCATCGCGATCACGCCGCGGCGGCGCTCGGCGTCGGAGAGCGAGAGCAGCTTGTTTAGCGCGCCGCGCTCCTTGAAGGACGCCGTGAACTGCAGGTTCTCGAACTTGAGGTAGAGCTCGCAGCCGGTGAGCCGGGACAGGGTCTGGCTGGGGAGGAACGGGGTCCGCTCTACCGCCCCCGCGATGCGCGCGGCCGCGGCGCGGATGGCCTCCAGCGAGATCATGGCACGAATGTTAACCGCACAAAGGGACTACACTAAGGCGCAGCCATGACCATTCACATCCTCATCGCCGATGACCACACCGTGGTGGCCGAGGGGCTGAAGCACCTGATCGAGGCGCAGCCCGACCTCGAGGTGGTGGCGATCGTCGGCGATGGCCGCGAGGCGGTGCGCCTCGCGAAGGAGTCGCGGCCCGAGGTGGTGCTGATGGACCTCTCGATGCCCGAGCTGAACGGTGCCGACGCCACCCGCGCGATCGTCGAGAACGACGCGAAATGCCGCGTCATCATGCTCTCGATGTATGCGGAGCCGGAATACGTACGCCGCGCGCTGAAAGCCGGCGCCGCGGGCTACGTGCTGAAGCGCTCGGCTGCCGAGGAAGTCGTCGCCGCCATCCGTGCGGTGCATGGCGGCAGCCGGTACTTGAGCCCGCGGGTTGCCGATGCGGTGATCGACGATTACCCGGCGGACGACAAGAGCGACCTGCTCGAGCGACTTTCAGCGCGCGAGCGCGAGGTGCTGCAGCTCCTCGCCGAAGGCCGTACCGGCGCCGAAATTGCGCAGCGCCTGTCGCTCTCTCAGAAGACGGTGGAGACCTACCGGGCTCGACTGGTGGAGAAGCTCGGCATCCGCGACGTCGCGGGACTGGTCAAGTTCGCCATTCAGCGCGGGCTCGTTTCTCTGGACTAGAAATCGGGGTCAGGCACCGATTTCACGGTGCCACCGCGCTCAGCGCAGATCGCTGAGCGGCCCGGATTTCCCGGTGGCGAGCGGCTCGAGGAGCACCAGCAGCTCGTTCGCCTCGAAGGGCTTCGGCAGGTGATGATCGAAGCCCGCGAGCTGCGCGAGGATCCGGTCTGACGGCTTCTTCCAGCCCGTCACGGCGATAAGGAGCGGTCGCCCCTTGCCGTAGTGCTCGCGCACCTCGCGCGCCACGTCATAGCCCGTCATGCCCGGCATGCCGATGTCGACGAGCGCCACGTCCGGGTCGAAGTCGGCGATCATGCGCAGCACCTCGTTGCCGCGGTAGACCTCGCGC
>DASREB010000268.1:0-16393 GCA_035652275.1 Burkholderiales bacterium
GTCCTTGCCGCCCCGCGCGCGCGTGGTCTTCACGTCGAACACATGCATATTGCGCATGTGCGCTTGCAGGCGCTCGGGCGACTGCCCGGTGTAGCCGATGGTCCAGCAGCCCTTGTTCACCTCGTTGCGGAGCACGTCCTCGATCGAGGGCTCGTCCATGCCGCCCTTGCCCTTCACCAGACGCAGCACCTGTCTTCCGTCCTTCTTGCCGAGGAACTGATCGGCGAAGCCGAGCTTGCTGGCGAGCTGGTACATGATCATCTGGTCGGTGCGCGACTCGAAGAGCGGCTCGATCACGCGCTCGCGCCACTGCAGCGAGCGGTTCGACGCTGTCACGGAGCCTTCAGTCTCGAACTGCGTCGCCGCGGGCAGCAGATAGGCGCCGTCCTGGCGCACCTTGGCGAACATCGCCGCCGAGGCCGACGGGTACGGGTCGATGACCACCATCAGGTCGAGCTTCTTCATCGCTTCCAGCATCTCGAGCCCGCGGGTCTGCGAGTTCGGCGCATGGCCCCAGTAGATGATGGCGCGCAGGTTCGGGTCCTGGTCGATGGCATCGTTCTTCTCGAGCACGCCGTCGATCCAGCGCGACACCGTCATGCCGGGCTTCGCCATGCTCGCCTCCGACGCATAGCGCTTCTTCAGCCAGTCGAGATCGACGTTCCAGACGCGCGCCCAGTGCGACCATGAGCCCGGCACGGCGACCGGGTAGTAGCCCGGCAGCGTGTCGGGGTTCGGCCCGATGTCGGTCGCGCCCTGCACGTTGTCGTGGCCGCGGTAGACGTTGCAGCCGCCGCCCGAGCGCCCGACGTTGCCGAGCGCGAGCATCAGGATGTTGGACGCGCGCACGATGGCGTTGGCGTTGGTGTGCTGCGTCTGCCCCATCGCCCAGATGACGAAGCCGGGGCGGTTCTCGGCCAGGATCTTCGCCACCTCGTGCACCTGCTCTTCCGGCACGCCGGTGACGTCGGCGACCTTGTCGGGAGTCCACTTCTTCATCACGTCTTCGCGCACCTGGTCCATGCCGTAGACGCGGTTCTTGATGTACTCCTTGTCCTCCCAGCCGTTCTTGAACACGTGATAGAGCACGCCGAAGAGGAACGCCACGTCCGAGCCGGAGCGATGGCGCACGTAGAGGTCGGCTTTCGCCGCGGTGCGCGTGAAGCGCGGGTCGACGACGATCACCTTGCAGCCGTTTTCCTTGGCGTGCAGGGTGTGCAGCATCGACACCGGGTGCGCCTCGCAGGCATTCGAGCCAAGGAACATCAGCGACTTCGAGTTCTGCTCGTCGTTGTACGAGTTGGTCATCGCGCCGTAGCCCCAGGTCTGCCCCAACCCGGACACGGTGGTGGAGTGGCAGATGCGCGCCTGGTGGTCGGTATTGTTGGTGCCCCAGAGGCGCACCCACTTGCACAGGAGCTCGGACTGCTCGTTGTTGTGCTTGGACGAGCCGACCAGGAACAGTGCGTCGGGCCCGCTCTCCTTGCGGATCGCGAGCAGCTTGTTGGCAATCTCGTCGTAGGCCTGGTCCCAGGTGATGCGCTGCCATTTGCCGCCGGCGAGCTTCATCGGGTACTTCAGGCGATGCGAGTCCTGCGTCATGCCGTGCTCGCGCACCGAGGCGCCTTTTGCACAGTGCGCGCCGAGATTGAGCGGCGAGTCGAACACCGGCTCCTGCCGCACCCAGACACCGTTGTCGGTCACCGCGTCGATCGCGCAACCGACCGAGCAGTGGGTGCATACCGTGCGCTTCACTTCGAGCTTGCCGGTTTCGGCCTTGGCTTCGGCGCGCTCGATCATGTTGAACGGCAGCTGCGAGGCCACCGCGGCGCCACCCACGCCGACGCCCGAGCGCTTCAGGAACGTGCGCCGATCCATCGTCTTGGCAAGCACGCCGGACAAGCCACGAGCGAGACGGGGTTGCGGCGCGGCCGTGCCCGTCGCTTTGCGAGTCAGCAGCATGGCGCTCTCCTCAGACCTTGGCGGTGCGGTAGTAGTTGGTGACGTGCTCGCTCGACTGGTAGCCGCGCGTGGCACGCTTGTCGCTCGATGCGGCAGGCTTGGGGGAAGACGATTTGCTCGCCACGACCGCGGCGGCGGTCGCCGCACCGCCCGCGCCTAACGTGAGAAGAAAGTTGCGTCGCGTGAGTCGTTTTGTGCGCTCGCTCATGACTTCACCCTCCGGTCTTATGCACGGACGTGCATATTTTGTGCGCCTGATTCTAGAGCATTTCAAAAGCGGCCAGCTCGACTGAAAAAAACGCTTTCGCCATTCGAGCGACGTGCCGATAAAACGAAGTGCGCTCGCTCGCCTCTATTGCGCTGCACAACGCCTCATAGTTCGGCTTGATCCAGCGCGCGAAGAAGCGCTGCTGGTCCGCGAGCGGCCGTTGCTGCTCGCCGATGAGATGACGCATCGTCTCGCAGAGCGCAGCGATATGGTCTTCGGGTTCGCCCGCCTGCTCGCGTCGCGCGAGCTCGAGCGCCGCGAGGTCCGCGCGTAGCGCCGCAAGCGGCGTTTCGTTGGTGTACCGCAGGGAATACGCGCACGCATAGAGTGTTACCGGCGCCTTGCCGGTGCCGACGAAGGCGTCGTCGTATTCCACTCTCACGGCTTCAGCTTCGGTGGCCGCTGCGGCGGCGATCAGCCCGCGCCAGCAGGCGGCGAGCGCTTCATCCTCTGCCTCGAGCTCGTCCGCCATGGCGAGCGCCTTAAGGAACGCCGCGTCCGGCGGCGCGTAGAAAAGCCGCGCGAGCAAGCCGTAGAAATTCGCCCTCGCCTGTTCCTCGGGCGCGACGAACTGGAGCGGCTGGCTCATTTGCGGACGTCGAAGATGCTCGCTTCCTGCTTGTTCTCCATCATGTCGATGACCCGGCAGTCGGCGCACATCTGCAGCCGCCGCAGCGCCCCGGCGCCGGCGTACATCGAGTGTCCGGCGAGCTTGCCGAGCATGTTGTCGACGAGCTGCTTCGTGCCGTAGGCCTTGCCGCAGCGCACGCAGTTGCAGGGCTCCGCCTCGTTCAGCGTCACCGGTTCCTTCGCCTGCGCGCCGATGGTGAGCCGCGGCACGAGCTGGATCGCGTCCTCCGGGCAGGTGCTCGCGCAAAGGCCGCACTGCACGCAGTTCGCCTCGATGAAGCGCAGCCTGGGGGCGTCAGGTGAATCGAGCAGCGCCGCCTCGGGGCAGGCGCCGATGCACGCCTTGCAGAGCGTGCAGCGATCCTTGTTCACGCTGATCGCGCCATAGGGCGCGCCGGCCGAAAGCGCGATCTGCGTCTTCGCCTCCGGGGCATGCTTCGCCAGGTGATCGATGGCGAACTCGAGCGTGGTGCGCTTCTCCGCCGACAGATTGAAGCTGGCCGCTTTCGCCACCGTGCGCGCCGGCGCAAGGCCGGCCAGCGCATCGAGCAGGCGCAGGACACCGACATGCGCGCCGCCATAGCCAAGCGCGCTGAGGATGGTCTGCGCATAGCCGAGTTGTCGCTCGAGCGCCTCGACATAGCCCTCCGCCACGTTTTCGGTCACCAGGATGCGCACCTGGCTCGCGCCATAGGCGATTGCGCCGAGCACGATGTCGAGCCCGAGAGAGGCGACGTGGAAGCACTCGAATGGGATCACGCGGGCCGGGAAGCCATGGTGCCGGCCATGCGCCAGCACCGCTGCCCGACCCTCGGCCGCGTCGTGGAACAGGATGCACGCATCCTTGCCGCCCGCCTCGTGGTAAGTCGCGAGCAGGCGCTTCAAGCGCATGCCGAGATCGGGCACCGCCGGATAGGCATAGGTCATCGCCCCCGACGGGCACACCGTTGCGCAACCGCCGCACCCGGCGCAGAGATGCGGCTCGACCTTGACGTAGTTGCCGTCGGCGCGAATTGCACCGCTCGAGCACACATCGATGCAGGCATTGCAGCCCTGCTTCGCCGAGCGGCTGTGGGCGCAGATTTTTTCGCGATAGCGGAAGAAACGCGGCTTCTCGAACTCGCCCACCAGCGCGACGAGCTCGCGCGCGGCGAGCGCCTGCGCGAGCGGATCGGCGCCCGGCGCGAAATAGCCCTGCGGCAGCTGATGCAAGCGGATGTGCGGCTCGCGCGACAGATCCAGCACCAGATCGAACCGCTCGCTGCGCTGGCGTTCGGCTCGTGAAAAATCAATGGCGCCGATCGCTTCGCACGCCACCACGCATTGGCGGTGCGACTTGCAGCGCTCCATGTCGACCTGGTAGTCGTAGCCGATCGCGTTCTCCGGGCACGCGCGCACGCAGGCGTTGCAGCGGGTGCAGACCTCGAGGTCGATCGGATTTTCCTGGCGCCACTCGAGCTCGAAGGCGCCGAGCCAGCCGCCGAGCTTCATGACCCGGCCGGACCAGACCGGGTACTTGCGCTCGAGCGGCAGCTCGCCGCCCTTGGCGGTGATGAGCACGCTCACCTGGAGCTGCCCGGCAAGGCGCTCGGCCCAGTCGAGCGCGGCCTCAGCGGGGCCGATGATGAGCAGATCGCCGGCGGACTTGAATTCCACCGCGGGCGCAGGCTCCGGCTCCGGCAGTGCCGCCATCGCCACCAGCGCGGCAATTTTCGGCGTGGCCTCCGCCGCGCGAGCGCTCCAGCCGCCAAGCTCGCGCACGTTCACGAACTTGACGTTCGCCTGCGAGCGCGCCTGCTCGGCGAGCTCACCGAAGAGTGCCGCCTCCTGCGTGCAGGCGACGAGCACGTCCGTGTCGTTGAGCGCCGCCTGGAACGCGCCCGCGTCCTTGCGGCAGAGCTGATCGTGCACGGCGAGCGCCGCGCCGCCTTTCAGCGCCCTGGCGAGCGCGTTCGCGTCGATCCCGATGGTGCGATTACAGCTGCAGACCTTAAGTGTCTTGCCTTCCAGGCTCATCCGGCTTCGCTTTCCCCTCGTCTTTCTCGGCAACCACCGGCTCGTCGGCCGCCTTCTTTTCCTGCTCGTTGAAGAGCACCGTGCGCGCCTGGTTCAGCGTCGCGAGCAGCTCTTCGGATATCGGCTCGCCCACCGTCCAGTCGCCGGAGAACGGCTCGAACGGATCCGGCACGTTGAAATGCGGATCGCTGAAGAGCTTCTTCAGCGCGAGTCGCCGCAGCTCATCCTTCACCTTCGGATTCATGAACGCCGCGAAGTCCGAGTCGGGCGTGAGCTTGTCGAGCGTTGGCACCGCCGGCGCCGGTGCCTCCTCTTGCTTGGGCGCGGGCGCTTCGCGCTTCAGCCGCGACCAGCGCGCGAGAAACGGTTCCTTTTCGTCGCGCTGCATTTCAGACGGCTTTTCGCGCCCCTGCATTTCACGCTTATCGCGTCCCATTTATACGCGATCCTTCGGATGCTGGAAGGAGCGCGGCTTGATGCGTTTCCTCGGCTCCGGCCGATAGTTCTTCTCGACGTATTCGCCGACCCAGGCGTAAATCTCGGGCGGCATGGGCACGCCGTCGACCGAATGGCCGGCGTCGAGCCAGCGCGCCGCCTCGTCGCGACTGGCAGTCACTTCCACCGGCAGCGCGTCGTCGCCTTCCATGCGCCAGAGCACGAAGACGCGCGGATCGGCGGTGACCACGTTCTCGTAGTAGCCCTCGATCTCGTCGCGATGCAGCTCGAGCTTGAACCCCGGATGCAGCCACTGCGCAGCGGCGTCATGCTGCACGAGGAGCTTGCGCTCATCGCCGCCGTAACCGGGCACGACGCCGTGCGGCTCCCATACGATATCGGCCCAGGGGCTTTGGGCGCGCCGGCGCTGCATTACGACAGCGAGAGGGAAATTCGGCTTTTCCACGAGCCCTCGAATATACCCCGTCTGCTATGATTTCCCCTAGAGAAACAGCACGATGAAGAAGGTCATTCCGATCGAAAACAGGACGAGCGCGGGCCGTGCCGCGGCGCCCGCCTTCGTGGGCGGCGAGCTCGTCGACACGCGCGGCCGCGCGATGCACGACCTGCGCATCTCGGTCACCGATCGGTGCAACTTCCGCTGCGTCTACTGCATGCCGCGCGAAGCATTCGGCGCCGACCATCCGTTCCTGCCGTATAGCGCCATCCTCACCTTCGAGGAGATCACGCGCCTCGCACGCATCTTCGTCGAGCTTGGGGTGCGCAAGATCCGGCTCACCGGCGGCGAGCCGCTCGTGCGCCGTGACCTGCACCGCCTGGTTGCGATGCTCGCCGAGCTCGATGCGGAAGTGACCCTGACAACCAACGGCTCTTTGCTGGCGAAGCACGCGCACGCGCTGAAGGCGGCCGGCCTCAAACGTGTCACCGTCAGCCTCGACTCGCTCGACGACGCCACCTTCCGCGCCATGAACGATGCCGATTTCCCGGTAGCGAAGGTAATCGAAGCCATCGATGTTGCCGCAGCGCAGGGCTTGACGCCGGTCAAGATCAACATGGTGGTCAAGCGCGGAGTGAACGACGAGCACATCGTGCGCATGGCCGAGCGCTGGCGCGGCACCGGACACATCGTGCGCTTCATCGAGTACATGGACGTCGGCAGCACCAACGGCTGGCGCATGGACGACGTCATTGCGTCGGCGGAGGTGGTGCGGCGCATCGGCGCGCGCTGGCCGCTCGAGCCGGCCGATGCCAACTACGCCGGCGAAGTTGCCGAGCGCTGGCGCTATGTCGACGGCGGCGGCGAGATCGGCGTCATCTCGTCGGTGACGCAGGCCTTCTGCTCGACCTGCACGCGCATGCGCCTTTCCACCGAGGGTTCGCTATTCACCTGCCTCTTCGCGCAAACGGGGCACGACCTGAAAGCGCTGCTGCGCGGCGGCGCGAGCGACGACGCGATCCGAAATGAGATCGCCGCAGTTTGGCAGCGCCGCGCCGACCGCTACTCCGAGATCCGTACCGGCGAGACGGCGAAGCTGCGCAAGGTGGAGATGTCTTACATTGGCGGCTGACAAAAAGGAAAAAGGCGGGCCGCAGCTCACCCACGCGGCGAAGCCGGCGACCTTCGAAGTCGAGGCGTACAACGAGCGCGGCGAGATGGTGCCCACCTCGATCGCCGGCGAGCATCCGCTGACCTTGTATCTGGACAAGCGCGAGATCGTCACGCTGATGACGCTCGGCCATGCGCCGGAGGCGCTCGCGATCGGCTATCTGCGCAACCAGCGCCTGGTCGATGCGATCGAGGACATCGCCGCGGTGCAGGTCGACTGGGAAACCGAATCGGTCGCCGTCACCACCCGCGGCAAGAAGGATGTGAGCGGCAAGATGGAGAAGCGCACCGTCACCACCGGCTGCGGCCAGGGCACGGTGTTCGGCGACCTGATGGAGGAGATCGACCAGGTCAGGCTGCGCGACGACGTGCAGCTCACCGACCTGCAGCTCTTCGATCTGATCGAGAAGGTGCGAAAGTACGAGACGATCTACAAGCAGGCGGGCGCCGTGCATGGCTGCGCGCTCGCGCGCACCACCGGCGAGGCGAGCGCCGAGATCATGATGTTCATCGAGGATGTCGGGCGCCACAACGCGGTCGACGCGATCGCCGGCAACATGTGGCTCGACGCGATCGAGGGCTCCGACAAGATCTTCTACACCACCGGCCGGCTCACCTCCGAGATGGTCATCAAGTGCGCGCAGATGCGCATCCCGTTCCTGGTTTCGCGCTCGGGCCTCACGCAAATGGGCTACGACATCGCCAAGAGAGTCGGGCTGACCATGCTCGGGCGCGCGAGCGGCAAGCACTACCTCGCCTTCACCGGCAAGGAACGCCTGAAGCGGACCTCGGCGCAGCCGACCGAAATCGCTTAGGCGGTGACCTGGGCTGCCGCCATCTGGCGGCGCGACGGAAAGAACACGCCGGCCACGAACACGGCGCAGGCGAGCAACGCCAGCACGAGGAACACGTTGCGAAAGCCGCCCTCGGTCCGATGCAGCAGCGCGATCAGCGGCACCGCGACGGAGGCGACCCCCAGCGAGATGACGTAGCGCACCGAGAGAACGCGCGCGCGGTATTCGTCGGCGACGTACTTGGCGACGATGCCGTCGTTCAGCGGGATCTGGCCGAAGATGGCCATCATCATGAGGAGCGCCACGGCGAGCATCGGCCAGCCCTCGAGCGTCGCCGCCGCGAACAAGAGCGGGATCTGCACCAGGCCGACGCCCACCATCAGCGGCTTCATGTCGTAGCGGCTCATCAGCGTGCCCATCAGCACCTGGGCAAAAGCCGCGATCGAATAGACGAAGGCCACCAGCGCACCGATGCCGACATTGGTCTCGGTCAGCATGCGCAGGCGCTCGTCGAATACTTTCGGCATGGCGACGGTCGCCGAATTGAAGATCACCCCACCGCATGCAGTCGCCACCAGCAAAATGACGAAGATGTGGCTCATGGTGCGCGCGTCGAGATGCAAGCCGATGGTTTTCGACTTCTTCGGTACCGGGCCCGGATCGGGCACCAATAGCAGGAAGGCGGCACCCGCTGCCATCGCCGCAAGTCCGGGGACGAAAAAGGCTGCACGCCAGCCCCACAGATCCATCAGCGCGCCCGAGATGATCGCGGCAAAGGCGAGGCCGAGATTGCCCCAAAGCCCGTTCCAGCCGAGCGCCATGCCGAGATTTTTGGGCGACGACACCAGCATCGCGATGCCGACCGGGTGATAAATCGCGGCGAACATGCCGGTGATCGTGAGCCCGAGGCCGATCTGCCATGGCGTGGCGGCGAAGCCGGTGAGAAACAGCGACGCGCCGATGCCGAAGAAGAACACCACCATCATGCGATAGCGGCTCCAGTGGTCGGCGAGCCAGCCCGCCGGGATGGCAAAGGCGCCGAAGGCGATGAAGCCGCCAAGCGCGAGCGGCAGCAGCTCCGAATAGGACCGATCCCACTGGCGCGCGAGCGCGATCACCACCGTCGGAAAGACCAGCATCACCAGGTGGTCGAGCAGGTGGCCGAGGTTCAGGAACGGCACCAGGTAATCGCGCTTCATGGCCGGCATCGTAGCTGTACGCCTTGCGTCCGTCACGCGACCCTCGGACAATCTCTGTCGAGAATGGGACAAGTATGTATCTAGCCTGCCGGGACGGCGAAACCGGGCCGGAAGCGGAACGCCTGAGGCTCAAGGGCAATTGGCAGGCGCTGGTCGGAAAGGCGCTAGCGAAGAAGCGCCCGGAGAAAGGATGGCCAAAAACATGAAAGGGGAAGCCCGATGTACCAGATGAACGCGTTTTTAGATGCAGCGGTGCAGCTGATTCAGGTGGCGATATTGTTGATAGTCCTCGCGCAGAACTTCGGACTATCGAAGCGACTTAAAGCCATCGAAGAGAAGCTGAATCGCTGACCTTTCGTTAACTACATACTCTCGGAGAATGGGACAAGCGCATCTCCCGACCGGCAAACTGCGCACCGGCCGCGCGAACGATTTCATGGGCGTGCCGCGGCCGGTGGTGGCGCTCGCGCGCGACCTGCCACCATCGCATGAGATCGACTGGCACGACCATCCGCGCTTTCAACTGGTCTACGCAGCGCGCGGCGTGATGACCGTCGACACGCGCGAAGCGACCTGGGTCGTGCCGCCGCAGCGCGCGGTGTGGATGCCGCCGCAGGTCGAGCACCGCCTCACCGCCAAAGGCGTGGTCCAGCTACGCAGCCTTTACGTACGACCGGACGCCGCGACACGCATGCCGCGCAGCTGTGAGGTGCTCGAAGTGACGCCGCTCTTGCGTGAGCTCGTATTGCGCGCGACCGAGCTGCCCCTCGAGTACGAGGTGCGCGGACCGGCGGGCCGCCTCATGCGCTTGCTGCTGGACGAGCTCGCCGGGCTTGCCCGCTTGCCCTATCACCTGCCGATGCCCAAGGCGCCACCGCTCGCAGCGGTCTGCCGGCGGCTCCTCGAGACGCCGGACGATGGCGCGACGCTCGAGCAAATCGCCCGTGCCGGCGCGCTCAGCGGCCGCACGCTCGCGCGCCACTTTCGCCGCCACACCGGCATGAGCTTCGCCGAATGGCGCCGGCGCGCGCGGCTCTTGCGTGCGCTCGCCTGGATCGCCGAGGGACGGCCGATCCTCGAAGTGGCGATGGAGCTCGGCTACGAGAGCCCCTCGGCGTTCAGCGCCATGTTCCGCCGCGAGCTCGGCGCGCCGCCGTCGAGCTTCCGCGCATGAGCGTCTCGGGCATTGTCCTTGCCGGCGGACTGGGCCGGCGCATGGGCGGCGTCGACAAGGGTTTGCAGCTGCTGCACGGCCGGCCGATGATCGCGCACGTGCTGGCGCGCCTCGCGCCGCAGGTCGACGACATCGTCATCAACGCCAACCAGAACCAGGAGCGCTATGCCGCCTTCGGCCATCGCGTGATGCCGGACGCGATCGGTGGCTTCGCCGGGCCGCTCGCCGGGCTGCACGCCGGACTCGCCGCGATCTCCCATCCGCTCGCGGTCACCGTACCTTGCGATTCGCCGTTCCTCCCCTCCGATCTCGTCGCGCGCCTCGAGCGCCATCTGGGCAGCAATGACCTGGCGGTGGCAAAGACGGGGGAGCAGCCGCATCCGGTGTTCGCGCTGGTGCGGCGCGCTGTCGCCAATAATCTGGAAGCGTTTCTGAAAGGCGGCGGGCGCAAGGTCGACGCCTGGTACGCGTCGCTCAAAGTCGTGGAAGTGCTGTTCGACGACGAGGCGGACGCGTTTCGCAACATCAATACGCTCGAGGAGCTCGGCCGCGCATGACGGGAAAAATAGGGACTGTCCCTATTTTCCAGGTCGTCAGTTGTCTCGACGGCTACGATCCCGATGCGCTGCACGTCGACAAGGCGCGCGAGGCGATGCGCGCCTGCATCACGCCGATCACCGAAACCGAGACGCTCGCCATCCGCGCGGCGCTCGGCCGGGTGCTCGCGCAGGAGATCGTGCCGGCGATCAACGTCCCGGCGCACGACAACTCGGCGATGGATGGCTACGCCGTCCGGTTCTCGGACCTCGACAAGCCGCTCACGGAGATCGGCACGGCACTCGCCGGGAAGCCGTTCGGCGGCAGCGTCGGACCCGGACAGTGCGTGCGCATCATGACCGGCGCCGTGATGCCAGCCGGCACCGATACCGTCGTGATTCAGGAAGTGGTGAAGCGCGACGGCAACCGCATCGTCGTGCCGCCGGGGCAGAAGCGCGCGCAGAACGTGCGCTACGCCGGCGAGGATCTCAAGGTCGGCGTGCCGGTGCTCAAGCCCGGCAAGCTGCTGCGCCCGGCGGAGCTCGGCCTCATCGCGTCGCTCGGCATCGGCGAAGTGCGTGTCATGCGCAAGCTGCGCGTCGCCTTCTTTTCTACCGGCGATGAGCTCGCCTCCATCGGCACCGCGCTAAAGGAAGGCGAGGTGTACGACTCGAACCGCTACACGCTGCACGGCATGCTCGCGCGGCTTGGCGTCGAGATCACGGACCTTGGCGTCGTGCGCGACGATCCGGCAGCGCTCGAAGCCGCGCTACGCCGCGCCGCGCAAGCCGACGCGATCGTCACTACGGGCGGCGTGTCGGTGGGCGAGGCGGATTTCATCAAGCAGCTGATGGCGACATTGGGCGAAGTGCTCTTCTGGAAGATCGCGATGCGCCCCGGCCGGCCGATGGCATTCGGCCGGATCGGCAACGCGTGGCTCTTCGGCCTGCCCGGGAATCCGGTGGCGGTGACGGTGACCTTCTACCAGTTCGTGCGCGATGCGCTGCTGCATCTCGCCGGGCGCACCGATGATTACGCGATACCGCTTCTCCAGGCGACCGCGGCCGACAACATCCGCAAGGTAGCGGGCCGCACCGAGTACCAGCGCGGCATTCTTTTTCGCGACGGCACGGAGTGGAAAGTGCGCACCACCGGGCAGCAAGGCTCCGGCGTGCTGCGCTCGATGGTGGAGGCCAATTGCTTCATCGTGCTCCAGCATGAGCGCGGTGCCGTGAAGGCCGGCGAACAAGTCCAGGTGCAGCTGATGGAAGGAGTGGCCTGACCTATCCTTCCCGCGCTGGGCGTGCGCGGTTAAGCGCTATCTGGACAATGCTTGCGCAAACTTCCTGCACTGGAAGTACATCTGCTTGTCGTCATACCAAGCCATCGACACCGGTGTCTCACCAATTTTCGCAGCAAGCGTCTTCATGGTTGTCCAGTCGCGCGCAATGCACGCGAAACGCGCGTAGTTGTTAAGGTTCCATGGATCCGGGTAATCACCAATGATCTGCTGGAATCCGCTATTCATGCGATTCCAGTCGACCGTTCCGTTTTTGAACATATCGTCGCGACCCTGTGCCCAGTTCATCCTTGCATATAACTCGGCACCGAGTTTCGAGCCAACAAGCTGAACAGCCCGTCCGATAAACGCGGAATAGCTCTTCTCTGACCCATACCATTGGGGCGCGTAGTAGTTCGAGGCGGCAAAATGAATCGGCAAGTATCCAGGATGGCTCTTAGCCGCCCGCTCGTAAAGCGCGTCGAATTGCTCGGACGGCCAATGCTGTGCGAGAGCTATCCAAAGCATGGCTGCGTACCAGCCCTCATCCTGCTGCGCGGCCGGGTCTAGTTTTTCGAGCGCCATGCGGCCGCTCTCCATCCGCTCCCTGAAGAGCCGCCAAGCGTCAGCGCTCACGCTGCTTGCATAGTTGTTCCCACGTGCAAACCAAGCGTAATAGACAGGAAACGTAGCAGAGGCTACGCGCGCCGTCTGCGAGTTGGGTATTTGCTTGTTCCACTCGGCCAGTCGCGTGCGTCGCAACTGCCAGAGTTCGTCGGTAAAGCGATTCCCGCAGGCGCAACCGGCGGTCGCTTCGTACAGTGCCGCGAGCACCGGCTGACCGTCCGCGATTCTCGTGTCCTTGCGACGTGCATCATCCGCAATTCGCTCCAACTGAGCGAAATCGTGCTTCAGTAGCATGGCAAAGTATTCATCGGCCGCGCGCTGCATCGGTCTAGGGTGGCTGAACTGCGCTTGACCGGCCACAGGCCATAGAACCGCCGCAGCGCCGATGCAGGACAAAACCGTTCTGAGGAGTAATTTCATTTTGGATATCTCCACGCTCTGAATTCGTGATCTGGGGAATCTTTCATCACCCATTCCCATTCCGAGACCAAAACAATCGGGTACCTGCATTCCGTCTTGCCGTGATCATCCTCTTCGACGAGCACGAATTCACCGTTCTCAATCCGCCAACGTCCCTGCACCGAAGTGTGCGTCGTGCCCGTCGCACTGTGCAGAGTGCGAGCGATCCGCGCTGTCCCATCCGGCGATAGCTCAAACGACTGCTCCATGTGTGAAGTTCGGAGGTGGTGTGCTTCGCCCCACTTACCAATCAGCTGCTCGCGGAGTTTCTCGTCTGCGGTCGGTGCCGCCGCGCACGCGACGAGCAGCACTAGAGCGATTGCTCCAAGCCGATTCATTTCTTCGATTCCCCCTAGGGAGGATATGTCGGCCCGGAGTCTCGAGCTATGGCAATGTACACACGGACGCAATCCACCTGGCGCTCGCGCGCCTGGCCGGCCCGCCGCGAACTCCACAATCTCGTCGAGCTAGAAGAGAGGCTCTGACGAGCTAAAGCGCCATCGTCCGCGCGAGCTCGAGGAGCGTGGCGTCGGCGGGGCGCATGCGGCCGGCGATTTCGGTGAGCGGTGTAGTGACGATATCGCCCTTCACCATCCCCACCAGCACGCCTTTCTTGCCGTCGGCGAGCGCGGCGATCGCGGCGGCGCCGAGGCGCGTCGCGAGCACCCGGTCCGCCGCCGTCGGCGCGCCGCCGCGCACCACGTGCCCGAGGCGCGTGACGCGCAGGTCGAAGCCGATCGATTTGCGATGCGCGCCGTAGTAGTCCATGAGCTCATGCACACCGCACTTCGCGCCTTCCGCGATCACCGCCAGCGCGTGGGTTTTGCCGCGCTCGCGCGCCGCGCGCAGTCGCGCGGCGACATCCGCGGGCCGCAACTCGTGCTCGGGCAGCGCGATCACTTCCGCCCCGCCCGCGATGCCCGCCATGAGGGCGATGTAGCCGCAGTTGCGGCCCATGGTCTCCACGGCGAAGGCGCGCTGGTGAGACGAAGCCGTGGTGCGCAGCCGGTCGATCGCCTCCAGCGTGATGTTGATCGCCGTGTCGCAGCCGATGCTGACGTCGTTGCCGTAGAGGTCGTTGTCGATCGTCGAGGGCACGCCGACCACCGCGAGGCCCTCGCGCGCGAGGCTAGCCGAGCCCGACTGCGAGCCGTTGCCGCCGATCACGACCAAGGCGTCGATTCTCCGGCCGCGCAGGTTGGCCATCGCCGCCGCGCGACCGGCCGTCTCGGCGAACTCCGGGCAGCGCGCGCTGCCGAGCACCGTGCCGCCCGCCTGGATGATGCCGCCGACGTCGCGCGCGGCGAGCGGGTCGAACTCGTTGCCGAGCAGCCCCGCGTAGCCGTTGCGCACCGCAAACACCTCCCAGCCTTGCGCCAGGGCGCCGCGCGTGACGGCGCGCACGGCGGCGTTCATGCCCGGCGCGTCGCCGCCGCTCGTGAGAACTGCAATCTTTTTCATCCCGGGCATTCTAAAGAGCGATGGCGAAGACCTTGAAGCAGTTGCGCGAGGAAGCGCGCGGCTGCCAGAACTGCACGCTCTGGGCCAACGCGACGCAGACGGTGTTCGGCGCCGGCGACCCGCATGCACGGGTGATGCTGGTCGGCGAGCAGCCCGGGGACGAGGAAGACAAGAAAGGCCTGCCGTTCGTCGGACCGGCGGGACGGCTGCTCGACAAGGCGCTCGCCGAGGCCGGCGTCGATCGCGAGCACCTCTACGTCACGAATGCGGTGAAGCACTTCAAATGGGAGCTGCGCGGCAAGCGCCGCCTCCACAAGACGCCGGCGCAGCGCGAGATCGACGCCTGCCATCAGTGGCTGCAAGGCGAAATCGAGACCGTGAAGCCGCATGTCATCGTCTGCCTCGGCTCGACTGCCGCCAAGGCGGTGATCAGCAAGAACTTCAAGGTGTCCGTGCAACGCGGGGAGTTCGTCGAAAGCCCGCTCGCGCCGTACGTCTTCGCCACGCTGCACCCCTCGGCGCTCTTGAGAGTGCAGGAAGAGGAGGATCGCGAGCTCGCGTTCAAGCAGTTCGTGCGCGATCTCTCGCTCATCCGGAAAGCGCTCGCTAAAGGATAAGAGCGCAACGGCAGACTAGGCGGCGTTCCAGAGCAGCGCCGCGCCGCGCACGCCGCTCGCGTCGCCATGCGTCGCGCGTACGAACCGCGTGTCCACCGTCTGCGAGTACACGTACTTGGGAAGTAGCCGCGGCACCGTGGTGTAGAGCCGCTCGATGTTCGAGAGCCCGCCGCCCAGCACGATGACATCCGGGTCGAGAAAGTTCACCACCATGGAGAACGCGCGCGCCAGGCGATCCTCGTGCAGCTCGTTGGCGAGCTCCTCGCCGCGCACGCCGATCTCGCGCTTCAGCGCCGGCCCGGCGACGAACTGCTCGATGCAGCCGCGCCGGCCGCAGAAGCAAAGCGGCCCGGGGAACTCTTCCGCCGTCATCCACGGCAGCGGCGTGTGGCCCCATTCGCCGCCGATGCCGTTATGGCCGCGGATCACGCGGTTATCGACCACGATGCCGCCGCCCGCGCCGGTGCCGAGGATCGCACCGAACACCACCGCCGCGCCGCGCGCTGCGCCGTCGAGCGCCTCCGAGAGCGCGAAGCAGTTGGCGTCGTTCTCGAAGCGCACCTCGCGCCCGAGCTTCTCCTCGAGATCGTGCTTGAGCCGCCGCCCGTTGAACGGCGTGTTGTAGGCATTGAAGACCCGGCCGCTTCGCGGCGAGATCGCGCCCGGCATGCCGACGCCGACGCTGCAGCGCCCGCCGGACTTGCGCTCGGTGTCGCCGATCAGGCGCGCGAGCTCGTCGAGCGCCGCGTCATAGCCGGTGTGCGGCGTGGGCGCCCGCTGGCGCAGCCGCTCCTTGCCTTCCTCGTCGAAGACAGCGAGCTCGATTTTCGTCCCGCCGAGGTCAACCCCCATGCGCATGGGTGGTTTGAGGGCCGGCGAAGCCGCTAGTTCGCGATTTCGACCATCGCGGCGAGGCCGCTCACTGTCAGGCCGAAGCCGTAACGCTCGCTGGTGAAGGCGGCGCGCAGCGCCACCTGCTTGCTGAATTCGTGGTCGAGGCGCAGCGTGAACGACGTGCGGCCAACGAGAGCGTCGTAAGGCAGCGTGTAGCTTACCCGCCCGATGTCGCCGTTCTCGGCGATGGTGGTGGGCAGATTGAGCTGCGCGGCGGCGGCGCCGCCGGTCCATTCCCGCTTGAGCGCAGCCGAGAGCGTGGTCTTGGCGCCAAGCGCGGTGCGCGCGCCGACGTTGGCGGTGCGCATGTCGAACGCTGGTGCGCTCAAGGCGAGCTCGGCTTGCGTGCGGTGATGCGAAACCTCGAGCGATCCCTCCACCACCGTCGCGGTGCCCACGGCATGCCGGACAAAG
>DASREB010000269.1:0-54888 GCA_035652275.1 Burkholderiales bacterium
AGCGTGCCGCTGTACGGCAGCGATACGCGCAGCGCCGCGACTGCCGAGCCAGCCAAAGCCGCTTGCTGCGCAAGATGAAAGCCGAAAGCCCGGCGCCAGCGCCGGGTATCTCGATTGGCAGTGCGGGCCCGCTCGCGGAGATCAAACCGCTCCTCGACGCCTGCCATCTGCCGACCGAGGATATACGGCCCGATGCTCTCTTTGTGGTGGCACGCGCCGGTACCGAGCTGTGCGGCACGGCGGGGCTTGAAGTGTTCGGCGCGAGTGCGCTCCTGCGCTCCGTGGCGGTGCAGCCGGCGTGGCGCGGACGAGGCATCGCGCGTGTTTTGTGCGACGAAGTTCTGCGCCGCGCAAGCGCAATGCAGGTGCGGCGTGTGTTCCTTCTCACTACCGATGCGCAGAAGTTTTTCCGCGGTCTGGGATTTGCGACCATCGAGCGCGACGCCGTCCCGGCTGAAATACGGGCGACTGCGCAATTTCGCGAGCTCTGCCCGCAAACGGCCGTCGCGATGGCGCGCGACTTGTGAAGAGCGTGCTGTTTGTCTGCACCGGCAACTCGGCGAGGTCGATTCTCGCCGAGGCCTACCTCAACCACGCCGCCCGTGGACGCTACCGCGCGTACAGCGCGGGCAGCCAACCCAACGGGCGAGTCAATCCTTTCGCGCTCGAGCTGCTCGCAAAGAGCGGGCTTGCCACGGCCGGGCTGCGATCGAAAAGCTGGGACGAGTTCGCCAGGCCGCAGGCGCCGAAAATCGATTTCATCTTTACGGTCTGCGATTCGGCGGCTGCCGAGGCGTGCCCCCTGTGGCCAGGGCAGCCGCCAACGGCGCACTGGGGCGTGCCCGATCCAGCCGCGGTGCAGGGAAATGACGACGAAAAGCGTCGCGCGTTCAAGGATGCGTTCGCCGCGCTCTCGCGTCGCATCGATCTCTTTCTCGCCCTGCCGGACGAGAAGCTGAACCTGCGAGCGCTTGCGCAAATCGGCGGCCGCTGAACCCGCGCCGGCGGTTGCTGTCCATGAACGCATGGCACGGACAGAACTGCCCCAGGAATGGAAGGAGTGGGTGGCGCAGAACGTCGCGCGCGGCTGCAACGTGACCGATCTCTACAACACCCTGGTGCGCGAGGGCTTCGCGCCGGAGGCGGCGGAGCGCGAGCTGAATCTGCGCACCGTCGCGCTGAAGCGCTTCCCGTCCGATCGCATCGAGCTTTACACGGCCGAGAAGTTTCTCCTGCCAGAGGAATGCGAGGAGCTCATCAAGCGGCAGCTGCGGCCGTCCACCATCAGCCACGACGGCAGTGCGGACGCTTCCTTCCGCACGAGCCGCACCTGCGACCTCGTCAACGGCGAGCCGGCAGTGCGCGCGCTCGACGAAAAGATCTGCGGCGCGATGGGCCTCGCCCCGGAAATGGCGGAGCCGAGCCAGGGCCAATACTACGAGCTCACGCAGGAGTTCAAGCCGCACACCGACTATTTCGAGTCCTACGAGCTCGAGCGCAACTCCACGCCCACGCTCGGACAGCGCACCTGGACGTTCATGATCTATCTCAACGACGTCGAGGAAGGCGGCGAGACTGCGTTCGTCAATGTCGGCCTGGTCATCCCGCCGAGGCAGGGGATGGCGGTGCTCTGGAACAACCTGAAGGCGGACGGCACGCCGAACTACGACACGATGCATCACGGCACGCCGGTGAAAGCCGGCTACAAGGCGATCATCACGAAATGGTTCCGCCGGCCGCGCTAGCAGCGAGGGAAGCGGGCCTCGTATTGAAGGAGGCCGAGGCCGCCCCCATCTAGGATCGATCATGACTACCCGCCCGATCGCGCGCATCATCCAGTCGATCCCCGCCTCCGACGGCGCCGGCGTGAAGCTGCGCCGCAGCCTCGGACAGTCCCAATACGCGCGGCTCGACCCGTTTCTCATGCTGGACGAGTTTTCGTCCGACGACGCCGCCGATTACATCGCCGGCTTCCCGGCTCATCCGCACCGCGGCTTCGAGACCGTGACCTACATCCTCGATGGCCACATGCTGCACGAGGATCACCTCGGCAATAAGGGCAACCTGAAAAGCGGCGGCGTCCAGTGGATGACGGCAGGGCGCGGCATCATCCATTCCGAGATGCCGCAGCAGGACCGCGGCCGCATGCGCGGCTTCCAGCTCTGGATCAACCTGCCGGCGAAAGACAAGATGAAGCCGGCGAGCTACCGTGATCTCGAGGCGGCGGACATCCCGGAAGTCACGCTCCCTGCTGGCGGCAAGGTGCGCCTGATTGCCGGCGAGTACAGCGGTCGCAAGGCGCCGGTCACGCCGGGGGCTACCGATGCAACCTATTTCGACGTGCACCTGCCGGCCGGCACGACGTTCAGGCACGCGGTGAAGGACGGCTACAACGCCTTTGCCTACGTGTACGAGGGCGCGCTCGACGGTATTCCGGAGCACAGCGCGGCCGTATTCGGCACTGCCGGCGAAGTGCAGGTGAAGGCTGGAGCGCAGGGCGCGCGGTTCCTGTTGCTGGCCGGACGGCCGCTCGGCGAGCCGGTGGTGCAGTACGGCCCCTTCGTGATGAATACGCGCGAAGAGATCGAGCAGGCGATCCGCGACTATCAGAACGGGACGCTCGCGGCCGCGTAAGCCCTAGTCCGCGCGGGGGGCGCTAAGCGGCCTATCCCCCTGTCCGATGGAAATAGCCCCAAGCGGCGCATATTTGCGCGCGTGGGACACGAAGCACCTGCCTTTGCGCTCCACGGGCCGCCGGAGCAGGCGGCGAGCGCCGTGGTGCGCAGCGTCTTGCCGGCGCATGCCGCGCTGGCCGAGCCGGCGCACGCGCGCCTTGGTCTGGCGGAACTGCCGGCGCGGATCGAACGGCTCGCCCCCGGCATGCTCTACGCGATCGCTTGCGCGGAGCAGGCCGTGCGCGTGCCGCTCGTCGCCGGCGCGCTCGCAGCATCGCTGCGCACGGGAAAGCCGTGCGCGCTCGTCACGCCGGCGGCGCCGAGCATCCTCCTGCGCAAGGCGCGGCTTGCCGGCTTTACGCTGAACGCACCGCTCAAGGCGGGCGAGCTCACCATCTGCCAGGTTGCGCCGGAGGCGCCAAAGCATCTCTTCCGGCTCGGCGTGCAAAGCCTGATCGCGCAACTCGAGCGCCATATCCCGGCGCGCGAGGCGCTCGTCGTGATCGACGAAGCCGATACGCTTTTCCTCACCGCCGACCCGCGCGCGGCAGCGGACGCCGCGGCGCGCTACACCGAATGGGCCGGCGCGCGCGGCCACAGCGTGCTCGCGCTCTTTGCTCCGGCCGCCGAGGCCGCGCGCGAATATCTGACACTGCGGCGCCTCGGCGAGAACTTCGCCGGCTTCGCGCTCGCTCGAGCCGCGGCCGGTGGAGTGCTTTTCGAGGTGCGCCACTGGTTCGGCGATGAAGGTCCGAGCGCGCGCGAAAGCTTCGAGCTGCGCCTGCCCGGCGCGCAGGCGCGCGCGCCGCTCGCGGAGCCGCTGCGCCGCTTCGAGGACGCGCTGGCGCCGGTCGACAGCGTGATCTGCGTACGCGGCTCGGTCGCCGCGCCCGTCAAATCGTGGCAGGCGTGGGAAGAAGTCGATTCCATCGCGCAGGCGGTCGACGCCGCGCGGCGCAGCGAAGCGGGAACGCTGCTCCTGCCCTTCGAGCGGCCGAGCGACTACGAAGCGCTCGCCCGGGCGGTCGCCGAGGTGCGCGCGATGAAGCGCCCGAGCCTGCGCGTGGTGGTGCGCGAGCGGGCGCTGCGGCTGCGCAACTCGCAGACCCTCGCGCTCATGCGCCTCGGAACATCCTCGGTCATTCCGGCCGGCGTGCCCGAAGCGGCGGTGAAGCGCATGGTCGACGCGCTGCACGGCACGCGCTTCGCACGTCCCTATGACGGCGATCTGGTGCAAGTCGAGGAAGAAACCATCGGGCTGCTCGCGGCGCTGAGCTTCAACCGCACCTCGTTCTGCGAAGCGGTGGAGCGGCTCCTCGCCGCGGCCGACGGCTACGACATCGAGAGCTGCCTCGTCGGCCTGCACAACTCGCGCATGGAGCCTTGGCGCATGCTGGTGGCGGCCCGCCGCCGCGCGCGCGAGTTCGTGGCGCTCGCCGAAGGCGACGCAGCGTGGTTCTACTGGTACGGCTGCAGCTCCGACGCGGCGCTCCAGGTCGTGAAGCGCATCTCGCCGCTCGACGCGGGCCTGCGCACGCAGGTCTATGCCGAGCCGCAGCGTATCCTCGACGCGCTCGATCGCCTGCGACAAGCATGACCTGCGTCTGGCGCGCGCTCGCCGCGGCGCTCGCACTTCTGCCTTGCGCCGCCGTGGCGCAGCCGGCCGCCCCTGAGCTCGAGCCACCGGCTGCGCCCGCGGGGGCACTCGACCCGCGCGCGCCGGTGAAGCCGATGGACCAGGCGCTGCAGGAGCTGAAGAGCGATCGCAGTGCTGCGCCCGCGCTCGAGGCCTATGAGGCGGGCGACTACTACAAGGCGGCGCGCCTCGGGCGCGACGCGCTGCGTTCTGAAGCGGCGCGCTCCACGGCGCTGCGCTACGCGGTGGCGAACAGCCTGGCGTGGACCGGTCGCTACGACGCGGCGCTCGACGATTACCGCGCGCTTCTCGGCACCGACTACGACGCTCGGGCGCACATCGGCATCGGCAACGTGATGCTGTGGCAGGGCCGGCCCGATGCCGCGGAACGCGAATTTCGTGCCGCGCTCGAGCGCGATCCTGCAGTGGAAGACGGCGCAAAGAGCCTCGAGGTCGCCGCGCGCGAGCTGCGTCCGGCGCTCGGCTTGCGCTATGTGCGCACTGCCGACAACCAGCACTACACGCGCGACGAAACCTGGCTCAGCTGGCGGCGCTGGAGCGACGATCGCTCGCGGCGCTACGAAGTTGCCATTCTGGATGAGGACAACAGCGCGCCCGCATTCAGCGCGAACCGCGAGGCGCTGCAGGGTTCGGCCTGGTTTGTCGCGGCACCGCTCGCCCCGCGCATCGAAGCGACGCTCTACGACGATCAGCTGTTCGGCACGCTGCAGGTCGAGCCATGGCGCGATCACCTGCGCGTGCGCGCCGGGCGCGTCAACTGGGGACGTCTCGCATTCAGTGCCGCGGCGCTCGCCGACCGGCTCACCGCCAACGTCCTCGGCGTAGTGGCCGAAGCGCGCGGCGTGCTCGGCGCGGTGCGCCTGCGCGCCGACGGCTACGACATCTCCGACGGCAATCGCGTCTATGAAGGCGAGGCGCAGGTCACGCCGGCCTGGCAGCCGCTGCCCTGGCGGCTCGAGTGGTACGGTGGCCTCTTCGCGCGGCGCGCCGAGCGCGAGGATTCGCGATACTGGTCGCCGACGCCGGCGTACGAGCTCGCCTTCGTCGGCCTGCGGCGCGGCTGGTACTCGGATCGCAACGACGTGAGCGTATGGGCGCGCGCCGGAGCCGGGCTCAGCGAGACGGCAAAGGCAAGCTACAGCGCCGGTGTCAGCGCGCGCCGCTGGCTTACGCACGAGCTCGCCTGCGGGGTGGAAGCGTGGTTCGTCGACGCACCGCGTCCCACGCCCTATCGCATGTACCAGCTCGCCGCCTTCGCCCAGCTGCTATGGTGAAGCCGAACGCCGCGCGAGCCCTCGCCATCGCGCTCGCCGCGAGCCTCCTCGCGGCCGCCGCCTACGGTGTGCACGAGTTCGCGCATCAACTGCTGCGGCGTGAAGGCGCGGCGCTCCTCGGCCCGGTGAGCAAGGTGATCGTGGCTGCGCTTTTCGCGCTCCTCATCGTGCTCGCCTGCCGGCATCTCTGCATGCTCGGCCTCGCCGCCTGGGACCACTGGTTGCACGCCAGCGCCGAGAGCGGCGACGCCGGCGCGCGCGCGCCGAGCGTGTCGATCATCGTGCCGGCATACAACGAGGGCACCATGATCGCGACGGTGCTGGAATCGCTGCTCGCGATCGATTACCCGAACTTCGAGATCGTGGTGGTGGACGACGGCTCGTCCGACCGCACCTACCTGCATGCGCTGCCGTTCCGGCTGCGCCGGCTGGAGGTCGAGTGCCGCGTGCTCGCCAAGCCGAACGGCGGCAAGTTCGACGCGCTCAACCACGGCATCGCGCACGCGCGCGGCGAGTTCGTGGTGTGCATCGACGGCGACAGCCTGCTTCATCCGCAGGCGCTCAAGCATTGCATCGCGCGCTTTGCCGACCCGCGTGTCGGCGCCGTGGCGGGCAACGTGCGCGTCGCGAACCGCGGCACGCCGTGGTCGGCGATGCAGGCGCTCGAGTACATCGCGGGCTACGGGCTCGCCAAGCGCGCGCAGAGCGCGGCCGGCGTCGTCACCATCGTGCCCGGACCGCTCGGCGCTTTCCGGAAAAGCGCGCTGCAGTCGGTGCAAGGCTACGACGGCGACAGCTTCGCCGAGGATTTCGATCTGACGGTGAAGCTGCTCGGCGCCGGCTGGCACGTGGTCTATGAGCCGCGCGCGGTGGTCTTCACCGAGGCGCCCGAGCGCACGCTCGATCTCCTGCGCCAGCGCTATCGCTGGACGCGCGGCTCGCTGCAGGCGCTGAGGAAGCGCCGCTCCGGCCTCTTTACCTTGCGCCGCTCGCCGCTTCGCTGCATCGCGCTCTGGTACCTCGGCGCCGAGCACCTCGCGCTGCCGGCGCTGCACATCGGCGCGCAGCTGCTCTTCGTCGGCGGCGGCCTCATCTTCGAGATCCATCCGGTGGTTCTCTGCTGGTGGCTGCAGCTCATCGTGCTCGAGTGCGCGGTGCTCACCTTCTGCGTCGCCATCGAAAACGAATCGCCATGGCTCCTCGCCCTGAGCCCACTGTTTCGCGCGGTGTACATGGTGGTGCTCGACGCCGCGCGGCTCCTCGCGGCGGCGGAAGAGTTCGCTGCCGTGGGCATGAGCTGGGACAAGGTCTCGCGGCTGGGCCGGCTGAAGGCAGCGCATCCCTGAAGATGGAAACCTACTTCGTCTTTCTCACGCACCTGGTGCTCTTCCTCTCGCTGACGACGCTCGTCTTTGCGCTCGGCGCGTACGGCACGCTGGTACTGCGCCGCCGGCGTCCGGCGGCGCGCGAGCGCGCCGTCGCAACCGAAGAGGTGGCGCTGGTCTACCGCTATACCGGAGACGACCATGAATAAGCTGCTTCTCGCCGCCGCGCTCGCACTGTGGATGTCGGTTGCGGGCGCGGCGAAGCCGCTCGTGCTCCTGCGCAGCGACATCACCGAAGCGTTCTTCCGCGGCAACGGCGGCCAGTACGATCTCGTGCTCGCGCCGTGGCGCCAGTTTTTCGCGCGCGCCCATCTCAACGTGCGCGAGCTGCGGACGGCGGAGCTCGCCGCCGTCAAGGAACCGGCAGTGCTGATCCTCCCGTCCACGGTGGCGCTTTCCGACGACGAGCGCGCCGCGATCCGCGCGCGCCTCGCCGCCGGCTGGAGCGTGCTCGGCACCTGGGCGGTCGGTGTGCGCGACGGGCGCGGCCAATGGTCGGGCTACGACTTCATCGAGGAGCTCTTCGGCGCGGCGGTCGAAGCGCGCGTGGCGGGCGCAGACGAACATTTCCTGCTGCCTTACGGCGAGACGCCGATCACCAGCCGCTTGAGCGCCGGCAAGCGCATCTATCTGCTGCCGACGCCGGAGCCGCTGCTGCGCGTGCGCACGAAGAACGGTGCCGCGCGCTACGGCGACTGGATGCGCGAGACCAGCTCGCCCGGCGCGCTGCTGCCGGGCGTGGCGTTCGACGAACGCGACGGTGCGCGGCGCGCCTACCTCGGCTTCATCGAGACGACTTGGGGCGGCGCGCCGGCCGAAATCGACAAGCTGCTCCTCGGCACGCTCGACTGGCTTGCCGGCACGCCGCTCGTGATCAAGGCCGCGTGGCCCTATCCGTATCAGGCGGCGCTGCTGATCGAGATGGATACGGAAGACAAGTTCGAGAACAGCGTGCGTTTCGCCGCGCAGCTCGAGCGTTATGGGTTGCGCGGCACGTTCTATTCCGTGACCTCAGAAGCGGCACGCTTTCCCGCCGTGGTGAAGCGGCTCGCGTCGCGCCACGAGATCGCCTACCACGCGGACGTGCACGACGGCTTTGCCAAGCTCGCGCCGGCGCGCCAGGACGCGCGGCTCAAGGCGATGATCAAGCAGATGTCGCAGCTCCTGCCCGACGTCAAGGCGGCGGGCGGCTTCCGCGCGCCGCTCGAGCTCTACGACAACACCACCGAGCGGCTGCTGCGCGCCAACGGCTTGCGGCACCACGCCGCCTCGCCCGATGCGCGCGATGACGCATTGCCGGGCTTCTCGGGCGCCGAGAAAGGCGTGCCGCCGGGCCAGGCGCTGGTCGTGCTGCCGCGCACCTGGCTCGACGACATGAATCTGCTGCGCACCGGCAAGCTGAAGAGCGACGCCACGCAGATGCTCGGCACGAGCCTCGAAGACACGCTCAACTCGCGCAGTTTCGGCCTGCTTTCGATCCACACGCAATCGTTCTATGCCGGCGGGCCGCTCGAGCGCACCATGCCGACCTTCCTCGCCACCGTGGCGAAGGAGCGCGGCCGGCTGTGGGCCGCAAGCGGCGAGGCGCTCACGCGCTGGTGGCGCAGCCGCGCGGCCGTAGCGCTCGCCAGCACCGAAGAAGCGCACGGCCTGCGTATCACGCTCGATGCCGCGCTGCCCGTCCAGAATCTGCAGCTGATTCTCGTCCCGCCCGGCGGCGTCACACCGCGGCTCGCGATCAATGAGGCCGGCGCACACCTCGTGCAGCTCGATGATTTCCGCTGGGCCATCGTCGTGCCGGCGCTTGTGCGCGGCCAAGCGGAGTTGCGCGTGCAGTTCTAAGTCGGCGGCGCGCGCCACCAGCCGAGCAGCGGCTCGACGATCTCGCCCGCGTCGTAACCAAGCGGGAAGAAGGCGAGCCCCGCGTAGCCGCGCTGGCGCTCCGGGCCGAGCTTCGACGTCAGGCTCGTAAAGTCCTCGTACCAGCCTTGCACCCAGTGGCCGTTGTCGCGGTATGCGTAATACGGCGTCTGCTCGCTGTCCCGGCGCAAACCGTAGCGCCTTGCCAGCGTGCGCGCGGCGAGGCGGTCATTCGGCATCAGTGCGGCCGGTGTCTCGGCGTAGGTAAGGAGGCGCGCCTTCGCCTGCGCGGCGGCGCCCGGGCGCTCGGAGGCGCTCGCCCATTGCCAGCCGTAGAGCGGCACCGAAAGCAGCACGCGCGAGCGCGACACACCGAGCGCGGCGAGGCGCGCAAGCGCGCGCGGCACGCCCACCTCGTTCGCCTCGTGGCGCGTGACGAGCGGGCCGGTCACTTTCGATTCCGCCCAGTGCGCGTCGTAGAGCTGCGCGACCCACCACGACATGCGGCCGGCGGCGGGCGCGTCGTAGGCGCGGAATTCGTCGCTCGCCGGAAAGAAGGCGGAGAGCGTCTTGCCTTTCGCGAGCGCAATCTCGTGGAGCGTCGCGAGCCAGCTGCGAAAGCCGCTGATCGCCGCGCCGGACATGACGCTGTAGCCCTCGATGTCGAGATGCAGCCCGGCGAGCATCGAATCGTCGACATAGCGCGTGCATGCGGCGAGCAGCCGCTCGCGCGGCTCAGCGTGCGCGAAGACGCGCTCGAAATCGCCGTCGCCGAGAAGCGTGAGCGCCAATTCGAGTGGCACGCCGTGCGCGGCGAGCCCGGGCGCGAGCTTCGCCCAATCGCGCCGCTCGAGCGCCCCGGTCGCGCTGATCGGCGCGTCGAACAGAACCAGTCGCTTGATGGACTCGAGCCGCAGGTCGCGCCAGCCGGCGGCCATCCACCATGGCAGGTAGCCGACCGCCGCGGGCGCCGGCGCTGCTTCGCTGCGCCCAAGGCCGGGTAGCAGCGCCAGCGCCGCGGCCGCTTGGAGCGCGCGGCGCCGGCCGCGATTCATCGGGTACGCTGGGCGTCCCATTCAACCGGAGGAGACACCATGAAAGCCACGAGCACCCTCGCCTGTCTTGCCCTTTGCATCGCCCCTAGCATCGCATCCGCGCAGAGCGGCAACAACCTCGAGGTCATCAACCATCCGAACTACGACAAGAGCGTTTTCATGCCTTTCTCACCGGCCATCAAGGTGAAGAGCGGCAAGCTTCTGTGGCTCGCGGGCGGCACGGCGCTGCCGGTCTATCACGACCATCCGCACAAGCGCGAAGAGGTGGTGAAGTACCTGAAGAACGACCTCGAGGCGCAAGTGCGCCAGTCGATGGACGGCATCATGGAGACGCTGAAGGCGGCGCACGCCTCGCCGAAGGACGTGGTGCATGTCTTCATCTTCCGCACGCGCCCGCGCATGGGCGACATCGGCAAGGCGAGCGCAATCGTCAACTCCTACTTCGCGCCATACAACCACAAGCCGGCGACGACCAACATGGCGGTGCTCGAGCTCGGCGAGCCCGAGCAGCTGGTGGAGATCCAGGTGGTTGCGGTTGTAGACAACTGACGCAGACAAAGCTGGCTTGCCGCTTTCGCGGAAACCCAGCTATTCGGCGAGCGGGTTGGGCCGCAGCTGGAAGCGCACCACTTTCGGCCGCGTGCCCTTGCCGCCTTCGAGGTGGAAAGGCGCGCGCGTCGCGATGGTGGACCACAGGCCGCGGCCTTTCCAGCCTTTGCCTGCGGCGTCGATGCGGCCGTCGAGCCACTTCGCGTAGTAGCCGAGCGGATACGGCACGCGCAGGATGACGAACTTGCCATCGACGAGCGCCAGCAGGCCTTCGTTCAGGTTCCCCGTGGCGATCGGCACGTTCTTGCCCAGGCCGAACGTGTCGTACTGATCGACCCAGGTGTAGTAGCTCGACTCGGCGCTGCCCTGCTCCGCGACGCTTTTGAACTGCGGGCCCGGGAACGGATACAGCGTCCAGCCCTCCGGGCACTGCTTGCCGGTGGCATTGGGCCCGTTCAGCGGGCCTTTGCACTTGCGCCGGTCGAAGCTCGCCAGATGGCCGCTCGAGAGCGAGGTCCAGAACACGCCGTCGCGATCGATGTCGCCGCCGCGCGGCCCGTAGCCGGGAAGCGGCGGCTCGTAGATCTCGGTGAGCGCGGTATGGGTCGGGTCCGGGCCCGGATTGACGCGCACGACGTAGCCCGGGAACGAGCGCGACGTGCCCCACACCGTGCCGTCGACCGGATTGACGGCGACCGAGTAGAGACCGGTGACGACGCGCTTGTCCTTCGCCGGATTCACCGGCTCGCCGGGCTCGACCCACTCGTCGCGCTTGCCGTTGCCGTTGGTGTCGAGGATGAACGGCGTCCAGCCTTGCGCGCGCTCCTCGTCGAGCGTTTCGTCGAACACCTTGCGGTCGAGCCAGCCGATCACCGGATTCGCCGCGCCGCCGGCGCTCGTCCAAAGTGTGTTGTGGGCATCCTCGGCGAAGACCAGATGGTGGGTGTTGAAGCAGGTGCTGATGAGCGTGAACTTGCCCGACTGCGGGTCGTACATGGAGAGCTGGCGGTTGCCGCGCTCCAGCGGAAAGACCTGCGCCGATGGATGCGTCGAGCCCTTGCGGCAGAAGTCCGGGTTCTGCGGCGGCCGGATGCGCGCGGTGTACCAGACGCGCCCGCGCTCGTCGAACATCGGATTGTGCGTCGTCGTATGGCTGTCCCAGATCGGCTTTTCGCCCCAGTACGGCGACGGCGCCATCGGGTCATCTTTGGAGGACGGCGTCTCCGGGTCGCGCACCGGGTGCTCCATCTCGGTGGCGAGATGCGCCTTCGGATCGAGCACCGGCAGCATGTCGGTGCTCTCCTCGGTCGTGCCGTAGAGCTTGCCGTAGGCGTTGAGCGTCGGGTTTCGCTTGTCGGTCGAAATCTCGTCGTGCAGATAGGCGCGCGGATTACTCCAGTCCCACAGCGTCAACACGACGTTGCGCTCCGCGCCTTGCGGGCGCGGCGGCCGCTCCGCGGGGATCTCGCCGGCAGCGACGCGATCGGTCCAGTCGGCGAACTGCTTGAGCATGCGGTCGGCGTCGGTGCGCGCGAGCACGTTGACCATCGAGGTCATCGCCTGGCCCGAGGTGATGCGCCGCGCCCACGCTTCCTGCGACGACTTGAAGTGGCCGAGCGCCTGCGGCACGGTGCGCGTCGCCGCCGTGCCCATGGCGTGGCAGCCGACACAACCATTGCTCTTGACTGCGTCGAGCCACTCGTGCTGGCTCGCTGCTTTGCCGATCGGAAATTCCTTCGGCTCCGGGATGCCGAGCATCGAATACCAGTAGATCGACGGGTAGTACTGCGCAGCCGAGCCCTGGTTCGGCGCCACCGCTGCCTTGAGGCGCAGGCGATCGCCGGGCCGCGCCTTCACCTTCTTCGAATCGACCAAACCATAACCGCGCACCCAGACGCGATAGCTGGCCTTCGGTAATTCGGGGATGAGGAAGCGGCCAGAGTCGTCGGTGACGACGATCTTGGCGAACCGGGTCGGCAGGTCCTCGGTTTCGGCGATGACCCAGACGCCCGCTTCCGCGGTGCGGCCGTTGGTGACGACGCCACGAATGCTTTGTGCGCTCGCCGTGCCGAGCGTCAACAGCGACAGCAATAAAAGCAGACGCGTCGCCATTTCAGGCTGGCGCGGCCGCGGGCAGCGGCCGCGCTTCGCGGATCGGCAGGTGCACCGCGGCGGCGGCGAGGCAGAGCGCGATATCGGCCCACCACATCCAGTCGTAGCTGCCGCTCGCCTCGAACGCTTTGCCGCCGAGCCAGGCGCCGAGGAAGCCGCCGACCTGGTGCGAGAGCATGACGATGCCGAAGAGGGTCGCCATGTAGCGCGCGCCGTGCAGCTTGGCGACAAGGCCGATGGTCGGCGGCACGGTGGAGAGATAGGTGAAGCCGATCGCCGCGGCGAAGATGAAGAACACGAGGGGCACTTTCGGCGAGAAGAAGAACACCAAAATGATGAGCGCGCGCGAGAAGTACACGCCGGCGAGCGCCATCTTCATGCGGCGCAGCTGGATGAAGTTGCCGATCCAGAGGCTGCCGAACATGTTGAAGAGGCCGATGATCGAGAGCGACCAAGCCGAGACGCTTGCCGGCAGCTGGCAGAAGGCGACGATGCCGGGCAGGTGCGTGGCAATGAACGCGATATGGAAGCCGCAGGTGAAGAAGCCGGCGGTGAGGAGCAGGTAGCTCGGGTCGCGCAGCGCGCCGGCGAGTGCCTGGCGCAGCGTGCCGGCGTGCAAATGCGCGCCGGCCGGCACGGGCTCCGCCGGCGTGATGAAGAGCACGAGCGGCAGCGCCGCGAGGCCGAGCGCGCCGACCATGAAAAGCGCCGGCTGCCAGCCGGCGACGCCGATGAAAAGCTGCGCCAGCGGCACGATGATGAACTGGCCGAGCGAGCCGCCCGCGCCGATGATGCCGTTCGCCATCGAGCGCTTCGCTTCCGGGATCCAGCGCGCCACCGCCGAGGCAAGCTGCGCCGGGCCGCTGGTGCTGGCGCCGGCGGCGGCGAGGATGCCGATCACGAGGATCAGCGCCCAGGCGCTCGAAGCGAAGGGCAGCAGCGCCGTGCCGATCGCGAGGCAAAGCGAGCCGGTGAGCATCACCGGCCGCGGGCCCCAGCGGTCGGAAACCGCGCCCGCCACCGGCTGGCCGATGCCCCACATGAGCTGCGCCACGCCGAAAGCGAGGCTGATCGTGGCGTAGCCGACGCCGGTCGCCGAATTGATCGCGCTGATGAAGAGCGGCTGCGCGGTGCGGATGCCGAGCGCGATGCCGAAGATTGCGCCGGCGGCGAGCGCGAGCGCCATGAAGCTGCGGTTGGTCATAGGACGAACGGCTGCATCTTAGCGCGCATGTCGGCGGGAATCGGCAGCGCGCGCCAGCTATCGAGCGAAACGAGCGCGACCTTGTGGCGCGCGCGAAACTTTTCCTCGCCGGCGACCGAGCCGCTGACCACGAACTCGATGGAAGAGCGGCCGAGCTTGGCGATGGCGAGCTCGAGGCGCAGCGTGTCGCCGAGATGCGCCGGGCGGAAGAACTCGCAACCGTGTTGACGATCGGAAAGCCGATGCGCCGCTCGAGGTGCATCTCCTGGAACGGCAGGCCGACCGCCTCGCGAAACCAGTCCTCGACCACGCCGCCGACCATGTCGAAGAAATTCACGAAATACACGATGCCCGCCGGATCGCAGTGCGAGAAGCGGATCAACCGCTCGCGGGCGAACGGCGCTGCCACTAGGAAACGAAAGCCGTCGTCCCCGCGCGGCGCATCGCTACAGAATGCGGTTGAACCAGGCGAGCGACAACAGCCCGGCGATGAGCACCAGGCCCGCCGCCGCAGCGGAGAAGAAGGCGCCGATCTCGGTCTTCTTGGTCTCCATCACCAGGCGCGAATTCATCGTCTGGTAGATCTTTTTCAGGTCGGGCGCACTGCCCGCGTAAAAGTAGTCGCCGCGGGTCAGGTCGGCGATGGCGCGCAGCGTCTCCTCGTCCAGGCGCACGTGCATCGACCAGCCGTCGAAGCCGACGATCTTGCCTTCCGGCGTGCCGACGCCGACGGTGAAGATACGTACGCCGCGCTCAGCGGCGAGACGCGCGGCGAGGAGCGAATCGGGACCGGTGGTGCGCTGGCCATCGGTGAGGAGGATGATGACGGCCGAGCCGTAGGAGCCCGGCGGCACCGGCTTGAAGTTGGCCGGCGGCTTTTTCTTCTCGGCGCCGTAGGAGTAGGCGGCGACGTCGTAGCCGCCGTCGGGAAAGAGCACGGCGAGCGAGACGATGATCGCGCTGCCGATGGCGGTGGCGCGCTGCAGCTGGAAGCGGTCGATCGCGGCGTAGAGATCTTCCTTGTTGGTGGTCGGCGCCTGCGCCACGGTGGCGGTGCCGGCGAAGGCGACGATGCCGATCCTCACGTGCGAGGGCTGCTCGGCGATGAAGGCTTTCGCCGCGACCTGCGCGGCGACCAGGCGGTTAGGCTCGACGTCGCTCGCCCGCATGCTGCCCGAGACGTCCATGGCGAGGATCACCGTCTCGTGCTGCGAGGGCAGCGTGATGGTGGCGCTCGGCCGCGCGATGGCGACGATCAGCGCCGCGAGCGCGAGGAGGATCAGAAACGGCGGCACGTGCCGCCGCCAGCTCGCGCCCGACATCGCCTCGCGCATCAGCGCGAGGCTGGAATAGCGCACCGCGAAGCGCTTGCGCCGGCGCAGCAGATACACGTACAGCGCGACCAGCGCCGGCAGCGCCGCGGCGAGCCAGAGGAACTCAGGCCACTGGAAGCTCATGCACCCTCACGGCGCGCTTGCGCTTGCGCAGGTCGGCGAAGCGCAGCACGGTGTCGACCAGATCGGCGTCGGTGGCGAGCTCGAGCGCATCGACGCCGCAATCGCGCAGCCCGCTCCTCAGCGCCGCCTCGCGCTTCTCTGCGGCGTCCATGAAGCGCTTGCGAAAGCGCCCGTCGTGCGTGTCGACGAAGAGCTGCTCGCCGGTCTCGGCGTCCTCGAATACGAGCAGGCCGAGGTCGGGCAGCTCGGTTTCGAGCGGATCGTGCAGCCGCACCGCGATCATCTCGTGGCGCTGGGCGAGCTGGCTGAGCGGCTTGTCCCAGCCCGGCGCGCTGATGTAGTCGGACACGAGAAAGATCAGCGAGCGGCGGTGGATGAAGTTGAACGCGCTCTTGACCAGCGTGCCGAGATCGGTGCCTTTGCCCGCCGGCAACGACGGCCGCGTCATCATCGCGTGCAGGATGGCGAGCACCTGGCGGCGGCCGCTGCGCGGCGCGATGACGTTGTCGACGTCGTGCCCGTAGAGGATGGCGCCGACGCGGTTGCCATGGCGCGTCAGGATGCGCGCGAGCAGCGCGACGAAATCCGCCGACACCTCGCGCTTTTTCACCTCGCGCGAGCCGAAATCGACCGAGCGCGACAGATCGAGCAGGAACCAGGCGGTGATCTCGCGATCCTCGTGGTATTCGCGCACATAAGGCGTCTGCAGCCGCGCGGTGACGTTCCAGTCGATATGGCGCACGTCGTCGCCGTACTGGTACTCGCGCAGATCGGCCAGATCCAGGCCGAAACCGCGGAACAGCGTTCGGTAGTCGCCGTGCAGCAGGCCGTCCAGGCGCCTCAGCACCGTCCACTCGAGACGGCGCAGTACCGCCTCAGGGCTGCGCGGCGGCTGCGGGCTTGGCATGCGCTTGCAGCGGTTTCGCGGGCGGCCGCACCTTCTGCATCAAACGCTTGATCAGCTCGTCGGGCGTGAGGCCTTCGGCCAGCGCCTCGTAGGAGAGCACCAGGCGGTGGCGCAGCACGTCGGGCACGAGATCGACCACGTCTTCGGGCAGCGCGTAGTCGCGCCCGCGCAGGAAGGCGAGCGCGCGCGCGCACTCGATCAGATGGATGGAAGCGCGCGGGCTCGCGCCGTACATGAGGTACTTGTCCGGAGCGCGCGTCGCGGCCGCAAGGCGCACTGCGTACTGGATGAGCGCCGGCTCGACATAGCCCTTGCGGCACTGCCGCTGCAGCTCGAGCAGCTGGTCGGTGTTCGCCACCGCGAGCGGCTCGTGCGCCGGTCCGGTGACGCGCTCGACGATCACGAACTCCTCTTCCTCGCTCGGATAGCCGACCAGCACTTTCATCATGAAGCGGTCGACCTGCGCCTCGGGCAGCGCATAGGTGCCCTCGGTCTCGATCGGGTTCTGCGTCGCCATCACCAGGAACGGATCGGGCACCTTGTGCGTCTCGCCGGCGATGGTCACCTGGTGCTCCTGCATGACCTCCAGCAAAGCGCTCTGCACCTTGGCGGGCGCGCGATTGATCTCGTCCGCCAGCAGCAGGTTGCAAAAGACCGGACCGAGCGATGTGCTGAAGTCGCCGGTGCGCTGGTTATAGATGCGCGTGCCGACGAGATCCGCCGGCACGAGATCGGGAGTGAACTGGATGCGGCGGAAGCTGCCGCGCACCGTGGAGGCGAGCGTCTTGACCGTCAGGGTTTTCGCGAGCCCGGGGACGCCCTCGACCAGCAGGTGCCCGCCGGCGAGCATCGCCACCAGCACGCGCTCGAGGAAGTGGTCCTGACCGACGACGGTCTTTTTGACCTCGTAGAGCACGCGCTCCATGAGTGGCGAAGCTGGATCCATGGCGTTCCCTTTAGAAAGGCGAAAGACCGATCGAAGAGGCGGCGTTCTCGATCGGCACGGCGAAGCCGATGCCGATGAAAACGCGATTCTCCGTGGGGTTTAGGAGCCCGGTGACGATGCCGATCACCTCGCCGTCGAGCGTGACCAGCGGGCCGCCGGAGTTGCCCGGATTCACCGCGGCGTCGAACTGGATGAGGTTGGTGAGAAGGCGCTTGCCTTCCGGCGAGACGTAGTCGCGCTTCAAGCCGGAGATGACGCCCGCGGAGGCCGAGGGACCGATGCCGAACGGAAAGCCGACCGCGACCACCTCGTCGCCGGGCTTGAGTCCCGCGGTCGAGCGCATGGTCGCCGGCATCATGTCGTCCGGCAGCGTCTTCGCCTGCAGCACCGCGAGATCATGCTCGGGGCGCTCGCCGACCACCGTGGCTTCCGAATCGGTGCCGTCGAAGAAGGTCACCTCGATACGCTGGGCGCCTTGCACCACATGCAGGTTGGTAAGAATCAGGCCGCTATCGACGATGATCACGCCGGTGCCGCGCTGCCAGTCAGCCTCGCCCGTCTCCATGGCGTTCCTGCCCTGCTCAGCCTGCTCGGCGCTGGCACGCACGGCAACCACCGAGGGAATAATTTTTTCATAGGCCTGGGCAGCCGAGGGCGGCGGCGGCGTGCTCTCGAGCGTGTGCTTCACCACGGCCTCGACGTCTTTCTCGGACAGCGGCCGCGGCTGCAGCGCCCAGAGCGTGCCCACCACGGCGAGCACCACGGCGGCGAGCGCCGGGGCGAGCAGCCGCCGCCAGGCAAAGCGCCGCCTTGGCGGCGCCGCCGCCGGCGTGGGAGCCGGCGGGGGCGCCACGCTCCGGGATGCGCTGTACACCGCCGTGCGACGTTTCATGGGCGACCCGGTTTTAGTGTAACAGCGAAGAACGCGCGCCACTTCGCGACTTTCGCCGCCGTGTCGCGCAGTGCGACAGCCTGCCGAAAGGCCTACGGGAATCCGGGAAAAAACCGATCGTCTAGGGAGCCGAGACTTTGGTGCCGTAGAGCCGCGCGCGGCTCGCGTAGCACACGGCGCAGCGCACCAGCCCGCCGGAAAGCAGGCCCGCCGGCCGGTACTCGTGCAGGAGCGCCGGGCGGATCTCGTCGCAGACATCGCAGTACACGCGCGCCTCGCTGATCATGGTGAAGGCGAGCCAGCCGCAGCGCGCGCAGCGCGCCGCCGTGCCCATGCGCGGTTCGTTGGCGAGGAAGTGCTCGAACTCGACCGGCTTGATGGCGCGGCAGTTGGCGCAATAGACGTGCGTCGCCTCGATCACACGCGGCGCCTCACATGCTGGACCAGCGCGATGCCGCCGAGCAGCGCGAGCGCCGGCAGGAAGAGCGTGGTGAACGGCATGGCGCGCGCCTTGTGGCGGGTGAGCTCGCCCGCGTGCGGCGCCATCAGCTGCAGCCGCCGCTTCATCATGCGCGCGCCGAGCTCGCCCAAGCGCTCGCCGAGCACGCGCTCGGCCTGCGGCAGCAGGCGCGTTTCCTCGTCGGCGACGTGGTGCATCACTTCGCGCATCAGCTCCATCACGCGCTCGTCGTACTGCGGCTCCGCCGCATCGGCGGCGCGCAGCTCGCCGATCAGGCTGCGCATGCGATCGTGCTCGGGGATGAAGCGACCGACGAGCGCGTTGTCCACGCTCGCCATGGCCGGGTAGAAGATTTCCTCCTCGAGTTGGGCGTGCACCTCGAGCGCGAGGCACATCGTCGCAACGAGGGCGCGCTTGGTCGCGGCAGAGGAGTCGGTCTTGTAGCGATGGAACGTCGTCAGGACGCGCGCATGATCCGCACGAATCATGTCGGTCGCCTGCGGGGCGATCTTGGCGAGAACGGTCGTGGTCATGGGCGACGCCAAGCAAGAACAGGTCCCAACGCCCTTGCGGCGCTGCCGCAGCGGCCGGGCCGACGCGCTCGCGACCGGCGGGGTCGGGCTCAATTCTTGGCGTTGCGATCGTCGTGACGAAGGAACAGGCGTTCGGCGCCGGACTCATCGCCCGGAGAAGGCCTAGACCTGCTTGGGTGAGCCGCCGCCGAAGTTTCTTGACCTGCTCGGCATCGTCGCGACGACGCCGCGCCAGTTCTTTGTCAGCTCGTCGGCAAGCAGGCCGATGCGATGCCGCCGGCACGCCGGCGTGCATGGGGAGACCGCCGGCCAGGCCGCGTTTCGCCGCGGGTCATTTACCGAACATTAGATCTGATGTATTTTATCGCACATATCTCGCCTGAGCTGTATTAACTAAAGTGATCACCTCGCGCCAGCTGCGTGCCGCACGCGCGCTTGCCGGCCTCGACCAGGCGGCGCTCGCCAAGGCGGCGCGCCTCTCGCTGCCCACCATCCAGCGCATGGAGGCGAGCGACGGCGTGATCCGCGGCAACGTCGAGTCGCTGATGAAGCTGATCGCCGCGCTGGACCGCGCCGGTATCGAGCTGATTAACGAGGGCGCGGTAAGCGAGAGCGGCGGCCGCGGCGTGCGTCTGAGGGTGCCGGCGCCGCGGGGAAAGCGCTAGCGTGCTCGCCGCGCTCCTCGGCTGCGTAGCGCTGTTACTCGTGGCGAGCGTCGGCGCCATTGCGCTCGCCGACCGGCGCTTAGCCACCACCGCCATCTACGGCGTCGCCCTGACGGCGAGCGTGGCGGGGCTGCTGCTCGCGCTCGCCGCGCTGCTCGCGCCCGCGCCGGTGCCGGCGACGCTCGCGCTGCCGATCGGCCTGCCGTGGCTCGGCGCACACTTCAGGCTCGACGCGCTCTCCGCCTTCTTCCTCGTGGTGGCGAACCTCGGCGGCGCCGCCGCCAGCCTCTACGGCCTGGGTTACGGCCGGCACGAGGAAGCACCGGCGCGCGTGCTGCCGTTCTTCCCGGCGTTCCTCGCGGCGATGAATCTGGTGCTGGTCGCCGACGACGCGTTCAGCTTCCTCTTCTCCTGGGAGTTCATGTCGCTCACCTCCTGGGCGCTCGTCATGGCGCACCACCGGCGCAGCGGCAACGCGGCAGCGGGCTATCTCTATCTCCTCATGGCGAGCTTCGGCACGCTCGCGCTGATCCTGGCGTTCGGGCTGCTCGCCGGCTGGTCCGGCGCCTACGACTTCGCCGCGATCCGCACGGCGTCGCCTTCCGCGCTGATGGGCGCCGCGGTGCTCGCGCTCGCGCTCGCCGGCGCGGGCTCCAAGGCAGGCGTGGTGCCGCTGCACGTCTGGCTGCCGCTCGCTCATCCCGCCGCACCAAGCCACGTCTCGGCGCTGATGAGCGGCGTCATGACCAAGGTCGCGGTTTACGGCTTCGTACGCATCACGTTCGATCTTGTCGGCGCGCCGCTCTGGTGGTGGGGCGCGCTGGTGGCGCTCACCGGCGGCATCACCGCCGTGATGGGCGTGCTGCACGCGCTGATGGAGCACGATCTCAAGCGCCTGCTCGCCTACCACACGGTGGAGAACATCGGCATCATCTTCATCGGCCTCGGGCTCGCGCTCGCTTTCTCGGCGAACGAGATGCCGGCTGCGGCGGCGCTCGCGCTGACGGCGGCGCTCTTCCATGTCTTCAATCACTCGGTGTTCAAGAGCCTGCTGTTTTTCGGCGCCGGCGCCGTCCTCACGGCGACCGGCGAGCGCGACATGGAGCGCCTCGGCGGCCTGATCCATCGCATGCCGCGCACGGCGTTTCTCTTCCTGGTCGGCTCCGCCGCGATCTCCGCGCTGCCGCCCTTCAACGGCTTCGTTTCCGAGTGGCTTACGTTCCAGGCGATCCTCCTCAGCCCCGCGCTGCCGCAATGGCTGCTCAAGTTCCTGGTGCCGGCAATTGGCGCGCTGCTCGCGCTTTCCGCGGCGCTCGCCGCCGCCTGCTTCGTGAAGGCGTTCGGCGTGACTTTCCTCGGCCGCGCGCGCAGCCAGGTGGCGCGGGAGGCGCGCGAGACCGATCGCTGCTCGCTCGGCGCCATGTTCACGCTGGCCGCGCTTTGCCTGGTGGCGGGCGTGCTGCCCGCCTGGTTCATCGACGCGCTCGCGCCGGTGGCGCAAGCACTGACCGGCAGCCATCTGCCCGAGCGCCATGGTCTCGACTGGCTCACCATCGTGCCGATTGCGCAAAGCCGCAGCTCCTACAACGGCCTGCTCCTTTTCGTGCTGATCGCCTTCGCCGCCGCTCTCGCCGCCGCGGCGATCCACCGCTTCGCCTCCGACCGCGTGCGCCGCGCGCCGGCCTGGGATTGCGGCTTCCCGGATCCGAGCCCCGCGACGCAGTACACCGCGGGCAGCTTCTCGCAGCCGATCCGGCGCGTCTTCGGCACGGTGGTGTTCCGCGCGCGCGAGGAAGTCGAGATGCCCGCGCCCGGCGCGACACAGAGCGCGCGACTGCACGTGCAGCTGCGCGATGTCCTGTGGGACACGCTTTACGTGCCGGCCGCACGGGCAGTGGCGCTCGCCGCGGATCATCTGAACGCGGTGCAGTTCCTCACCATCCGCGCCTACCTGACGCTGGTGTTCGGCGCGCTGGTGGCGCTCCTCGCCGTGCTTGCCATATGGCAATAGCGCTAGCGCTCGGCGTCCAGCTGCTGCAGCTCGCGCTGGTGCTCGTGCTGGCACCGCTCCTGACCGGCCTGGTGCGCAAGCTGAAGGCGCATCTCGTCGGACGGCAGGGACCGCCGCTCCTGCAGCCCTATCGGGACCTTGCGCGCCTGCTGCGCAAGGAGGTGGTGCTCGCCGAGTCCGCCTCCTGGCTGTTTCGCGCGGCACCGTATCTCATCTTCGCGACGACCTGGGTCGCCGCAGCGCTGGTGCCGACCTTCGCCACCGGCCTCGTATTCGGCTACGCAGCCGACGTGATCGCGATCGTGGCGCTGCTCGGCGCGGCGCGCTTCATGCTGGCGCTTGCCGGACTCGACGTCGGCACGAGCTTCGGCGGCATCGGCTCGAGCCGCGAGATGATGATCGCCTCGCTCGCGGAGCCCGCCATGCTGATGGTGGTGTTCACGCTGTCGCTCCTCGCGGGCTCCACGCAGCTCTCGTCGATCGCCGCCGCGCTGCAGTCGCCCGAAGTGGGCCTGCGCGTTTCGCTCGCGCTTGCGCTGGTGGCGCTCATCATGGTTGCGCTCGCCGAGAACGCGCGCATCCCGGTCGACAACCCGGCCACGCACCTCGAGCTCACCATGGTGCACGAGGCGATGATCCTCGAGTACTCGGGCCGCCATCTCGCGCTGATCGAGACCGCCTCGTACCTGAAGCTGCTGCTCTATGTCTCGCTCATCGCGTGCGTGTTTTTCCCGTGGGGTCTCGCGAGCGCCGCTCAAGGCGGCGGCGCTTATCTCAGCGCTGCCGTCGTGTACATCGCGAAGCTCGGCGCCGCGGGCTTTGCCCTCGCCGTGTTCGAGACGGCGATTGCCAAGATGCGGGTGTTCCGCGTAAGCGACTTCCTCGGCGCGGCGCTGATGCTGGGGCTGCTCGCGGCGCTGCTGCTGTTCGTCACGCAAGCGACATGATCGATCGGCTTGCGCTAGACATTGCACATCTCTGCGCCGGCGGGCTGGTGCTGGTGAGCTTCATGCTGCTTTACCAGGACCGACTCACTGGTCTCATCAACACCTTCGCGCTGCACGCGATCGTGGTGTCGTTCTCGGTCGCCTGGCAGGCCTATATCCAGCATGCGCCGCAGCTCTACATCACGGCAGGCATCGCGCTCGGCGTGAAGGCCATAGTGATCCCGCTCGCGCTCCACCGCATCATCGTGCGCCTTGGCATCCATCGCTCGATCGAGCCGGTCGTGAGCATCGGGCAAACGATGCTCGCCGGCATCGGCCTCGTCGCGCTTGCCGTGATGGTGATGCTGCCGGTGACCGCGCAGGCGGGCACGCTGGCACGCGAGGACCTGGCGTTCGCCCTGTCGGTGATCCTGCTCGGCCTCCTGATGATGATCTCGCGCAGGAACGCGGTGAGCCAGGTGATCGGCTTCATGTCGATCGAGAACGGCCTGATCCTTGCCGCCACCGGCGCGAAGGGCATGCCGCTGGTGGTCGAGATCAGCGTCGCCTTCTCGATCCTGATCGCGCTGATCGTCATCGGCGTCTTCCTCTTCCGCATCCGCGAGCGCTTCGAGACGGTCGACATCCATCTCCTGCACGAGCACCGCGGGGAGCAGCCGTGAGCGATCTCGCGCTCGCCGCCATCCTGCTCGTGCCGCTCGCGGCGGCGGCGCTGCTCGCCGCGCTGCCCGACGACCGGACCACCGCCTGGCTCAATGTGGCGGCTTCCTTCATCACCTTCTGCGCGGCGCTAACGCTGCTTGCGGCGGCCCGCCCGGCGACCGGGCATTTCCTCATCGTCGATGACCTGAACATCGTATTCATCGTCCTCAGCACCTTCGTCGCATTCACCACCAGCGTCTTCAGCCGCAGCTACATCGGCCATGAGCTCGAGTCCGGGCGCCTGAGCTCGGTGTACCTGCGCTTCTATCACGCGATGTACCAGACGCTGATGTTCGCCATGAACCTCGCGCTGCTCGCGAACAACCTCGGCCTGATGTGGGTGGCGGTAGAGCTCGCCACGCTCACCACCGTGCTGATGGTCGGTATCTACCGTACGGAGGCCGCGCTCGAGGCGGCATGGAAGTACTTCCTGCTTGGCAGCGTCGGCATCGCGCTCGCGCTGTTCGGCACCATCCTCGTTTACCTCGCGGCGCGTGCCGTGGTCGGCGAGGGTCTCGACGCCATGGCGTGGAGCGTCCTCGTGCAGCAGGCCGGCGGTTTCGATCCGGCACTGCTCAACCTCGCTTTTCTGTTCCTGCTGCTCGGTTACGGTACCAAGGTCGGTCTCGTCCCGCTGCACGCCTGGCTGCCGGATGCGCACGCCGAAGGCCCGACGCCGATCTCGGCGGTGCTTTCAGGCCTGCTGCTCAATGTGGCGCTGTTCGCCATCCTGCGCTTCAAGAGCGTGATGTCGGCGAATCCCGGCGCGCTCGCGCCGGGGCCGCTGATGGTCTCGCTCGGGTTGGCCTCCGTGGTGTTTGCCGCGTTCATGCTCTACCGGCGCCAGGACATCAAGCGGCTCTTCGCCTACTCATCGATCGAGCACATGGGCATCATCACTTTCGCCTTCGGCATGGGCGGCCCGCTCGCCAACTTCGCCGGCCTGCTGCACATGGTGCTGCACAGCCTCACCAAGTCGGCGATTTTCTTTTGCGTCGGCCACATCGCGCAGGTGAAGGGCACGCAGCGCATGCCCGACATTCGCGGGCTGACGGTGTCGCATCCGGTGCTCGGCTGGGGACTCGTGCTCGGCGTGGTGGCGATCGCCGGGCTGCCGCCGCTCGGGCTATTCATGACCGAGTTCCTGATCGTCACGTCGACCTTCGCCCGGCAGCCGCTGCTCGCGATCGTGCTCGGCGTGAGCCTGCTGATCGCGCTCGGCGCGCTGCTCGCGCGGCTTAACGGCCTCGCGTTCGGCGATGCGCACGGACCGAGCGCCCCCTCGCGCGCTTCGTTCCTGCCAGTCGGCGCGCATTTCGCCCTGGTACTCGTGGCGGGCATCTGGCTGCCGCCCGCGCTCGTCGCCTGGTTCCAGTACGTCGCAAGGCTCCTCAGTTGATCGTCGAGCGCCCGCAATGGGAAGACGCCCGCGCGCGCCTGCGGGCAGGCGACGCGGCGCTCGTGTCGCTCTGGGGCGAGCCCAAGCTCGTGCACATGGCGCTCTGCGAGGCAAACGCGGTTTCGGTGCTGAGCCTGCCCTGTCCCGACGGCCGCTTTCCGTCCATCGGACGCGTGCATCCACCGGCGATTCGTCTCGAGCGCGCGGTACGTGACCTGCACCGTCTCGAACCCGAGGGGCTACCCGATACACGGCAGTGGCTGCGCCACGATGAGCCGTATCGCTTCCTGCCGGCGGAAGGCGAGAGCCTGCACCAGATCCCGGTCGGGCCGGTGCACGCCGGCATCATCGAGCCAGGGCACTTCCGTTTCACGGCCAACGGCGAGACGGTGGTGAGGCTCGAAGAGCGGCTTGGCTACGCGCACAAGGGCACCGAGGCGCTGATGGCCGGCGCGCCGCTCGAGCTTGCCGCGCGACTTGCCGGCCGGGTGTCGGGCGACAGCACCGTCGCCTACGCGCTCGCCTTCGCGCGCGCGGTGGAAGCGGCGAGCGGCGTTGAGCCGCCGCCGCGCGCGGTCTGGCTGCGCGCGCTGATGGCGGAGCTCGAGCGCCTCGCCAACCACTGCGGCGACATCGGCGCGGTGTGCAACGACGCTTCGTTCGTCATGCTCCACGCGCAGTTCGGCTGGCTGCGCGAGCAGGTGCTGCGCGCCGCCGCCCGCTGCTTTGGGCATCGCCTGATGATGGACTGCATCGTCCCGGGCGGTGTGCGCGCCGAGCTCAGCGCGGACGGCCCGGATGTGCTGCGCGTGCTCGCCGCGCTGCTGCGCGGCCGCTTTCCCGAGCTCGTGGAGGTATACGACAACACCGAGTCGCTCAAGGATCGCACGGTGAGCACCGGCATCCTGACGCCGGCGCTCGCCGCGCAGTTCGCCGCCGGCGGCTACGTCGGCCGTGCCTCGGGACGCGCCTTCGACGCGCGCCGCACGCCGGGCTACCCGCCGTACGGCGAGCTGAGCTTCGATGTCCCGGTGGTGCAGGCCGGGGACGTCAATGCGCGCGTCTGGATCCGCATGCGCGAAGTCGGGCAAAGCGTGGCGCTCATCGAGCAACTGATGGCCGCTCTGCCGGCCGGACCGATCCGTGCGGAGGCAGGTGCGCGCGCTGGAGAAGGCGCGGCGCTCGTCGAAGGCTTCCGCGGCGACATTTTCGTGTGGCTGCGCTTGGACACGGACGGCCGCGTCGCGCGCTGCCATCTCCGCGACCCGTCGTGGTTCCAGTGGCCGCTGCTCGAAGCAGCGATCGAAGGCAACATCGTCGCCGACTTTCCCCTGTGCAATAAGTCGTTCAACTGCTCGTACTCGGGACACGATCTCTAGATGCGGACGCTGCTTCTCAAACGACTGGTGCAGGGGCCGCTCACCGAGCCCGCGCCTGCGCCCGATGAGGCGGCGCTCGCCGAGCTTGCCGCGCGCGTCGATCGCGCCGCCCGGCGGCGCCTCGGGCGCTCGCTATCCATACGCGAGGTGGACGCGGGCTCGTGCAACGGCTGCGAGCTCGAGATCCATGCCCTCAACAACATCCTCTATGACCTCGAGCGCTTCGGACTGCGCTTCGTCGCTTCACCGCGCCATGCCGACGTGCTGCTTGTCACCGGCCCGGTCACGCGCAACATGCGCGAGGCGCTCAGCCGCACCTACGCCGCGACCCCCGATCCCAAGTGGGTGGTGGCGGTCGGCGATTGCGCACGCGACGGCGGGTTGTTCGCGCCGAGCGCGGCTTGCGTCGGCGGCGTTTCCCAAGTGGTGCCAGTCGATCTGCACATCGCCGGCTGTCCACCAACGCCCCACGCGTTGCTCACAGGGTTCCTGGCACTGCTGGAGATTTGTAGATAAACCGAGGGTCCGACTGCTTGTGGCGGAGGGTGAGGGATTCGAACCCCCGGGCCCTTGCGGGCCAACGGATTTCAAGTCCGCCGCATTCGACCGCTCTGCCAACCCTCCGGGGTTGAAAAGCGCTTTCGCGCCCGCATTTTAGGGTAGTCTAGGCGCATACCAAGGAGGATCGGATGGAACTCAAACCCATACGGACGGACGGCGCGCCGGTCAGGCGCGACTTCCCGTACGAAGCGCCCGCGGATCTTGTTGCCGCCGGCGAGGGCCGCAAGGTCCTGCGCAACACTTATCTCCTGCTTGCGCTCACCATGGTGCCGACCGTGATCGGCGCCTGGATCGGCATGGCGACCGGCAGCGTCATCCTCGCGCATCCGGTGGCGAGCACGCTCGTCATGCTCGCCGGCGTGATCGGCCTGCAGTTCGGCATCGCCGCCAACCGCAACAGCGGCATCGGCGTCGCGCTGCTGCTCCTCATGACCGGGCTGCTGGGCTGGTGGCTCGGGCCGATCCTCAACTTCGCGCTCGCCATGCGCAACGGCGTGCAGCTCGTCGGCTATGCGGCTGTGGGCACCGGCGTGATCTTCTTCGCCATGGGCGCGATCGCCTCCACCACCAAGCGCGACTTCAGCTTCATGGGCAAATTCCTGTTCGTCGGCATGTGGGCGCTGCTCTTCGCCATCATCGCGAACCTGTTCCTGCAGATCCCGGCGCTGGCGCTGACCATCTCGACGCTGGTGATCGTGGTGTTCTCGCTCTTCCTGCTCTACGACCTGAACCGCATCATCCGCGGCGGCGAGACGAACTACATCATGGCGGCGACCGGCGTCTACATGAGCCTCTTCAACATTTTCGCCAACCTGCTCAACCTGCTGCTCGCGTTCTCAGGCGATCGCGACTAAGGGACCGCACCTAAAGAAGGGGCGCCGCTGGCGCCCTTTTTTTATTGTTTATTGCTCGAAGAGCGCGATGCTCTCGACGTGCGCGGTGTGCGGAAACATGTTGACCACGCCGGCCGCGACCAGCCGATAGCCCTTGGTGTGCACCAACACGCCGGCGTCGCGCGCCAGCGTTGCTGGATCGCAGGCGACATAAACGATGCGTCCCGGCAACGGCGCCTCGAGCGCCTTGACGATTTCGATCGCGCCTTGCCGCGGCGGATCGATCAGCAGCTTGTCGAACGGCCCGTACGGCGCGAGATGCGGCGCAAAGAGGTCCATTTGCTCGAACTGCGCGACCAGTCCGTTGCTCGCCGCATTGGCGCGTGCGCGCGCGACGAGCTCGGCGCTGCCCTCGAAGCCGATCACCTGGGCGCCGCGCCGGGCGAGCGGCAGCGAGAAGTTACCTAGACCACAAAACAGATCGGCGATGCGCTCGTCCGGTTGCGGCTGCAGGAGCTCGAGCGAGCGCGCGACCAGCAGGCGGTTCACCGGGTGATTGACCTGCGTGAAGTCGGTCGGGCGGAAATGCAGGCGCACGGCGAATTCAGGCAGCTCGTAGTAGAGCTCGCTCGTCGCCGGATCAAACGGCGCGGCGGTCTCGGGACCGCCGGCTTGCAACCAGAGATGAACATCGTGCTGCCGGGCGAACGCGCGCAGATGCGCATGATCGTCGTCGGTCAAGGGCAGCAGGTGGCGCAAGACCAGGGCGGCGGCGTTGTCGCCCACGGCGATCTCGACCTGCGGCAGGCGGCTGTGGACCGAGAGCCGTCCGATCAACTCGCGCAGCGGATCGATCAGCGCCGACATCCGCGCAGGCAGTACCGGACATTGGTGCATGTCGGTGACGTAGGTCGAGCGGCGCTCGCGGAAGCCGACCATCACGCCCTTTTTCTCGACACGCCGCACCGAAAGGCGGGCGCGGTGGCGGTAACCCCATTCATCTCCGCTGATCATCGGCAGCACCCGCTCGGGCCGCACCTTGCCGATGCGTGCCAGGTTCTGCAGCAGCCAATCCTGCTTGGCGGCCATCTGCGTGGCGAGATCGGCGTGCTGCGTGGCGCAGCCGCCGCAGACGCCGAAGTGCGGGCAGCGTGGCGTTCGGCGGCCGGGCGATTCCTTGAGCAGGCGATTGGCGCGGCCGAGATCGAAGCGCCGGCCGCCGGTCATGATCCGCACGGCGGCGCGCTCGCCCGGCAGCGCGCCGTCGACGAACACCACCTTGCCGTCGGGCTCGCGCGCGACGCCACGGCCCTCGGCGTCGAGCCCTTCGATCTCGAGGATCAGCTCTTCCAGAGCGACAGGAACTCCTGCCAGTGCGGCTCGGCGCGCCGCGCGAGCGAGTCGCGCAGCAGCGCGCATTCGGCCTCATAGCGCTCCTGCGACAGCATGCCGCGCACGATCTGGAAACGCAGGTAGAGCAGGAACGTGTTGACCACGTCCACCTCGCAGTAATTGCGGATCGCCTGGATCTCGCCGCGCCGGTAAGCCGGCCACACCTCGGCGCCGCCGATGCCCTGCTTGCCGGGCAGGCGCGCAAGGCGCGCGAGCTCATCGAGCGGCGCGAAGTTGCGCTGGTTATAGGCGGCGAGCTGGTCCATCAGATCCAGATGCCGCGTGTGGTAGCGGCTGGTGTAATTGTTGAAGCGGAAGCCCTGGTCCTCGTCGCCGCTCTCCCAGAAGCGCGCGCAGCACACGCCGTGGACCAGCGCCCGGTGATTGAGCACCGGCACGTCGAAGCCCTTGCCGTTCCACGAGACGAGTTGCGGCGTCTTGCGCTCGACGGCATCGAAGAAGCGCGCGATGGCGGACTTCTCGTCGCGCTCCGGCTCGCCGATCGAAAAGATCTTGATGCCCTCGTCGTCGCGCGCCACGCACGAAATGACGATCACGCGATGCAGGTGCGGCGGCAGGAAATCGTTCCCGGCGAGCGCGCGCCGCTTCTGGAAGGCCACCTCGGCGACCTCCGCGTCCGGCAGCTCATCGGGCAGCTCGTAGAGGCGCCGGATGCCGCTCACGTCCGGGATGGTTTCGATGTCGAAAGCGAGGATCGGCGTCATCAGTCCGGGAACACGCCGGTCGTGAGATAACGGTCGCCGCGGTCGCAGACGATGGTGACGATCACCGCGTTCTTCAGGTCGCGCGCGATGCGCAGCGCGACGTGCATCGCGCCGCCCGAGGAGATGCCGGCGAAGATGCCTTCGTCGCGCGCCAGGCGCCGCGTCATCTCCTCGGCCTCGCCCTGGCTCACGTACTCGAGGCGATCGACGCGCCTGGGATCGTAGATCTTCGGCAGATAGGCCTCGGGCCACTTGCGGATGCCGGGAATCTGCGAGCCTTCCTGCGGCTGACAGCCGATGATCTCGATCTTCGGGTTCTGTTCCTTGAAGAAGCGCGAGCAGCCCATGATGGTGCCGGTGGTGCCCATGCTGGATACAAAGTGCGTGAGGCGGCCGTCGGTGTCACGCCAGATCTCGGGGCCGGTGGTCTCGTAGTGGACCTGCGGATTCGCCGGGTTGGCGAACTGGTCGAGCATCGTGCCCTCGCCCTCGCGCACCATTTTCTCGGCGAGATCGCGCGCCGCCTCCATGCCGCCCTTCTGCGGCGTGAGGATGATCTGGGCGCCGAAAGCGCGCATGGTCTGGCGGCGCTCTGCCGAAAGATGCTCGGGCATGATCAGCACCATGCGGTAGCCGCGCGTCGCGGCCGCCATGGCGAGCGCGATGCCGGTGTTGCCCGAGGTCGGCTCGATCAGCGTGTCGCCCGGCTTGATGCGCCCGGCGCTCTCGGCGTGGCGGATCATGGCGATCGCCGGGCGATCCTTCACCGAGCCCGCCGGATTGTTGCCCTCGAGCTTGGCGAGGATCACGTTGCGGTGGCGCGCGTTCTCGGGCCCGGGCAGCCGCTGCAGCCGCACGAGCGGCGTATTGCCGATGAAATCCTCGAGTGTTCGCTTCACTTGCCTTGCAGCTCCTTGACGTATGCCGCTACGCCCTGCTCGACGGTCATGAACTCGCCCGGGTAGCCGGCCTCGCGCAGCCGGGTGAGGTCGGCTTCGGTGAAGCTCTGGTACTTGCCGGCGAGCTCCGGTGGAAACGGCACGTACTCGATGAGTCCCTTGGCGACGATGTCGTGCAGCGTGGCCTGCGTGCCGTGCACGGCGTTGATGACCGCGACCGCCAGGCGGTTGAAAGTCTGCGCGCGGCCCGTGCCGCAGTTGAAGATGCCCGACACGCCGCGCCGCTCGAGGAACCAGAGATTCACCGCGACCGCGTCGTCGACATAGATGAAGTCGCGCCGCTGCTCGCCGTCGCGATAGCCGTCCGCGCCGGCGAAGAGCTTCACCCTTCCGACGCTGTGCAGCTGCTCATAGGCGTGGAGCGCCACCGACGCCATGCGGCCTTTGTGCCACTCGTTCGGCCCGTAGACGTTGAAGTAGCGCAGGCCGGCGATCTGCGCGCTGCGCTGCGCGAGGCGCTGGCGCACGACCTGGTCGAAGAGGAACTTGGAGTAGCCGTAGATGTTCAGCGGCCGCTCGGATTCGCGCTCCTCGCGGTACTTCGGCCCGGCACCGTACACCGCGGCGGATGAGGCGTAGATGAGCGGGATCTCCTCGTCCTGGCACCAGTCGAGCAGCCGCCGCGAATAGGCGTAGTTGTTCTCCATCATGTAGCGCCCGTCGGTCTCGAGCGTATCGGAGCACGCGCCCTGGTGGAACACCGCTTCGACCGCGCCCTCGAGCGAGTCCAGATGCGCGGCGAGCTGCGCCTGGTCGACGTAGTCGGCGATCTCGCAAGCGGCGAGATTCCTGAACTTGTCGCCGTGCGCGAGGTTGTCGACCGCGATGATTTCGCTCACGCCGCGGCGGTTCAGCCCGCGCACGAGTCGCGAGCCGATGAAGCCGGCGGCGCCGGTGACGATGTAGTAGTTCATGCGCTGAAGAGCTCCGCCGGCGTGACGACCGCCGTGCCAAATTTCGTGACCTTGATGCCGCCGGCGCGATTGGCAATGCGCACCGCGGATTCGAGCGACTCGCCCGCCGCCAGCATCACGGCGAGCGTCGCAATCACCGTGTCGCCCGCGCCGGTGACGTCGGAGACTTCGCGCTTCTCGGCCCGCACGCGCAGCGTGCGCCGGGGCCGGAAAAGCGTCATGCCTTCGTCGCCGCGCGTGAGCAGCACCGCTTCGAGGCGCAGGCGGGTGCGCAGCCGCTCGGCACGGGCGGCGAGATCCCTTTCATCGCGCCAGGTGCCGACGACCTCGCGCAGCTCGGCGACGTTCGGCGTCACCAGGCTCGCGCCCCGATAGCGCTCGTAGTCATCGCCCTTGGGGTCGACCAGCACCAGCTTTTTGGCCTTGCGCCCTTCGCGAATCATGGTCTCGATGTGCGCGAGGCCGCCCTTGCCGTAATCGGAAAGCAGCACCACGTCGCAGTCGCCGAGCGCCTCCCGAAAGTCGGCGAGCTTCGACGCCAGCACTTCGGTCGACGGCGGCGTCTCGAAGTCGATGCGCAGCAGCTGATGGCGGCGCGGCCCGACGACGCGCAGCTTTTGCGTGGTGCGGAGCTTCGCGTCGGCATGCAGACGCGCGTCCAGCCCCTCGGCTTTGGCGAGCCGCGCGATCTGCCGCCCCGCCTCATCCTTGCCGATCACCGAAAGCAGGCGCACCTCGGCGCCGAGCGCCTTGCAGTTGCGCGCCACGTTGCCCGCGCCGCCCAGGCGCAGCTCTTCCTCCTTCTCCTTGACGAGCACCACCGGTACCGGCGCCTCGGGCGAGATGCGCGACACCTCGCCGTACCAGTAGCGGTCGAGCATGACGTCGCCGACGACCAGGACGCGCGCCTTGGCGGTATCCGGTGCCTTCACTGCCTCCTGCCGATCGGGTAGTACTCCAGGCCCTGCGCGCGCAGCGCCGCCGGGTCGTAGAGGTTGCGGCCGTCAAAGATCGCCGGGCTCTTCAGCGCTTTTTTCAGCGCCGCGAAATCCGGGCTGCGGAACTCCTGCCACTCGGTGACGATCGCGAGCGCATCCGCACCCTGCAGCGCCTCCATGGCGCTCGACACCACTTCGACCGAGCGGCTGTCGCCGAAAAGCTTGCGCGCCTCGGCGCCTGCGGCCGGATCGTAGGCACGCACCGTCGCCCCGGCGCCGACCAGATCGTCGATCAGCGCGAGGCTCGGCGCCTCTCGCATGTCGTCGGTGTTCGCCTTGAACGCGAGGCCCCACACGGCGATGCACTTGCCGCGCAGCTGGTCGTCGAAGCGCGTGCGGATCTTGTCGGCGAGGACGTGCTTCTGCGCTTCGTTCACCTCCTCCACCGCGGTGACGACGCGCAGCGCCCGTGCGGCTTCCTGCGCCGTGCGCTGCAGCGCCTTGACGTCCTTCGGGAAGCAGGAGCCGCCGAATCCGGCGCCGGCATAGAGGAACTGATAGCCGATGCGCGGATCGGAGCCGATGCCGCGGCGCACTTCCTCGATGTCGGCGCCGATCGCTTCGGCGAGGTTGGCGATCTCGTTCATGAACGATATGCGCGTGGCGAGCATTGCGTTCGCCGCGTACTTGGTGAGCTCGGCCGAGCGCACGCTCATCACGATGATGCGCTCGCGGTTGCGCTGGAAGGGCGAATAGAGCTGCCGCAGGAGGGCGATGGCGCGTGCATCGTCGGAGCCGACGATGATGCGATCGGGACGCATGAAGTCTTCCACCGCGGCGCCTTCCTTGAGGAACTCGGGATTCGAGACCACCGTGAAATCGTTGCCCAGATGGCGTTTCTTCTGTTCGTCGATGATCGCGTGCTTCACCTTGTCGGCGGTCCCGACCGGCACGGTGGACTTGGTCACCACGACCTTGTAGCCGTCCATGTAGCGGCCGATGTTGCGCGCGGCGGCGATCACATGCTGCAGATCCGCCGAGCCGTCTTCGCCCGGCGGCGTGCCGACCGCGATCAGCTGCAGCTCGCCGTGCGCGACGCTCGCGGCGATGTCGGTCGAGAAGCGCAGGCGCCCGGCGGCTTCGTTGCGCTTCACGATCGGCTCGAGGCCCGGCTCGAAGATCGGGATTTCGCCGGCGTTCAGGCGCGCGATCTTGCGGCTGTCGAGATCGAGGCAGAAGACATGGTTGCCGGCGTCCGCGAGGCAGGCGCCGGTGACGAGGCCCACATAGCCGGTGCCGATGACGGTGACGTTCATGCCGAGCGCCTAGTGCGAGTCATGGGGTGAGATCGAACTCCTCGGTACGCCGCGGCGGATAGGTCTCCCAGCCGCCGCAGGCGGGACAGCGCCAGTAGAACTGGCGCGCCTTGAAGCCGCAGGTCTCGCAGCGATAACGCGCAAGGCGCCGCGTGTGTCCGTGGACCAGATTGCGCACGAGCTCGAGGTCGCGGCGCCGGTCCGGCGAGCCGGCGGCGATGATCTGCGCCTCGAGCAGGCGGTCGAGGCCGAGCAAGGTCGGATTGCGGCGCAGCTCGTCGCGCACGAGCTTGTATGCCTCCTCGTGGCCTTTGGCCTCGAGTGTGTATTGAAATACCGTGTCCAGCAGATCGAGCGACGGGTAGCGCTCGAGGTAGCCGGCGATCAGCGGCAGGCCCTCTTCGGCGCGTCCGGCCTCGCGATGCGCTTCATAAAGGCGCTGGGCGGCGAGCGCGAGGTATGCCGGATTCTGCGATTCGATGCGCTTCCAGTGCTCGATCGCGCGATCGAGGTTGCCGCCGGCGCGCTCGAGGTCGCCGAGCTGCAGGCTGGCGCGCACGCATTTGCGGTTCGCCTCGAGCGCCGCCTCGAGGTGTTTCCTCGCCGCATCGGGGCGCGACTGCGCCATCTCGGACGCGGCGAGCTCGCAGTAGTACTGGGCAAGCGCACGCGGATCGGAGGCGACGTGGCGCGTCATGTCGATCGCACGGCTCCAGTCCTTCTCCTGCTCGTAGATCTCGAGCAGATGGGCGCGCGCCGTGGCGGCCTGGGGGCTGCCTTCCAGTTTCTTGAACACCTCCTCGGCGCGATCGAGGATGCCGGCCTTGAGGTAGTCCTGGCCGAGCTCGGCGAGGGCGATCACTTTCTGGTCGGGACCGAGGTCGGCGCGCTCGAGCAGATTCTGGTGCATGCGGATGGCGCGGTCATACTCGCCGCGCCGGCGGAACAGGCTGCCGAGCGCGAAATGCAGCTCGATCGTCTCCGGATCGACCTTCACCACCTCGATGAACGCCTCGATCGCCTTGTCGGGCTGCTCGTTCAAGAGGAAATTGAGGCCCTTGAAGTAGGAGCGCGGCAGCGCCCGCGACTCCGACACGATCTGCCGGATGTCGATGCGCGCGGCGATCCAGCCCAGGCCGAAAAACAGCGGAAATCCGAGGAGCCACCAGTATTCGAACTCCACCACTCAGAGCTCCGGCAGCGGCGGCTTCGCCGGCTCGCTGCCGCCCAGGCGGCTACGCAAGGCGCCGAGCTCGCGGCGCTGCCTGAGCAGCGTGCCGAGCAGCGCCGCAATGCCGAACAGCGCGCCGGCGGCGAAGAAAACGAACAGCAGCACCACGAGCGGCGCCTGCAGCGCGAGATCGAAGTAAAAACGCAGCGTCACCGGCTCGACGTTCTTCGCCGCGAAGGCAACGAGCACCACGAACAAGATGAGGCGGATCGCCCAGGCGACGATGCGCACCCGGGACCTTTATCTCACAGGCTGCGAAGCCCGCTCCTCGGGAGCCGCCTGGTGCTCCGGGGTGGCACCGTCGACGCGCTCGCGCAATTCCTTGCCCGCCTTGAAGTGCGGCACGTACTTCTCCGGCACGTGCACCTTCTCGCCCGACTTGGGATTGCGGCCGGTGCGCGGCGGCCGGTAATTCAGCCCGAAGCTGCCAAAGCCGCGTATCTCGATGCGATGGCCGCTGAGCAGGCTCTGCGTCATCGCATCGAGGATCATCTTCACCGCGTACTCGGCATCTTTCGCCACCAGCTGCGGGTAGCGCTGCGCGAGCCGCGCGATCAGTTCCGACTTGGTCATGCGAGCGTTCCCCCCTGTGCCCGGCCCGCTATTGCTGCGGGTTATTGCCCTTGTCGAGCTTCGCGCGCAACAGCGCCCCGAGGTTGGTGGCGCCGGCGCTCGCCGCCGCCTGCTCGCTCTTCAGCTGCTTCATCGCCTCGGTCTCCTCCGAGGCCTCGCGCGCCTTCACCGACAGGTTGATCGAGCGGTTCTTGCGGTCGACATTGATGATCATCGCCTGCACGGTGTCGCCCTCCTTCAGGTGCTTGGCAAGATCGTCGACCCGGTCGCGCGAGAACTCGGAAGCGCGCAGATAGCCTTCCACGCCGGCGAGATCGACTACCGCGCCCTTGGCATCGACCGAGCGGACCGTGCCGCTGACGACGCTGTTCTTCTCGTGGCTCGCAATGAAGTTGGTGAAGGGATCGCCTTCGAGCTGCTTCACGCCGAGCGAGATGCGCTCGCGCTCGACATCGATGGATAGCACCACCGCTTCGAGCTCTTCGCCCTTCTTGAACTTCTTGACCGCCTCCTCGCCCTGCTCGTTCCACGAGAGATCCGAGAGGTGCACGAGGCCGTCGATGCCGCCGGGCAGGCCGACGAACACGCCGAAATCGGTGATCGACTTGATCTGGCCCTTCACGCGGTCGCCCTTCTTGTACTCGCGCGCGAAGTCTTCCCAGGGATTGGGCATGCACTGCTTCATGCCGAGGGAAATGCGGCGGCGCTCCTCGTCGATCTCGAGGATCATCACCTCGACCTCGTCGCCGACCTGCACCACCTTCGACGGATGGACGTTCTTGTTGGTCCAGTCCATCTCCGAGACGTGCACCAGGCCTTCGATGCCGCTTTCCACCTCGACGAACGCGCCATAGTCGGTGAGATTCGTGACCTTGCCGAAAAGGCGCGTGCCCTGCGGGTAGCGGCGTGCGATGCCGACCCAGGGATCCTCGCCCAGCTGCTTGAGCCCCAGCGATACGCGGTTTTTCTCGGCGTCGAACTTCAGCACCTTGGCGGTGACTTCGTCTCCGACGTTCAGCACCTCGGAGGGGTGCTTGACGCGTCGCCAGGCGAGGTCCGTGATGTGCAGCAGGCCGTCAATGCCGCCCAGATCGACGAACGCACCGTAGTCGGTGATGTTCTTGACGATGCCCTTGACGGTGGCGCCTTCCTGCAGCGACGCGAGCAGCGCTTCGCGCTCCGCGCCCGCGGTCGCCTCGAGCACCGCGCGGCGGGAAACCACCACGTTGTTGCGCTTGCGGTCGAGCTTGATGACCTTGAACTCCATCTCCTTGCCTTCGTAAGGAGTGGTGTCCTTCACCGGGCGCAGATCGACCAGCGAGCCGGGGAGGAAGGCGCGGATGCCCTTGGTCATCACGGTGAGGCCGCCCTTCACCTTGCCGGTGATGACGCCCTTCACCTTGTCGCCCGCCTCGAGCGCTTTTTCGAGCTCGAGCCAGGCGGCCATGCGCTTCGCCTTGTCGCGCGACAGGCGGGTCGCGCCGAAGCCGTCTTCCAGCGCTTCAATCGAGACGGAGACAAAGTCGCCGGCCTTCACTTCCACCTGGCCGGCGTCGTTGCGGAATTCCTCGACCGGGATGACGCTCTCGGACTTCAGCCCCGCATTCACCACCACCCAGTTCTCGTCCACGCTGAGCACTTCGGCGGTGATCACTTCGCCGACGCGCATTTCCTTGCGGTTGAGGCTTTCCTCGAACAGTGCGGCGAACGATTCGCCGCCGGAGGATTGGGCGGATTGCGGGGACTTCTTCTGGGATGCTGCTGCGGGGGTGATGCTCGCCATTAAGAAAAAACCTTTTCAAACCGCAGGCTAGCGCCCGCGGGCAAGTGTTGAACACCGGGCGGCGCCGCCAGGCGCGCACCCACCGGATTCAGGCAGGCTTCTCGGCCCGCCGAACCTTTTCCTGCCACCAGCCGACGATTCGCTCGACGACTTCGTCGATTGAAAGCGCTGACGAATCGAGCACTTGCGAATCCGGCGCGGGAACCAGCGGCGCGACCGCCCTTTTTGCGTCGCGCTCATCGCGCTCCCGAAGATCGCGGGAAAGGGCGCGAAGATTAGCATCGATTCCTTTTTCTATCAACTGCTTATAGCGCCGTTCGGCCCGGATTTCGGGACTCGCTGTCAAGAACACCTTGAGCTCTGCCTGCGGGAACACCACCGTGCCCATGTCGCGGCCGTCGGCGACCAGGCCCGGGGGTTGCCGGAAGGCGCGCTGGCGCGCGAGCAGCGCCTGCCGCAGCGCCGGGACCTTGGCGACCTCGGAGGCGCGCTTGCCGACGAGCTCGCTCCTTACCTTGTCGGTGATCGGCTCCTCGCCGAGCAGGATGTCGCCTTCCTCGAACACCACATCCATCTCCTCGGCGAGCGCCACCAGGCGTTTCTCGGCGAGCGTGTCCTCGCGAAGCGAGAGCAGCGCCACGATGCGGTATAGCGCGCCGCTCTCCAGGTAATGGAAGCCGAGCTGCTTCGCCACGCGGCTCGCGATCGTGCCCTTGCCGGAGGCCGACGGGCCATCGATGGCGATGACCGGCGCGCTCATGCGGCGATGCTCGCGAGCACGCTGAAATACTCGGGAAACGTCTTCGCCACGCACTGCGGGTTATTGATGCGCACCGGCACGCCGCCGACGGCGACGAGCGAGAAGCTCATCGCCATGCGATGGTCGTCGTAGGTGTCGATCGCCACGCCGGCTCGCGGCTGCGGCGGCGGCGCGATACGCAGGTAATCGCGCCCTTCCTCGACCTCGGCACCGAGCTTGCGCAGCTCGGTCGCCATCGCGGCAATGCGGTCGGTCTCCTTCAGGCGCCAGCTCGCGATGTTGCGCAGGCGGCTCGGGCCGCTCGCGAAGAGCGCGAGCACGGCCGCGGTCATCGCGGCGTCTGGAATGTGGTTCATATCGAGGTCAAACGGCGCGAGCTGGCCGCTGCCGGCGCACTCGATCGCCTCATCGTCAATGCGTATGCGGGCGCCCATTGCTTGCAGCACTTCGGCGAAGCGCACGTCGCCCTGGATGCTCTCGCGGCCGACGCCTTCGACGCGCACCGGGCCGCCGCCGAGCGCGCCCGCGGCGAGGAAATACGAAGCGGACGAGGCGTCGCCCTCGACGTAGATCGAGCCCGGCGACGTATAGCGCGCGCTCGGCACGCGAAAGCGCGCCCAGCCGTCGCGCTCGACAGCGACGCCGAAGCGGCGCATCACGTTGAGCGTGATCTCGACATACGGCTTGGAGATGAGCTCGCCGCGTACCTCGATGGTCGCATCGGCGCCGCTGAGCGGGAGCGCCATCAGCATGGCGCTCAGGAACTGCGACGAGACATCGCCTTTCACGGGCACCGGCGCCGCGACGCGCACCTTCGCCGGATGGATGGCAAGCGGCGGGAAGCCCGGCTGGCCGCGATAGTCGATGCGCGCGCCGATTGCGCGCAGCGCCTCCACCAGGCCGCCGATCGGCCGCTCGTGCATGCGCGCTACGCCGGAGACCAAATACTCGCCTGCGCAAAGCGCGAGCGCCGCGGTGAGCGGCCGCAGTGCCGTGCCGGCGTTACCGAGGAAGAGATCGGCCTTCTTCTGCCGAAAGGCGCCGGCGGCACCATGAACGCTCAGCGCGTGCGCGCGCTCGGTGATTGGCACGCCGAGGCGCCCGAGCGCCTCGCGCATGACGCGCGTGTCCTCGGCATCGAGCAGCCCGCGAATTTCGGTCTCGCCCGTGGCGAGCGCCGCGAGCAGCAGCACGCGGTTCGAGATGCTCTTCGAGCCTGGCAGGCGCACGGTGCCGCGCGCGCCGCGCGCCGCTTTCAGCTCGAGGACTTCAACCATCGGTTGCGCGCGGCGCGCGCCTCGGCGAAAACGCGCTCCAGCGCCGCGCCGTCGGCCGCCTGCAGCAGCTTCTCGAGCCGGCCGAGTTGCGCGCGGTAGCGCGCGAGCTCGCCGAGCAGCCGGTCGCGGTTGGCGAGGCAGATGTCGCGCCACATCTCGGGATGGCTGGAGGCAATGCGCGTGAAATCGCGAAAGCCGCCGGCGGCATAGGCGAACAGTTGCTCGGCGTTCTCGCGCGCGGCGATGTCGTGCACCAACGCGTAAGCCAGCAGATGGGGCAGGTGGCTCACCGCGGCGAGCAGCGCATCGTGCTCCTCGGCGTCAAGCCGCGTGACGCGTGCGCCACAGGCGCGCCATAGGTCCTCGACGCGCTGCACCGCCTGCGGCGGATTTTCCGCGAGCGGGGTGAGCACCACGCGGCGCTCGCGAAACAGTGCGGCGCTCGCCGCGGCGGCGCCGCTTTGTTCCGCGCCGGCCACCGGATGCGCCGGCACGAACTGCGCGAGCTTCTCGCCGAGCGCGCCGCGCGCCGCCGCGATGACGTCGCGCTTGGTGCTGCCGGCGTCGGTGAGGAGCGCGTTGCCGCCCAGCGATGGCGCGATGGCGGCAAAAAGCTGCGGCAATTGCGCAACCGGCGCCGCGAGCAGCACCAGGTCGGCGCCGCGCGCGGCGCTCGCGGCGTTGGGCGCGATCTCGTCGATGATGCGTCGCTCGCGCGCGAGCTCGAGGTTCGCGCGCGAGCGGCCGGCGCCGACCACGCGCGACACCTTGCCCGCTTCTCGCAGCGCCAGTGCAAAAGAGCCGCCGATCAGCCCGACGCCGATGACGGCGAGCTTCATCGCCCGATGGCGGCAAGGCGCATCAGTCGCGCAGGCTGGCGGCGAGCGCGCCGAGGAACTTGTCGTTCTCCTCGGGCGTGCCGACCGTGACGCGCAGATGCTCCGGCAGCTCGTACGCGCCGCCGACCGGGCGCACGATCACCCCGCGGCGCAGGAGCCGCTTGTAGAGCTCGGCGGCCTTGCCGACCCGGATGGTGAGGAAATTGCCGGACGAAGGGATGTAGTCGAGTCCGAGTCGGCGCGCGCCCTCTTGCAGCTGTTTCATGCCGTGCAGGTTCTCGGCGTAGCTGCGCGCGACAAACGCCATGTCATCGAGCGCGGCGCGGGCCGCGGCGAGCGCGAGGCTATTGACGTTGAACGGCTGGCGTACGCGGTTCATGATGTCGGCGACCGACGCATGGGCGAAGGCATAACCGACGCGCAGTCCCGCGAGCCCGTAGGCCTTTGAGAAGGTGCGCGTGAGGATCAGGTTGGGATGGCGCTTGAGCCATCTGACGCTGTCGGCGCGCAGATCGGGCGAGAGATATTCGTTGTACGCCTCATCGAGCACCACCAGCACACGCTCGGGCACGCGGCGCAGGAATGCTTCGACTTCGTCCGGCCGCGCGTAGGTGCCGGTCGGATTGTTGGGATTCGCGACCCAGATGACGTAAGTCTCGTCGTCCACCGCGCGCGCCATCGTCTCGAGGTCGTGCGCGTAGTCCTTCGCCGGCACCACGATCGAACGCGCACCGCGCGCCTGGGTGGCGAGCGGATAGACCGCGAAGGCGTGCTGCGACATCACCGCAGCCCGTCCGGGCCCGAGGAACGCGAGCGCCACCAGCTCGAGCACATCGTTCGAGCCGTTGCCGAGCACGATCGCGCCCATCTCGATGCCATAGCGCGCGGAGAGCGCCTGCTTCAGCTCGTAGCCGTTGCCGTCGGGATAGCGCGCGATGTCCGCGAGCGCCGCGTCGATCGCGGCGCGCGTGCGCGGGCCGATGCCGCGCGGGTTCTCGTTGGAAGCGAGCTTGACGATCTGACGTTCATCGAGGCCCATTTCGCGCGCGAGCTCGGAGATCGGCTTCCCCGGCTGGTAGGGCGCGATGGAGCGCACGTAAGAGGGAGCGAGCTCGCAGGGATCGATCAGCATCGGCGCACCGCCCTCATTTTGCTATCGGATAGGAGCCGAGTACCTTGAGGAAGGGCGCCGCGGTGCGCAGCTTGGCAAGCGCCTGCGCGATCGGGGCGTCCTGCTGATGGCCCTCGACGTCGATGAAGAACACGTACTCCCACAGCGCCGAGCCGCTTTTCCATCGATAGCGCGCCGGGCGCGACTCGATGCGCGTCATGCTGACGCGGTGCTCGGCGAGCGGCGTCAGCAGCGCGTGCACGGCGCCCGGCTTGTTCTCGGCCGACATGACGAGCGACGTGCGATCTTTCCCCGTCGGCGCGGGATCGAGCTCCCCGAGCACCAGGAAGCGCGTGGTGTTATTCGGCGCGTCCTCGATCGCACGCGCGAGCAGCATAAGACCATAACGCTCGGCGGCCGCCTCGCCGGCGATGGCCGCGGCGCCCGCTTCGTTGGCTGCGCGCTGCGCGGCCTCGGCGTTCGACGCGACCGGCACGCGCTCCGCAAGCGGCAGGTTCTGCGCGAGCCAGGCATCGCACTGCCCGAGCGACTGCGGGTGCGAATAGACGCGGCGCACGTCTTTCAGCTTGCCCTTCGCCAGCAGGTTCTGCTGGACGCGCAGCTCGATCTCGGCACAGATGCGAAGCGGCGTCGTCAGCAGGAGGTCGAGCGTGCGGCCCACCACCCCCTCGGTCGAGTTCTCGACCGGCACCACGGTGAACTGCACGGCGCGCGCCTCGCAGCGGCGGAACGCCTCATCGACGCTCGGCACCGGCAGCGCCTCGACGGCGCGGCCGAAATGCTGGCGCACCGCCTGCTCGCTAAAGGTGCCCTCGGGACCGAGATAGCTCACGCGGATCGACTCTTCGAGCCCGCGGCATGCAGAAATCAGCTCGCGAAACACGGCGCTCACGCGTTCGGTCGCGAGCGGCCCGGGATTGTGCTGCGCCACGCGCCGCAGGATCTCGCTTTCGCGCTCGGGACGGTAAGCCGGCGCGCCCGCCTTCAGCTTGCCGATGCGGCTCGCGGCCGCGGCGCGACGGTTGATGAGTTTCAGGAGCTCGTCGTCGAGCGCGTCGATCTCGCGGCGCAGCCGCTCGATGTCGTCAGCCATCTGCGGCCATGGCGCTTCTAGCCTTCTACCGGCAGATAGCGCACCGCGAGCACGCCGTCGGTGCGGCGCAGCTCCTCGATCACCTCGCCGGGCACCGGCGTGTCGGTGTCGACCAGCGTGTACGCCATCTCTCCCTTGGACTTGTTCAGCATGTTGTGGATGTTGATTTTGCGCTTGCCGAGCGTATGCGAGATGCGCCCGAGCATGTCGGGCACGTTGGCATTGGCGATCGCCAGGCGAAACGGCGCTTCGCGTCCCATCGCCGCGTCCGGGAAGTTCACCGCGTTCTGCAGGTTGCCATGCTCGAGGTAGTCGCGCACTTCATCCACCACCATCACCGCCGAATTGTCCTCCGCTTCGGCGGTGGACGCGCCCAGATGCGGCAGCGCGATCACGCCCGGCTTGCCGAGGAGCGCCGCGCTCGGGAAGTCGGTCACGTACCAGCGCAGCCGTCCGCTCGAGAGGCCTTTCAGCACCGCCTCATCGGCGACGACGCCGTCGCGCGAAAAGTTGAGCAGCACCGCGCCCTGATGCATGTGCTCGATGTTCTTCGCGTTGATCATGTGGCGCGTTTTTTCGACGAGCGGCACGTGCAGGCTGAGGAAGTGGCTCGCCTTCAGCACCTCGTCGATCGAATGCGCGCGGCGCACCTGCGAGGGCAGGCTCCACGCGGCTTCCACCGTGATGTGCGGATCGTGGCCGAGGACATTCATGCCCAGGCGGATGGCGGCGTCCGCCACCAGGCTGCCGATCTTCCCGAGGCCGATCACGCCGAGCGTGTGGCCCGGCAGCTCGAAGCCGGCGAACTGCTTCTTCTCCTTCTCGACCGTCTTGTCGATGTCGCCGCCGTTCAATCCCTTGACGAACTCGAGCGCCGGGCCGAGGTTGCGCGCCGCGATCAGCATGCCGGCGAGCACCAGCTCCTTGACCGCGTTGGCATTCGCGCCCGGCGCGTTGAATACCGGGATGCCGCGCTTGGAAAGCGCCGGCACCGGGATGTTGTTCACGCCCGCGCCAGCGCGGCCCACCGCGCGCAGCGACGGACCGAAGTCGTATTTGTGCAGATCCTGCGAGCGCACCAGGATCGCCCACGGGTCCTTCGCTTCCTTCACCACGGCGTAGCGTTCCGCCGGAAAGCGCTTGAGACCGACTTGCGCGATCTGGTTGATCACCAGGATCTCGCACTTCTTGCTTTTAGCCATGCTTGCCTTCGAACTCGCGCAGGTACTCGACCAGGCGCTGCACGCCCTCGATCGGCATCGCGTTGTAGATCGAGGCACGCATGCCGCCGACCGAGCGGTGACCCTTGAGCTGCACCATGCCGCGCTCGGCGGCACCTTTCAGGAAAAGCTCGTCGAGCTTTGCGTCCGGCAGGGTGAACGGCACATTCATGCGCGAGCGGTCCTCTTTGGCCACCGGATTGCGATAGAAGCCGGTCGTATCGAGGTAGTCGTAGAGGAGCTTGCTCTTCGCGACATTGCGCCGCTCGATCTCGGCAAGGCCGCCGAGCGCCTTCAGCCACTTGAACACCAGCCCGGCGATGTAGATGGAGTAGCTGGGCGGCGTATTGAGCATCGAATCGGCTTCGGCCTGCGCCTTGTAGTCCATCACGCTCGGCGTGCCCTTGGCCGCCTGGCCGATGAGATCGTCGCGCACGATGGCGATCGTCAGGCCCGCGGGGCCGACGTTCTTCTGCGCGCCGGCGTAGATCAGGCCGAACTTGGAGACGTCCATCGCACGGGACAGGAAATGCGACGACGCATCGGCGACCAGCGGCACCTCGCCATGCGCCGGCACCGTGTGGTACTCGACGCCGCCGATGGTTTCGTTCGAGCAGTAATGGACGTACGCCGCATCCGGGCGCACGCGCCACTCCTTTGGCGCATAGGTGAAGTTGCGGTCTTCCGAGCTCGCAGCGATGTGCACGTCGCAGTAGCCCTTAGCTTCCTTGATCGCCTTCTTCGACCATTCGCCGGTCGCGACGTAATCGGCCTTGCCCTTGCCGCGCAGCAGGTTCATCGGCACCTGCGCGAACTGCAGTGTCGCGCCGCCGGCAAGGAACAGCACCTTGTAGTTGTCCGGCACGGCGAGCAGTTGTCGCAGGTCCTTCTCGGCGTCGGCGGCGATCGCGATGAACTCGCGCCCGCGATGGCTCATCTCCATCACCGACATGCCGCTGCCGTGCCAATCGAGCATCTCGTCGCCGGCGCGGGATAGCACTTCCGCGGGCAGCATCGCCGGGCCCGCGCTGAAATTGAAGATACGCGACATCAGTGCACGGTGGGCGGCGGGCTCTCCGGAGGGACGTCCTCGGCGGGCGGCGGCTCGGCGCCGGGCTCGGCGTGGCCGCCGTTGCCGCCGTTGCCGTTGCCAAGGTCGCGCTCTTCAATGCGCTCGAGGCCGGCGAGCTTCTCGGCTTCGCCGAGCGCGATCAGGGTCACGCCCTGTGTCGAGCGGCCCATCTCGCGTATCTGCGCCACCGCAGTGCGGATCAGTACGCCGCCGGTGGAGATCAGCATCACCTCGTCATTGTCGTCGACCAGCACCGCGCCGACCACCTTGCCGTTCCTCTCGGAAGTCTGGATCGAAATGACGCCCTGGCCGCCGCGGCCATGGCGCGGATATTCGCCGAGCGGCGTGCGCTTGCCGTAGCCGTTCTCGGTGGCGGTCAGCACGCCCTTCGACTCGTTGTTCGCGGCGAGCATGCAGACCACGCGCTGGCCCTCGCCCAGGCGCATGCCGCGCACCCCGGCGGCCTGGCGGCCCATCGGCCGCACGTCGCTTTCCTCGAAGCGCACCGCCTTGCCTTCGGAGGAGAAGAGCATCACGTCGTACTTGCCGTCGGTGAGCGCGGCGCCCACGAGATAGTCGCCCTCCTCCAGCCCCACGGCGATGATGCCGCTCGGGCGCGGCCGCGAGAACTCGTCGAGCGCGGTTTTCTTCACCGTGCCCTTGGCGGTGGCCATGAAGACGAAGTGTTCCTCGTCGAATTCCTTTACCGGCACCACCGCCGTGATCTTCTCGCCGTCTTCGAGCGGGAACATGTTGACGATCGGCTTGCCGCGCGCCGTGCGGCTGCCCGCGGGCACTTCGAACACCTTGAGCCAGTAGAGCTTGCCGCGGTTGGAGAAGCACAGCAGGTAGTCGTGCGAATGGGCGACGAACAGGCGCTCGATGAAGTCGTCCTCCTTCATCGTGGTCGCCATGCGGCCACGTCCGCCGCGGCGCTGCGCCTTGTATTCGGTCAGCGGCTGCGACTTCACATAGCCGCCGTGCGAGAACGTGACCACCATGTCCTGCGGCGCGATCAGGTCCTCGATGGAGATGTCCTCGGCGACGGTGACGATCTCGCTCTTGCGCTGATCGCCGAAGCTTTCCTTCAGCGCGCGCAGCTCATCGCCGATGATCTTGATGATGCGTGCCGGCTTCGCCAGGATGTCAAGGAGATCGGCGATCTGCGCCATCACCTCGCGGTATTCGTCGCGGATCTTGTCCTGCTCGAGGCCGGTCAGGCGGCGCAGCTGCAGGTCGATGATCGCCTGCGCCTGCTCATCGGAGAGGTGGTAGCCGTCCTCGTGCTGGCCGTACTGTGCCGCGAGGCCCTCGGGCCTGAACTGCGCGAGCGCGCCCTTGCCGAGCATGTCACGCACCAGCGGCGAGGTCCAGGCGCGCGCCATCAGGCCGCGCTTCGCTTCCGCCGGGTTCGGCGAGCGCTTGATGAGCTCGACGACTTCGTCGACGTTGGAAAGCGCAACCGCCAGGCCTTCCAGCAGGTGGCCGCGCTCGCGCGCCTTCCTCAGCTCGAACACCGTGCGCCGCGTCACCACCTCGCGCCGGTGCGAGATGAAGGCCTCGATCAGCTGCTTGAGATTGAGCAGCCGCGGCTGGCCATCGACCAGCGCCACCATGTTCATATGGAAGGCGTCCTGCAGCTGCGTGGTCTTGTAGAGATTGTTCAGCACGATGTCGGGGTTTTCGCCGCGCTTGAGCTCGAGCACCGCGCGCATGCCGGACTTGTCGGACTCATCGCGGATGTCGGAGATGCCCTCGAGCCGCTTGTCGTTCACCATTTCGGCGATCTTTTCGAGCAGCACCCGCTTATTCACCTGGTAAGGCAGCTCGTCGACGATGATCGCCTGGCGGTCGCCCTTGCCGATCTCCTCGAAGTGCGTGCGTGCACGCATCACCACGCGGCCGCGGCCGGTGCGGTAGCCCTCGTGCACGCCGCCGATGCCGTAGATGATGCCGGCAGTCGGAAAGTCCGGCGCCGGCATCAGCTTGATCACATCCTCGATCGCGCAATGGGGCTGCTCGAGAACGTGCAGCGCGGCATCGATCACCTCGCCGAGGTTGTGCGGCGGAATGTTGGTCGCCATGCCGACCGCAATGCCCGAGGAGCCGTTCACCAGAAGATTCGGCACGCGCGAAGGCAGCACGGCCGGCTCGCGTTCCTTGCCGTCGTAGTTCGGGACGAAGTCGACCGTCTCGCTTTCGATGTCGGCCAGCATCTCGGAGGCGAGCTTCTCCAGCCGGCATTCGGTATAGCGATAGGCCGCCGCGGAGTCACCGTCGATCGAACCGAAGTTGCCCTGCCCGTCGATCAGCGTGTAGCGCATCGAGAAGTCCTGCGCCATGCGAACCAGCGCTTCGTAGGTCGCGGCGTCGCCGTGCGGATGATATTTGCCGAGGACGTCGCCGACGATGCGCGCGCATTTCACGTACGGGCGGTTCCAGACGTTGTTCGCCTCATGCATCGCGTAGAGCACCCGTCGATGCACCGGTTTCAGCCCGTCTCGGACGTCGGGGAGAGCACGTCCGACAATCACGCTCATCGCGTAATCGAGGTACGAGCGCCGCATCTCCTCCTCGAGTGAAATCGGGAGGGTTTCTTTAGCGAAGGATTCCATGCGAAAGAGGCTCGGATTTTATCATGCGAGACGCGCGGAACCCTCGGTTTTCGCTCGAAAAACGGCTTGTCCAGGGACGCGCGACTGTGCTTAAATGCGCCACCAAAAATCATCGAGGGGGACGCCGATGAAAAACCGCTGGTTGATGCTCGCAGCGCTGGTCGCGGCAGGCTGCGCGACACAGGAAGCGCCCAAGCCCGCACCGGCGCCTGCGCCGGCGCCGCAGCCGCAAGTCACGCCGGAAGTGAAGCCCGCGCCGGTCGCCAAGCCCGAGCCGAAGAAACCGGCGGTGGTGAATCTCGCCTCGCGCGAGCTCTTCGAGTTCAATAAGGCGACGCTCACCGATGAAGCCAAGCGGCGGCTCGACGCCGAGGTGGTCGCGAAGCTGAAAGACGTGAACGACGTGCGCTACATCAACGTCAACGGGCACGCCGACCGGCTGGGCAGCGCGCAGTACAACCAGCAGCTCTCGGAGAAGCGCGCCGAAGCGGTGCGCGCTTATCTCGTGTCGCGGGGCGTGGACGCCGCCAAGGTCGAGACGTTCGGCTTCGGCAAAACCACGCCGGTGAAATCCTGCCCGGACCAGAAGTCGCGCAAGGAGCTCATCGATTGCCTCGCGCCCAACCGGCGCGTCGAGGTCGAGATCCAGGGCACGCCGAGATAACCAGACCTTTCCTCATCGAGCCGCGCTGGCTCGTACCGGTCGAGCCGGCGCGCAGCGTTCTTGGCGAACATGCCGTCGCGGTGCGCGACGGCAAGATCGAAGCGGTGCTCCCGGTGGCGCAAGCGCGAGCAAGCTTTGCCGCCTACGAGCGCATCGCCCTCGACGAGCACGTGCTCATCCCAGGGCTGGTGAATGCGCATACGCACGCCGCGATGAGCTTGATGCGCGGCCTCGCCGACGATCTGCCGCTGATGCGCTGGCTCGAGGAACATATCTGGCCCGCGGAAAAGCGCCATGTCTCGGCGCAGTTCGTGCGCGATGGCACGCTCCTCGCGTGCGCGGAGATGCTGCGCGGTGGCATCACCTGCTTCAACGACATGTACTTCTTTCCGCAGGCGGCGCTCGAATCGGCGCTCGAAGCGGGCATGCGGTCCGCGCACGGCATCATCGCGATCGAGTTTCCCTCCGCCTATGCCGCGGATGCGGCCGACTACCTGCGCAAAGGACTCGAGGTGCGGGATCGCTACGGCGACGAGAGCCTGGTGAGCTTCTGCCTCGCGCCGCACGCGCCCTACACCGTTTCCGATGCCACGTTCCGCCAGATCGCGACGCTCGCGGCGGAGCTCGACCTGCCGGTGCACGTGCACGTGCACGAGACCGAGCAGGAGGTACAACGCTCGCTCGCCGAGCATGGCGTGCGCCCGCTCGAGCGCCTGCGGCGCCTGAATCTCCTCGCGCCCAATCTGATCGCGGTCCATGCGGTGCATGTGAGCGACGAGGAGATCGCGCTGCTCGCGCGTCACGGCTGCTCGGTCGCGCATTGCCCGAGCTCGAATCTCAAGCTCGCGAGCGGCTTCGCGCCGATCGGCAAGCTCGCCGCCGCGCACGTCAATATCGCGCTCGGCACCGACGGCGCCGCCAGCAATAACCGCCTCGACATGTTCCAGGAGATGCGCAGCGCTGCCTTGCTCGCCAAAGCCGTCGCCGGAGATGTGCAGGCGATGCCCGCCCACGCCGCGCTGCGCGCGGCGACCCTCGGCGGCGCGCAGGCGCTCGGACTCGCGGAGCGCATCGGCGCCATTACGCCCGGCAGGGCGGCGGATTTCGCCGCGGTGGCGTTACGCGGACCGGAGCTCGCGCCCTGTTACGACGTCGTCTCGCATCTGGTCTACGCCGCGGGCCGCGAGCACGTCACGCATGTGTGGGTCGCCGGCGAACTGCGCGTTCGCGACGGCGCGCTGCAAAGCGACGCCTTCGCTCGCTTGGACACGCGTATGGCCTTGTGGCAGAATGCGCTCGGCCCGCTCGCAGGCCATTGATAGCAATCGCTTTTTGACCCAGGGAGAAAGAATGCGAACCATCGCGTGGGTTCTCGCCGCATCGCTCGCCCTCGCTGCCGGGTGTGCCACGCAGGAGGCGCCGAAGCCCGCGCCGCCTGCACCGGCGCCTGCACCTGCGCCGCAGCCTGCGCCAAAGCCCGAGCCGAAGCCTGAGCCGCCGAAACCGAAACCCGTCGCCGAGAAAGTCACCTTCGCTGCGGAAGTGCTGTTCGACTTCGACAAGTCGGTAGTGAAGCCCGACGGCAAGGCGAAGCTCGACGATCTCGCCGCCAAGGTGCGCGGCATGAACCTCGAGGTCGTGATTGCCATCGGCCACACCGATTCTGTGGGCACGGACGAGTACAACCAGAAGCTTTCCGTGCGCCGCGCCGAGTCCGTGAAGGCCTACCTCGTGACGAAAGGCATCGAGGCGAACCGCGTCTACACCGAAGGCAAGGGCGAGAAGCAGCCCGTTGCCGACAACCGCACTGCCGACGGTCGCGCGAAGAACCGCCGCGTCGAGATCGAGGTGATCGGCACGCGCCGGCCGTAGAACGCAATAGCCCGCTTCGAGCACCCCTGACCCCGCTTCGGCGGGGTTTTTGTTTCGCGGCACGCTGTTTGCTGCTCCTTGTGGCCCATGCCGACTAGTCCGGTCGGCGCGGCTGATTTTTGCAACGTTTTCGACAAGGAGACGAGGATGGAGAAGCGCATCTTGGCAGTGCTAATCGCGGCGTGGGTCGGCGCTGCGTTCGCACAAAGTAACGTAGACCGCAATGCAAACGCCGGCCGTCCGGCAGACCGCGCCACCGCGACACAAACCCCGGGCGCGACGGCGCGCTCGGCGAACCCGCCGCCGCCTTCGGACGGCTATGTCGGCTCGGGCGCCGGCGTCGTGGCCACCAACCCCTATGGGCTTTGCTGGCGTGGCGGCGCGGAATGGTCGCCCGAGAAAGCGGCCGTGCCCTGTGATGCGGTGCCGCGCGCGACTGTGGCGCCGGTGCCGGTGGCACAAGCGCCCGCGCCCGCGCCGGTCGTGGCAGCCGCGCCTGCTGCACCGCCGCGCGTGATCGAGAAGATCTCGCTCAATACCGACGTGCTGTTCGCGTTCAACAAAGCGGAGCTCACGCCGGCGGGCGAGCAGAAACTGGATGAGCTCGCGAAAAGCGCGCAAGGCGCCGACGTCGACAAGGTGGTACTCACCGGTCATGCCGATCGCATCGGCTCCGAGGATTACAACCAGCAGCTCTCGGAAGAGCGCGCGCAGGCGGTCGCCGATTACCTCGCCAGCAAAGGCGTCGAGCGCAGCCACCTGCAAGTCGAGGGCAAAGGCAAGAGCGAGCCGATCACCGGCGAGCAGTGCCGCAACATGGGCCCGGAGACCAACAAGAACCAGAAGCTGATCGCCTGCCTGCAACCTGATCGGCGCGTTGATGCGGAACTGCTCGGCAGCCGCGAGACCACCGCCGGCTCGGCATCAACTCCCGCGGGCGCCGGCTCCACCAGCGGCGCGAGTTCCAGCAGCGGATCGAGCGTCGGCGGTACCAGCAGCGGCTCGGGCCCCGCGGCATCGCCGTCCAGCCCGCAAAACCTGAGCCCCGGCAACGCCGGCTCCTCGTCGAGCAACTCGGGTTCCGCGAACACCAAGTAACCGCTTGGAGCCACAGCAGACAAGCCCCGCTTCGGCGGGGCTTTTTTTTGGGACAATCGACTGCGTGAGCGCGAACGTCGATCCGGCCGAGCTCGAGAAGTTCAGCCAGCTTGCGCATCGCTGGTGGGACCCGCACGGCGAGTTTCGGCCGCTGCACGACATCAATCCGCTGCGCCTGGACTGGATCGACCAGCGCGCCGGGCTCGCCGGCAAGGAGGTCCTCGACGTCGGTTGCGGCGGCGGCATCCTCGCCGAGGCGATGGCCTCGCGCGGCGCGCGCGTCACCGGCATCGATCTTTCGGAAAAATCGCTGCGCGTCGCCGAGCTGCACCTGCTGCAGAGCAAAGCCGGCGTGCAGTATGAATGCGCGAGTCCGGAGCAGTATGCCGAGCAGCATGCGGCGGCATTCGATGTCGTCACCTGCATGGAGCTCCTCGAGCACGTGCCGCAGCCGGCGACGGTGGTCGCGGCATGCGCGCGCCTTGCGCGTCCCGGCGGCCAGGTGTTCTTCTCGACCATCAACCGTAATCCGAAGTCCTATCTCTTCGCCGTGCTCGGCGCCGAGTACCTGCTGCGGCTCCTGCCGCGCGGCACGCATGATTACCTGCGCTTCATCAAGCCCTCGGAGCTCTCGCGCTTCGCCCGCGATGCCGGCCTGCGCCCGGCCGAGCTGATCGGCATGACCTACAACCCGCTCACGCGCGAGTACCGCCTCGGACGCGACTGCGACGTCAACTATCTCGTCCGCTGCGTGCGTGACTAGCACGCGGGCGGTGCTGTTCGATTTCGACGGCACGTTCGCCGACTCGGCGCCCGACCTCGCCGCCGCTGTGAACCGCATGCGCAGCGCGCGCGGCATGCAGCCGCTCGCGCCGCAGGTCGTGCGGCCGTTCGCTTCGATGGGCGCCCGCGGCCTGCTGCGCATCGGCTTCGACCTGTCGCCCGAGGATCCGAGCTACGCGGCGATGCGCGACGAATTCCTCGACAACTATGCGCGCGCGATCTGCGTCCATACGCAGCTCTTCGACGGCATGCCGTCGCTCATCGCCGAGCTGGCGGCGCGCGGCGTGGCATGGGGCATCGTCACCAACAAAGCGACGCGCTTCACGGCCCGCCTGGTGGAGCTGCTCGGCGTCTCACCCGCTTGCGTGATCTGCGGCGACACCACGGCGCACCTGAAGCCGCATCCCGCGCCGCTGCTCGCTGCGGCGGAGCAGCTGAAGCTCGCACCCGCCGACTGCATCTATGTCGGCGATGATCTGCGCGACATCCAGGCGGCGCGCGCCGCCGGCATGCGCTCGATCGCCGTGCAATGGGGCTACCATGGCACCGAGACGCCCGGTCCCGCGACCTGGAACGCCGATGCGCTCATTTCTCATCCCGCCGAACTGCTGGAGCACCTATGAAAGCCGTTGCGCACACCACCCGCGACATCTCATCCCTGGTTGACATCGAACTGCCAAAACCCGCGCCCGGCCCGCGCGACCTCCTGGTGAAAGTCGAGGCCGTGTCGGTCAATCCGGTCGACACCAAGCGCCGCACCGATCCGGCGAAGACCGACGCGCAGCCGCGCGTCCTCGGCTGGGATGCGGCGGGCAGCGTCGCTGCGGTGGGAGCGCAGGTGACGCTCTTCAAGCCAGGCGACTCGGTCTATTACGCCGGCGACGTCACGCGCCCGGGCACGAACAGCGAATTCCATCTGGTGGATGAGCGCATCGTCGGCCGCAAGCCGCAATCGCTCGACTGGGCGCACGCGGCGGCGGTCCCGCTCACCGCGATCACCGCATGGGAAGCATTTTTCGACCGCATGAAAATCCGCCGCGACGGCGGCGCGAGCCTCTTGATCATCAACGGCGCGGGCGGGGTCGGCTCGATCGCCATCCAGATCGCCAATGCGAGCGGCCTCAAAGTAATCGCCAGCGCGTCACGCCCCGAGACCATCGCCTGGGTGAAAGAGCTGGGCGCGCACCATGTCGTCGATCACCGCAAGCCGCTGCGACCGCAGCTCGAGGCGCTGGGCCTGAAAAATGTCGACTACATCGCGAATTTCAGCGGCGAGCTCGACGCGCATTGGCCGGCGATGGCGGATCTCGTCGCGCCGCAGGGCGCGGTGGTGGCGATCGTCGGCAATCGCGAGCCCCTGGCGATGGACCTGGTGCGCTCCAAAAGTGCGAGCGTCTGCTGGGAGCTGATGTTCACGCGGCCGCGCTTCCAGACGCCGGACATGATCGAGCAGCACAAGCTCTTGAACCAGGTGTCCGAGTGGCTCGACGCCGGCAAATTGCGCAGCACGCTGCGCGAGACGCTCTCGCCGATCAACGCCGCGAATCTGCGCAAGGCGCACGAGAAGCTCGAGTCGGGAAAGATGATCGGCAAGCTGGTCCTCGAGGGATGGGCTTGATAAAATGGCGCCTGACACCATCTACCGCATTGTCGTGAATGAGCGGGGGCGACCTGGTTTCGACGTGGGTCGCGAAGCAGCGCAGGGCATGCCGAGGGCCAGTGACCTCGTAAATCCAACTGGAAACACTACAAACGCCAACGACGAGCGTTTCGCTCTCGCGGCCTAATACCCGCGAGACGCTGCACTAGATTGCTGATGGTCTAGGCCCCGCAAGGGGTGCAGCGTCATTTACATCAGCCTCTCCCGCCGGTCTGGCCGCTTGGCCGGCGGGATCCGTCGAAGCGGCTAGCCGAGCGCGAGCCTGCCGGTTGGCGCGTGCAAGGCGAAGCTCAAACAACCAGGCTAAGCATGTAGTCCTGACTGTGTAGGGCTTACGGACGCGGGTTCGATTCCCGCCGCCTCCACCATAACTTCAATCACTTACTTGGTTTTGGGGCGCCCTTGGGGCGTTCGCGGTACTACCAAGGCCACAAAGCCTGCAGGCGGCGCAGAGTGCGGCCAATTTGCGTGCAGGTACGCTCCCACAGATTCATGCTCTGCTCATCGGCTACGTCGGCCTGAGCGTTCACGCGTGCAATGTACCGGTCTCTGTCCCGTCGGTCTCTCCGCTGGACTTCCCTGATCGCCCTAGCGCTCATCCGTCCCGCATCGACAATGCGGTTCTTGCGGATCCAGTAGTGAGACCGGCACGCGTAGTTCCAGTTACCCACGGAAGGATCGAGACTGACGCTGCCGTCAGACATCTTCACTATTCGCCACTTGCCCGGACCAAGCTTGTTATAGACGTCTTCGCCGCAGCCGCAGCAGCATTTGTGCGCCGTAAGGTCGAACTCCTCGCAGATGTAAAGCACACCCTCCGCGAGTTGCTCAGGTAGTTGCTCGACGTATTCAGGTCTGACGACCTGAACTTTCACGCTTGCTCCGACGCAACATGTGATAGCCGCTGCCAAGACAGGACGTAGCGCAGAGTGTTGACCGGGATCTCTTCCGAATAGAACCCGATCTTCTGCTTGTAGACGATGATCGCCAGCATCGCATTCAGCGCATTGAGTTCCGCAACCTGGATATTGTTGTAGATGACATCTTCCTGGTCCTCTGCGATCGGCAACCTGTCCACAAGAGATTTGTTTTCACTGCCGATCGCCGTTACGCGTACGCGGGATATTAGCTTTACATCCTCCGGCACTCTGTCTACGCCAAGGCCAACGTCAATAAAGGGGATACCCTTCCCAGCGAGATGACGAGCGATAAGGCCTCGAGACGGACCGTGGTCCACGGCAATGAAAACGAAGTTGCAATCGTCCAGCTCGCGCACGTTGCCCGCGTCGATACGCACCGAGTGACTTTCGATACCGCTCCGCATGCGGCTGTACAGAGCCTTAAGATGATCCGTCTTACGGGCTCTTTCGTGCGCTTCTTCGATGGTAGGTGCTCCAGGCATGCGATACACATTCCCGAGCTCGATGATGTCGTCGTCGTAGAGATGGATCTGTTCAACAGGAGTCTTGGCGAGAGCATCCAGGATGTAGCTTCCTGTGCCGCCCAGTC
>DASREB010000270.1:0-2142 GCA_035652275.1 Burkholderiales bacterium
ACCGGCAAGATCGGCGACGGCAAGATCTTCGTGTTCGATCTTGAGAAGGTCATTCGCATCCGCACCGGCGAGACCGATGCGGCAGCGCTTTAAGGAGATCGTGATGAAAAAGCTATGTGCATTCCTCGCGCTGGTGCTCTCGCTCGCCTTTGCGGGCGTGACGCTGGCGCAAGACAAACCCGCGGCCACGCCCGACAAGCCGGCTGCGGAAGCGAAGAAGGACGAAGCCAAGCCGGCCGCCGCGGCGCCCGCACCGACGCCGAATAAAGGCGATGTGGCGTGGATGCTGACCTCCACGGCGCTCGTGCTGATGATGAGCGTGCCGGCACTGGCGCTGTTCTACGGCGGCATGGTGCGCTCGAAGAATGCGCTTTCCATGCTGATGCAGGTGTTCGTGGTGTTCTCGCTCGTGACCGTGCTGTGGTGCATCTATGGCTACAGTCTCGCGTTCACCGAGGGCAACAAGTTCTTCGGCGGTTTTGACCGCTTGTTCCTGAAGGGGGCGACCGACGCGACGGCGGCCACCTTCTCGAAGGGCGTCGTGCTGCCGGAGCTGGTTTACGTCGCGTTCCAGGCGACTTTCGCGGCGATCACCTGCTGCCTGATCCTCGGCGCGATCGCCGAGCGCGCCAAGTTCTCGGCCGTGCTCGCGTTCATCGTGCTGTGGTTCACCTTCAGCTATGCGCCGATCGCCCACATGGTGTGGTACTGGGCCGGGCCGGATGCCTACACGTCGGCGAAGATCGTCGACGAGATCAACGCCAAGGCGGGTTGGCTATGGCAAATGGGCGCGCTCGACTTCGCGGGCGGCACGGTCGTGCATATCAACTCCGGGGTGGCAGGCCTTGTCGGTGCGTACCTCATCGGCAAGCGCATCGGCTACGGCAAGGAAGCCATGCCGCCGCACAACCTGACGCTGACGATGATCGGTGCCGCGCTACTCTGGACCGGCTGGTTCGGCTTCAATGCCGGCTCGGCGCTGGAAGCGAACGGCAGCGCGGCGCTCGCCTTCATGAACACCTACCTCGCCACGGCGTGCGCTGTGCTGGCGTGGATTGCCGGCGAAGCGATGTTCAAAGGCAAGCCCTCCATGCTCGGCGCCGCCTCCGGCGCAGTGGCAGGCCTTGTCGCCATCACGCCGGCCGCCGGCAACGTCGGCATCTCCGGCGCATTCATCATCGGAATCGCTGCCGGGTTCGTTTGCTTCTGGGGCGTGAACGGGCTGAAGCGCATGCTCGGCGCGGATGACTCGCTGGATGTCTTCGGCGTCCACGCGACCGGAGGGATTCTCGGCGCGCTGCTGACCGGCGTTTTCAACGCGCCGAGCCTCGGCGGTCCGAGCTTCCCGGTCGATTGGTTCACCGGCACGTTGGTGAGCGCGGCCGACTACTCGATCTCCGGTCAGCTCTGGATCCAGGCCAAGGCGGTCATCGTGACGCTGCTGTGGTCGGGCATCGTGGCGGCCATTGCCTACAAGCTGGTCGACCTGACGATCGGCCTGCGCGTCAGCGAAGAAGACGAGCGCGAAGGCCTCGATACGACGGCACATGGCGAGGCGGCTTATCGCATGTAGTGCCCGCTGCAACCAAAAAAGGGCGCTGCGTGCGCCCTTTTTTTTTATTGCGCCAGCTTGGCGAGCAGGGCGAGAAGTTGCGCGCGCTCGGCCTCGCTCAGCCGAGCGGCGACGCGGCGCTCGTGCCGCTCGATGCGCTGACGCAGTCGTACGGCCAGCATGCGGCCCGCCCGCGTCAGCCACAAGCCGTTGGTACGCCGGTCACGCCCGCGGCGCCGTTCGACCAGAGCGCGCTCTTCCAGCGCATCGATCACGCCGACCATGGTCGAGCGATCGAGACGCACCGCCTCGGCGAGGCGCCCCTGCGTCACCCCCGGATTTGCTTCGATCAGCAGCACGATGCCGGCCCGCCCTGGCGAGACCTCGCCGACGCTCGCAGCGAAGTCGCGGAAAACCGCCTGCTGCGGCGGCTCGACACCCCGCACAAGATCCAGTGGTTCCTGCTCGGGCTGCGGCAAAACTTCGAGCACGACGGCTTTGATGCCCAACGCTTCCTGCATCCCGCGCCGGACAGCCTGGAAATGAAGTACCTGCATGCCCAGGCTGTCCGGCGCGGGATGCAGGAAGCG
>DASREB010000271.1:0-28524 GCA_035652275.1 Burkholderiales bacterium
CATCGCCATCGGCCGCGCGCAGCGCTTCGAGCAGCGCCCGCGACAGCGCCGTGTCGAGCGCGTTGCGCTTCTCCGGACGGTTGAGCGTAACGATGCAGGTCGCGCCTTTGCGCTGGATTTGCAGGTTGCTCATAGGGACGCGAGCCTCCGTCGTGCTTGTTCCAGTTCCGCGACCAGGCGCCGCATGACTTCGGCAGCCGGTGCGATGTCGTGCACGAGCCCGGCGCTCTGGCCCGCCTCGACTTTGCCCCATTCGACATCGCCGCGCAGCGCCGCCTGCTTGAGCGAATATTCCTGGAAGAGCGCCTCCAGTTGTTCTTTGCTGACGCCGCCGCGCTCGGCCGCTTCGTACTTGGCACTGAACGCGTTCTTCAGCTGGCGGATCGGATGCGTGCCACGGCCGACGAGCGTCGTCTGGTCGACTTCCGCGTCGAGCACGGCGCGCTTGTAGTTCTCGTGCACGCTCGCCTCCGGCGTAGCGATGAAGCGCGTGCCGAGCTGCACGGCGTCGGCGCCGAGCGCCAGCATCGCGGCGATGCCGGCGCCATCGGCGATGCCGCCGCTCGCGATCACCGGCAGCTTCGTCACCTGCAGCACGCGGCGTACCAGGACGAGCGTGCCGACCTCCGAGGGCGGCGGATGGCCGCCCGCCTCCGCCCCGTCCACGACTAATCCATCGACCCCCGCCGCCTCGGCCTTGCGCGCGTGCTCCACCGACGCGACCACATGGAACCACTTCGTGCCGATATCGCGGAATCGGGCCAGGTGCTCGCGCGGGCCGCCCTGCGACGCGACCATCACCGGGATGCGCGCCTCATAGGCAATGTCGAGCATCTCGCGTGCCTTGGGATTGTTGAGCGGGATGTTCACGCCATACGGGCTTCTGGTTCCCGCCTTGATCTCGCCGAGGATGCGCCGGAAATCGTCGATGCGCAGCGGTCCGACCGCGAGCACGCCCATGCCGCCGGCGTTGGACACGGCGATGACGAGCGCCGAATTCGACGACGCCCAGCTCATTGCCGCCTGGAAGATCGGATACTCGATGCCGAGGAGCTCAGTGATGCGCGTCTTCATCGGGGCAGCCTCATTTCACCCTTTTTCCCGTTGGATGAATGCACGCGCACGCCCGGCGAGCTTGGCGAGCGCGCGGTCGAACACCTGGTGCTCCGCCTTCGACAGGCAGCCGCGGAACGCGGCGTCGCGCTCTGCCGCGGCACGGATCAGCCCGGCGTACATGCGCCGTCCGGCCGCGCTCAAGGCGAGGTGCACGCCGCGCCCATCGCCGGGATGCGCCGTACGCAGCACGATGCGCCGCTTCGCGAGCCCGGCTACCACGCGGCTCATCTGGCCCTTGTCGATGCCGGCGGCATTGGCGAGCTGCACCAAAGCCATCGGCTGATCGGTCGCGCCGAGCAAAGCGATGGTGCGCCATTCCCAGAGACTTACGCCGAATTCGCGCCGGTAGCGCAGCTCCGCGCCGCGCGAGAGCAGGTTCGCTACGCGATGCAGCTTGTACGAGAGCAGGTCCTGGATCTCAGTCATCGAAGAACGGCGTCTCGTCCTCGCCGCGCAGGCGGATATCGAAACGGTATGTGGCGCCGTCGCGGCGCGCGACCAGCAGCTTGCGCCGTGCGGCCGGCACGGCATCGAGCACCGGGTCCGTGCCGAGCTCGAAGTACATCACTGTCTGCAGGTGCCGCATCAGGCCGGAGTAGAGCAACAGGAAATTGAGGTGCGGCAGGCGGCCGTCGGTGGCACCGGGCTTGATGGTGCGGAAGCGGTACACGCCGTCCGCATCGGTCGCCGCGCGTCCCCAGCCGCAGTAATCCGGCGCGTCGTAGCGCCCGCGGTTGTCCGCCTGCCAGATCTCGACGACGACATTGTCGAGCGGCCTGCTGTCGAATTGCGTGATGCGCCCGGCGACCTCGATCACTTCGCCCGCCGCGCGCCGGCGATCCACGGTGGTGAGGTCGTTCGCGCCCTGCGCGAATTCGCGCGGAAAGAACGGCCCGAGCGTCATCTCGCCGGTCGGAATCAGCTTCATGGCAATTGCGGCGCGGCGCCGCGGCCGCGCACCACGAGCTGGTATTCGTAGACCAGCGCATTCGCCGGCCCGCGCTCGGTGGGCATGAGGCGCGCGATCGAGCGGCTGCGCGCAGCAGCATCGCGAATCGCGTTGAGGATGTGGTCGGTCTCGTTCAGCGGCTCGCCCGGAAAGAACATCTGTGTCACGAGCCGCGAGAGCCACACGCGTCCCCACACCGAGAAGTGAATGTGCGGCGGCCGCCACCAGCCACCGCTATCGGGCACCGGATAGGCACCGGGCTTGATGGTGCGTAGCTCGATGAGGCCGCTGTCCCCGGCGACGAGGCGCGCGGCACCGTAGAAGTTCGGGTCGGCCGGCGCGTCGTTGCTGTCGTTCGGATGGATGTATTTGCCGGCGGCATTGCAGTGCCAGATCTCGACCATCGCGCCCGCCACCGGTGCGCCGTCCTCGTCCACCACGCGCGCGCGCAGATGAATCAGCTGGCCAAGCGCGCGCTTTGCGCCCTGGCCGGCAAGATCGGCACGCACCGGCTGCAGGCGCCGGCGCAGGTCCTGCGGGCCGCTCAGCTCAGAGCGTGTCTGCGGGCGGCGCACCAGCGGCTCGGCCGGCCAGCGCTGGGAGGTTTGCGCGTACCCCTCGACCACGCCTTGCGGCTGGGTCGCGGGATCGCGACGATCGAGTGGCGCGGGGTGCGCGGCCGGCATCGTTGACACGGTAAAGCAGGTGGTTGATAGTGTCAACGATGGACGCGGTGACGCTCTGCGAGTGCTTCGCGCGCGATGGCCTGCAGCACGAGGCCGGGTTCGTGCCGACGGCGGCGAAGCGCGCGCTGGTCGAGCGCTTCGCGCGCCTGGGCTTCCCGCGGGTCGAGGCGACCTCGTATTCCAACCCGAAGGTGGTGCCGCAATTCGCCGATGCCACGGAGCTACTGCGCTCGCTGGAGCGCAGATCCGGGGTCTACTACAAGGCGACGTGCGCCAATGTGCGCGCGGTGGAACGCGCGCTCGCGGATCTGGACGCCGGTTTCGGCGCGAACGAGATCAGCCTGCTCGTCTCCGCAACAGAGAGTCATTCACAGCGCAACCTCAACCGCTCGCGCGCCGAGCAGTGGCACAACATCGCCGACATGGCGCGCGCGGCGAAAGGGCGCTTTCGCCTGATCGGTACGGTGTCGGTCGCGTTCGGCTGCCCGTTCGAGGGCAAGGTGGACCCCGGCGTCGTGGCGCAGGACGTGCAGCGCTTTCACGAGCTTGGCGTGGAGCACGTCGCGCTCGGCGACACCATCGGCACCGCGACGCCGCCGGCGGTCCGCGCGCTCTTCCAGCGCGTGAAGCGCGGCGTGCCGATCGCGCACTTCCACGACACGCGCGGCACGGGCCTGGTGAACTACATGGCCGCGTATGAAGCCGGTGTGCGCTGGTTCGACAGCGCCTTCGGCGGCGTCGGCGGGCATCCGGCAAAGGTGAAGTACGGCGAGGGGCACACCGGGAACGTGTCCACCGAGGATCTGGTGAACCTGTTCGAGTCGATGGGCATATCGACCGGCATCGATCTCGACGGCCTGCTGACGACGGCGGAATTCTGCGAGCAGACGCTCGGCCGCGAGCTTTACGGCCGCGTCACACGCAGCGGGTTGAATCCGCTCCTGCGGCGGTGAAGGCACACCACATCCATGTGCATTCCATGCGCCTCGCCACCGGCGAGGAGGCGCTCATCGCGCGCGTCGTGGCACCCGACGGGCGCGTCGGCTACGGCTTCAGCTTCAGGCTGGATGCGACGGAGGCGCGGCACATGGCGGAATGGGCCGCCGGGGTGCGCGCCGAGCGACCGCCGTACGAAAGCCAGCTCGATCACGCGTGGGAGCGCGCCTGGCTGTCGGATGAGGAAATCGAGTGGCAAACGGAGCCGGCGTTTTCTAAGATTCGCTGGCAACCCGAGTGAGGAGAGAACGATGGGCAAGAAGGTGAGTTACAAGCGGCCGGACGGCAAAAGCGTGAACGGCTATCTGGCGGAGCCGGATAGTCGAGGAAATGCGGCGTCAAAGGCGCCGGGCATGGTGGTGATCCAGGAATGGTGGGGCCTTAACGACCAGATCAGGAGCGTGGCGGACAAGCTTGCCAAGGCGGGCTACCGCGCGCTGGTGCCGGATCTCTACCGCGGCAAGACGGCGGTCGACGCGAAGGAAGCGAATCATCTGATGACCGGCCTCAACTTCGGCGATGCCGCCGGGCAGGACATCCGCGGCGCGGTGCAGTACCTGAAGCAGGCGAGCCCGAAGGTCGGCGTCACCGGCTTTTGCATGGGCGGCGCGCTCACCGTCCTATCGGCCGTGAACGTGCCGGAGATGGACGCCGGCGTGATCTGGTACGGCTACCCGCCGCTCGAGTATGTCGATGCGAAGAAGATCAAGGCGCCGCTCCTTGGCCACTGGGCGACGCAGGACCAGGCGTTCGCCATCAGCGGCGTCGATGCGCTCGAGAAGAAGCTGCGCGAGGCGAACGTCAAGTTCGAGTTCCACCGCTACAACTGCAAGCACGCCTTCGCCAACGAGACCGCCGACCAGAAGAAGCTGGACATGCTGAAGTACGACCCGAAGGCCGCCGAGCAGGCGTGGCAGCGCACCATGGACTTCCTCGCCAAGCAGCTTAAATAATTACTGCTTCGGAATGCCGGCGCGCTCGACGACGCGCGTCCAGCGCTTCGTTTCCGAAGCGTAGAAGTCCTTCAGCTCCTCCGGCGTGCTGGCGCGGCCCTCGACGCCGAGCTCGGCATAGCGCTTCTGCACCTGCGGATCGGCGAGCGCCTTGATGAGCGCCGCACGCACCTTGTCGATCACCGGGCGCGCCGTTTTCGCGGGCGCGGCGAGCGCGTTCCACGAGGCAACGTCGTAGCCCGGCACGCCGGCCTCGATCACCGTCGGCACGTCCGGGAGGCCGGGAAAGCGCTTCGCTGCCGTTACCGCTAGCGCGCGCAGCTGGCCCGAGCGCACGGCGGAAAGCAACGGGGCGATGAAATCAAAAGCGATGTCCACATTGCCGTTGCGCACCGAGACGATGACTTCGCCGGTCGTCTTGTGCGGCACGACCAGCGCCTGGATGCCGGCGGTCGAGAGAAAGAGCTCACCCGCGAGGTGCTGCGTGCCGCCCGGCGTAATGGTGCCGACGTTGACCTTGCCGGGATTCGCCTTCGCCGTGGCGATCAGGTCGCGCAAGGTGTGCAGCTTCGATTGCGCGCCGGTCACGATCACCATGCTGAAGTAGCCCACCGTCGAGATCATGGCGAAGTCGTTCGCCGGGTCGTAGGGCAGCGACTTGAAGAGCGCCTGACTCACGGCATTGCCGTTCGTGAGGAGGAGCAGCGTATGCCCGTCCGGGTCGGCGTGCGCCACGGTTTCCGCCGCGCGAATACCGCCTGCGCCGGGCATGTTCTCGACGACCATCGGCTGGCCGAGCTCGTCGCCCAGCTTCGGCGCGATGGTGCGCGTCGTGATGTCCGCGACGCCGCCCGGCCCGAAGGGCAGCACGATGTGGACCGGCTTCGATGGAAACGCCTGCCCGAAAGCCAGCGCCGGAGCGAGCGCCAGCGCGACAATGAACCGTCTCATCGGAAAAGCTCCTCGACCCCATAGCGCCGCGGGATGAGGTTCTGCCGGTGGGCGCAGTCGATCGCGAGCTCGAGGCTCTGGCGAGTCGCGTCCACGCCATGCGGCAGGTTGGGCGGATTGCCCGCGGCCTCCTTGCTCGCGACCAGCATGCGATACACCTCGTCGCCCGCCATCTGCGGCACCGTGTTCTTCACCACGACGAGATGGTTGAGCTGGATGCCGCCGTGCTTTTCGCCCCAGCGCCTGCCGGCCGCTTCCGGATCGCGGATCACCGGCTTCAACTGCGGATCGGTCGGGATCGCGCCGAGGATCGCAGCGTCGAGCTCGCCCGCTTTCAGCATCGCCGTGATCTCCTTCCCGGCGGGCGCGCGCTCGACGTTCGGCGGATCGCGGAACTCGGCGACATGCGCCTCTTCGAACGTCACCCACTTGATGCGCGAAATATCGACGCCGTAATCCTCGGCGAGGATGCCGCGGATCCATGCGCCGGTAGTGACCGAGTAGGAGCGCACGCCGATCCGCTTGCCGTGCAGATCCTCCGGCGTCAGCGTGCCGCGCGCCGCGTTGTAGACCAGGAACGGATGCTGGTAGCGGGCGAGCACGGTGAACGGCAGCAGGCGATAGGGTTTGTCGTACGCCTTGGCGATGAGATAGGTGATGATCGCCATCTCCGCCACGTCGAACTCCAAGTCGCGCACCACGCGCTTGAAGTACTGCGCGGCGCTGCCTTTCACTTCGACGAAATTCAGCTTGTCGGTCCGGGTCTTGAACTGCCTGGTGACCTCGTGGTCACCCATCAGCGTCTTTAGCATGCGCGGATTCTAAAGCGGCAGGCCTGCGTACTGCTCGGCGAGCGCCACCTGCGCGTGGTGCGAGGATTGCAGATACTCGAGCTCGTACTCCTGGGCGCGCTGGTCGAAATCACTCGCGCCCGGAAAGCGATGCAGCAGCGTGGTCAGGTACCAAGAAACGCGCACCGATGCCCAGACGCGGCGAAGCGCCGTAGCGCTATAGGCGTCGAGCGCGCGTGTCGAGCCGCCGTGGTAATACTCGACGAGGGCGCGCGAGAGGTAATAAACGTCCGAAACGGCGAGGTTGAGGCCCTTCGCGCCGGTCGGCGGCACGATGTGCGCCGCATCCCCGGCCAGGAACAGCCGCCCGTACTGCAACGGCTCGGCGACGTAGCTTCGTAGCGGCGCAATCGATTTCTCGATCGACGGCCCGCTGACGATGCGCTCGGACCAGGAGCGCGGAAAGCGCGCCTTGATCTCCTGCCAGAATCGCTCGTCGGGCCAGTCTTCGCTACGCGTGTCGAGCGGCACCTGGATGTAATAGCGGCTGAGCGTCGGATTGCGCTGTGAGGCGAGCGCGAAGCCCCGCGCCGAGTGGCAGTAGGCGATCTCGGACAGCGGCGGCACCGGCGCGAGCACGCCGAGCCAGCCGAACGGATAAACCTTCTCGTACTCGCACAACACCCCGGGCGGGAAACTGGTGCGCGAGACGCCGTGAAAGCCGTCGCAGCCGGCGATGAAGTCGCACTCCAGGCACTGCGGTTCGCCGTGCACGGTGAACCGCACATGCGGGTGCGCGGTGTCGATGGCGAGCGGCTGCACATGTTCAGCTTCGGTGATCAGCGCCGCGCCTCGCGCATCGGCGGCGGCGAAGAGATCCTCCTGCAGGCTCGTCTGCCCGTAGGCGACGAACTGCTTGCCCAGGTGCCGGTTGATATCGATCAGGAATTCGCGCTGCCCCCACACGATCCATACGCCGTCGTGCCGATGCCCCTCGCGCTCGAGGCGCGCGGCAAGGCCGTTCTCGCGCAGGACATCGATCGTCCATGGTTCCAAGACACCGGCACGGATGCGGCCAAGGACGTGGCCGCGCGTGTGGCGCTCAAGCACCACGCTTTGCACGCCTTGCCGGTGCAGCAACTCGGCGAGCAGCAGCCCGGCGGGCCCGCCGCCGATGATGGCGACCTGTGTGCGCAAGTCAGCGTGCGCCGGGAACCCGGCGCGTCTTGAGGAACGCTTCCAGTGACTCACCGCGGAACGCCGCGACCATCTCCGGATTCGAGACGCCTTTCGCGCGCGCCAGCTTCTCCAGGCAGAAGAAGCTCGCGCCGTAATCCTGCATCGCCTTCCAATCGAGGCGCCGCACCATATCGCGCTCTTCGGCGTTGAGATCCTTCATCGCCGCCTCAGGATCGCGGCGGAAGAGCTCCCGCACGTCCTGGCGCGTGAAGCTGTGCAGGAAGCGGTTGAGGCGCAAGCCGCGGGCGCTGCGTTCCAGATCGAAGACGTATTTACTCAAAGAGCGCGACCGCCATGGCGGTCGTCATCGGCAGGTAGTAGTTGTCGTGCCGCCGGCGCGCGCTGTCGCTCAGCGCGCCGCGCATGATGAGCCACATGATCACTTCCGCGCCCTCGTTGCCGCCCAGGCGCATGAAGTCCTCCACGCTCATGGCGGCGAGCTTCTCGGGATCGCGGTCGATGAGCTCAAGGAACTCGCGATCCCACTGCTCGTTGTTGTAGCCGGCGCGCTCGCCGATCATCTGGTGCGAGAGGCCGCCGGTGCCGACCATGGCGACCTTGAGATCCTCGGGATAGCTCTCGATCGCCCGGCGGATCGCCTGCCCCAATTTGTAGCAGCGCCGCGGCGTCGGCAGCGGGTGCTGCAGCACGTTCACCACGAGCGGGATCACGGCGCCCGGCCAGTCGGGCTTCGACGGCCACATCATGGTGAGCGGCGAATGCAGGCCATGGTCGAGCGGCAGGTCCTGGAACACCGAGATGTCGAACTCCTCGGCCACGAGCGAGCGCGCGATGTGGCGCGCCATCGGCGCGTGGCCCTTCAGCCGCGGGATCGGCCGCTCGCCCAGTCCCTCGTCGGCGATCTTGTACTCATCGCCAACGCCGAGCGCGAAAGTCGGGTAGTGATCGAAAAAGAAGGTCGTCGCGTGGTCGTTGAAGCAGAAGAAGAGCACATCGGGCTTTTTCTCCGCGAGCCACTTGGCAACCGGCTCGTAGCCTTTGAAGAGGGGCGTCCAGTCGGGGTCCTGCTGCTTGCCCTTGTCGTACGCCATGGCGATCGTCGGGACGTGCGACGTCCCGATGCCGCCGATGATGCGAGCCATGCCTAGTGCCCTTTCTTCGCCGACTGCACCACGCGCTTGAGGAAATCGTAGATGCCGGTGTCGCTCATGTTGCGCGCGTCGGCCAGCTCGCCGAGGCGCGTGGCGTAAAGCACCTCGTCGCGCGGCGACAGCACCACCGCCGCAGGAATGCCCTTCTTGATCGGGTTGCCATAGCGCGCGGCGAGATCGAGGTTGCGGTCGAAGTTGCCGACGTCGACCTTCACCACCTTGAACTCGCGCGCCATCAGCTCGGCGTTCTTGCCGGTGCTGAGGGCCTTGTCGAGCGCGCGGCAGTCAGGACACCAGTTGGCACCGAAGATGACAAGCACCGGCGTGCCACTCGCCTGCGCGCCGCTCAAAGCGCGCTGCAGGTCGGCCTTGGCGTCGGCTTTTTCATCGTAGGGAGGCGGCGCGGCGTGGGTGAGCGTCAGGCCGAGAGTGAAGAGCAGAGCGAGGCGGCTCATCATGAGCGTGATTTTCTCGCACGCGGCCGCTCCATTGCTACCTGCGAGCGCTGGAAGCCGATGCGCTCGTAGAACCCGGCGACGCCTTCGCGCGCCGCGCGCAGCACCCAGGTGATCCCCGGGTCGTCGCCCATCACCGCCTCCACCAATGCCCGGCCGACGCCCTGGCGGCGATGCGGCTCGGCAACGACCAGCATGGAAATGTAGCCATTCTCCATGGCATCGGTGAGCGCGCGCAGAAAGCCGATCACCTCGCCTTCCTCGACAGCGACCAGCGCGCGCTGCGAACGCGACAGCAACTCGCGGAACTGGCCCGGGTCGGACACCCGCCCGACCCAGCCCGCCGCCTGCAGCAAGCGCCGCGCGGCTTCCATCTCCGATGGCAGAATTTCGTGGATTTCCAAGCGAGGGCCGGATGGCATGATCATCGAAGTGCGCACCTATCGTATCAAGCCCGGCCACCGCGCCGAGTTCATCCGGCTCTTCGAGACGCGCGCCGTGGAAGGCATGCGGGCCTTTGGCATGCAGGTGATCGGCCCGCTCCTCGACGTCGAGAATCCGCATCGCTTCGTCTTCCTGCGCAGCTTTCCGTCGCTCGCGGAGCGCGAGCGCATGAAGGAGGCGTTCTACGGCAGCGACCTGTGGAAGCACGAGCTCGAGGCCATCGCCATGCCGCTCATCGAGAGCTACGACGTTACGCTGACCGAGACGACGCCCGGCTGCGTGTTCGAGATCGGCCGCCAAGCAGCCGGCTGAGCTCCCGGGGCCGAGCGACTTCGATCCGCTCGAGCCCGAGCCAGGCTTGCAGTTCGCCGAGCTCGGCGGCGAGCTCCGGCAACACGCGCCGCGCGGTCTCGCCTTCCTCGAAGTGCACGCTATGCACCACGAGCACGCCGCGGGCGCGGTCGGCCTTGAGGTCGGCGCGCGCAACGATGGTGTCGCCGAGGAGAAACGGGCAGACGTAGTAGCCGTAGACGCGCTTGGCGGCCGGCGTGTAGATCTCGATGGTGTACTTCATGCCGAAGAGTCTCGCGAGCCGCGGCCGGTGCCAGACGAGCGAATCGAACGGCGTGACGAAGGCGCGCGCCGCGACGCTCTTCGGCACGCGCGCTTCGCGATGCATGTACGCGGACGTCTTCCAGCCCTCGACCCGCACCGGTAGCAGCCGTCCCTCCTCGACCAGCTCGGCGATCAAATGCGGGGCGAGCGGCGGCGCAGGCTTGCGTCGGCCCCGCGCCGGCCGCGTCCACCACGGCTGCGGCCCGCGCCGATCGCGCGAGCCATCGACATAGAAGTACGTTGCGAGGTCATCCGCCGTGCCGACGCCCTGGGCAGCGGCACTCAGCGCGATGAGCTCCTTCATCGCCTGCTCGCGTGGCGGCGCGGGCGCTTCGCGCGCCGCCGCCGGGATCACGCGCTCGGCAAGATCGTAGAGCCGCTCGAAGCCGCGCCGGCCGGCGATCGCCAGCAGTCCGGCGTCGTAGAGATGCTCGAGTGCCATCTTGCCGCTGCTCCAGCCCCACCAGTTGCCGCTGCGCTTCCCCGGGGTCGACAGCGCGGCAGCGGCCAGCGGCCCGCGCTCCTCGACCTCGGCATAGGCCTTCGCCATATAAGCGCCGCGACGCGAGCGCATGTATTGCCGCGTCCAAGCGCCGTGCTTGTCCATGCGATAGCGCAGCAGCGGATAGAGCGAGACCGGCATCAGGCACGCGGCGTGGCCCCAGTACTCAAAGAGCTCACGCGTCTGGTAGGCGAGCTCGTCGAGCGCCGCGACCGGATAAGGCCCCAGGCGCGCAAACGGCGCGACGTAGTGGGCGCGAGCCAGCACGTTGACGGAATCGATCTGGAACGCATGCACGCGGGCCGCAAGCTCGCGCACCTGCCCGACGCCCGGATGCGCCGGACGGCGGCCGAACATCTGCGAGGCAACGGCGAAGCGGCGCGCTTCGGCGAGCGACAGCGACTCCACGCTCAGGGCATGCGCGTCACACGCGCCGCGATCTCGGCGCGGTGTTCGGCGAGACGGCGCAGGAACGCCGGGTTGCCGAACCAGAGCGGGTTGTAGCGGAAGTCGTACATCTCCTCGATCGCGCTGTCGGCGTCCCAGCCCTGCTCGATGATGCGGTAGGCAGCAATCGCGTAACCGGTGCGGTCCTTGCCCTTGGCGCAATGGACGTACACCGGCCAGCGTTGCGGATCGGCGAGCGCGCGGCGCAGCGTGGCGAGGTAGAGCACGATGTCTTCTTCCTCCGGGTGCCACGCATGCATCGGGATCCAGGCGTAGGCGATGCCGGTGCCCTCGAGCGCCGCGAAGTCATCGTGGTCCTGGCGCAGATTGATCACCGTCTTCACGCCGCGCTCGGCGAGTCGCCGGAACACCTGCGCATCTTCGGTATCCGGCTGCGCGCCGCGCCAGAGCTTCTCAGTCACCTCGCTGAAGTTCGGCACGCCGGCGATACAGTCGTCGCAGGGCCGGCCCCACGTATGGCTGGGCGAGGTCGCCGGCCGCGTCGCGCAGCCGGCAAGCATGAGCGCCGCCAGCGCGGCGCTCAGAAATCGCGCGGCGCTCCGATGTCGCATTTCTTGCAATCGAGTGGCGTACCGAGATGCGCGCGCCGGCCCTCAGGACTTATCACCCAGGGGCGCTTGGTCCACGGCGGATCGTGGCGTACATGCTGGTTGTGCCCGCATTCCAGCTCGGCGACCCAGTCACGTTTTTCGTCCTGATGGAAGCCGGCAATGCACCTAGAAACCATAGAGGCGAGCCGGATTGTCGACGAGGATCCGGCGCTGCAGCTGCGGCTCGGGCGCCATCTGCGCGAAAAGATCCATCAGCTCGCCGTCGTTCGGCATCCACTTCACGTTGGGATGCGGCCAGTCGGTGCCCCAGAGGATGCGCTCAGGCGCCGCTGCGATCAGCTGGCGCGCGAAGGGCACCGCGTCGATGAATGGCGGACCCTTGGATGACACACGCTCCGGCCCGCAGATCTTCACCCAGAACCTGTCATGCTTCATCCACTCGAGCAGCACCTTGAACGCCGGCTGCTCCAAGCCATCGGCCGCCTTCACGCGGCCCATGTGGTCGATCACCATCGGCACCGGGATGCCCTTGAACAGCTCGTCGAATTCGACGAGGTCGCTCGCATCCAGATGCAGGATGAGATGCCAGCCCATCTCCTTCACGCGGCGCACCGTACGCTTGAAGAACACCATGTCAGGCCGGCCGCCGAGGTGTCTTACGAAGTTGAAGCGCACGCCGCGGATGCCGCTGTCGTGCATCTGCTGGAACTCGCGCTCGCCGGTGCTCTCGTCGATGATGGCGGTGCCGCGATAGCGGCCTTTGGAGCGCGCGATGCCGTCGAGCGTCACGCGCATGTCGGCGCCGTGGCAGCTCGCGTGCACGATCACCGCGCGCTCGATGCCGAGGATGGCGTGGAGCTTCTGCAGCGCCTCGAACGGCGAGTCAGGCGGGTGATAGGACGCATCGGATGCAAATGGGAATTTCGCCGCCGGACCGAAGATATGGCAATGCGCATCGCAGGCGAGCGGCGGCGGCCGGAACGTCGGCTTCTTCGTATTGCGTTCGGGCGCGGCGGTCGTCTTCACGGCGCGAATTCTATAATCGACGCATGAAGTTGCTTTTCGCGGTGTTGCTGGCCGGCCTGGCGTCGCTCGCACAAGCACAGCAGTTTCCCACCCGCCCGGTGACGCTGATCGTGCCGTTCTCGCCGGGCACGGGCATCGACATCCTGGCGCGCGTGATCGCGCCGAAGCTCTCGGAAAAATGGCGCCAGCCGGTCGTGGTCGAGAACAAGGCCGGCGCGAGCGGCAACATCGGCACCGATCTGGTGGCGAAGTCCGATGCCGACGGGTACACGCTGATGGTGACCGTCAATACGTTCGCCATCACGCCGTCGCTCATCAAGAACACGCCCTATGACGTGACCCGGGATTTTTCACCGATCAGCAAGATCGCTACCGCGACCTATTGCTTCGCCGTGAACCCGAAGGTGTTTCCGGCCAATAACATGCAGGAAGCAGTCGCGCTGATTCGCAACAACCCCGGCAAATACTTCTTCGGCTCACCGGGGAACGGCACGCCGCACCATATCGGCATGGAGCTCATCAAGCTGCGGCTCGGGCTCGATGTGACGCACGTGCCGTACAAAGGCTTCGCCGGCGCCATGCAGGACCTGGTCGGCGGCCAGGTGCACATGATGTTCACGCTGGTGCACTCGGCGATCCCGCAGGCCCGCGCCGGGCGCATCCGCATTCTTGGCGTCACCGGCGCCAAGCGCTCGGCGCAATTTCCGGAGGCGCCCACATTCCGCGAGCAGGGCATCGATTTCATGGACGACGTCGATGCGTGGTACGCGGTGCTCGGGCCGGCGAAGCTGCCCGACGAGCTCGTCGCCAGGCTGAACGCCGATGTGAACGCGGTGATGGCGCTTGCGGATGTCAAAGAGAGCCTCCTCAAGCAGGGCCTCGTGCCGGCGACGAGCACGCCCCAGGAGCTGGGCGAGCTGGTGAAGTCGGACCTTCAGCGCTGGGCGAAGGTCATCGCGGAGGCGCACATCACGGCCGATTGACCGGCTCGAGCACGAAGTGAAGCAGCGCGAGCTGGCCGCGCGCGAGCGCCTCGAGCCCGTTCTTGAGCGCGGCCCGCACGCCCTGCGGGCGCTCGACCTTTTCGCCGTAGCCGCCAAAAGCGTGCGCAAGGACGGCGTAGTTCGGCATCGGCGTAATCGAGGTGCCGACGAACTTGTTCGCGCGCACCGCCCAGCCCTGCGGGTATTCGCGCACCACATCGTTCTTCTGCGACTGGTACCCCGCGTTATCGAATAGCAGAACGAGCAGCGGCAGCTCGAGCTCCTGGCAGGCGCCGAACGCAGCGACCACCGGGTTGTAATAGAACGAGCCGTCACCAATCGTCAGCACTACCGGGCGCCCGCGCTCGGCATGCTTGACGCCGAGCGCCGTGCCGAGGCCCATGCCGAGCCCGCCGTAGCTCGATTCATAGAAGGCGCCCGGTCCGAGCTTGTCGAGCAGCTGCACCAGGTCGCCTCGATGCGAGATCGTCTCGTTCACCACGATCGCCTCGGAGGGCAGAACTTCGTTCAGCTCGTGCGCGATCCACGCCGCGGTGATATTCGCCGCCTCGCCGGCCGTGCGCGCCTTGGCGCGCATCTCCGCCTTGCGCTCGCGCCAGCGATGCGTGCCTTTTTGGGCACGCGGCTTCACTGCGGCATTCAGCTTTGCGAGCGTCGCCGCCGCATCGCCTTGCATCAGATAGTCGGCGCGGAAACCCCAATACGGCAGATGCGAATGCAGCGGGTCCTCGCCGAGCGCGGCGACCTTTGTGCCGCGCAGCGCCGACGGTGGATGCCAGCCCGCCACCGCCTCGGCGAGCAGCACGAAGTCCGCCTCCTTGAGAAGCTCGTGCAGCGGCTCGACCGCGGTGCCGGCGTAGAGCGGGTGGTCCTTCGGGAAGTTGACGTAGTCGGCGTGCCAGCCATCGAGCACCGGCGCGCCGAGCGCTTCGGCTAGACGCACGAGCTCATCTACCGCGCCCAGATTGCGGCCGAGCTCCTCGGTGACGATCACCGGCCGCTTCGCTGCGCTGAGCGCTGCGGCGACTTCGGCGATCGCGTCGTCGCTCGCGACGGGCGCCGCCGGCAGCGCCGCCACGGGCGGCGGCTCCGCGCTCATGGTCTCCATCAGCATCTCGGTCGGCACGGAGACGAACACCGGGCCGCGCGGCGCGCTCATCGCGAGCTGGCAGGCGCGCTGGATGGTATGCGGCAGGATGACGCTGGAGTTGAGACCGAAGCTCCATTTCACCGCGGGCTCGACGAGCCGTGCCGGCCCGCCGAGATCCGTGAGCACGCGAAGCCACTGGCGGCCCGCAGGCGGTGCGGGCGGCTCGGCGAAGGAGACCGATTCCCCGGCCAGCACCACCATCGGGATGCGCTCGTGCAGTGCGGCGCGCAGACCCATCGCCGCGTGCAGCGCGCCGACGGTGGTGTGGATGACGAGCGCGGGCAGCTTGCCGGTCGCCTTGGCATAGCCGGTCGCCATGCCGATCGCGGTCTCCTCATGGCGCGACGAGACGTACTGGGGCGCCTCGTCGCTCGCCCAGGGCGCGGCGAGCGCCTCCCACAGCGGCGCCCAGTCCGAGCCGGGCGAGGCGAAGATGCGCTCGACGCCCATCGCGGCGAGCGCGCGCAGCAGCGCTTCGGCGCCGGTCATTTCAGCCGTTTTGCCGCCTCCTGGATGACGCTGAGATCGGCGTGCTTGTTGACGTCGATCGTCGCTTTGACGAGGCCAAGCTCATGCTGCAGATCGATATTCGCCTTCAGCGCCTTGAGATCCGGCTTCATGTCCGGGTCGTGGTAGTAGTCGCCGTTCTGGCCGTTCTTCGTAAAGAGCCACTTGTCGAACGCCGCGGCCGGCCGCTTCGAAACGCGGGCCGCAATCTCCACCGCCTCCTTGTGATTCGCCGGATCGAGGTACCAGCGCACCGCGCGGATCGCGTCCTCCATGAAGTCGACCATCGCCGCGCGGTTTTTCTGTATCACTCCGGCGCGCGCCGCCCAGACGATCATCTGCGTGCGCCCGACGATCTCCTTCTGCGTGAAGAGCACCCGCGTCGCGGCGCGGAACTCGGGATCGAAGTTGAACGGAATCACGCCCGGCACGGCGTCCGCCTTCTTCGAAATCAGCGTTGCCTTCATGTTCGGAAACGCCGTCTCGATGGTCGTCACGTCCTTGCGATCGTCCAGGCCGTTCTTGCGCAGCGCGGCGCGCATGATGATGTCCACCGCGCTACCGGCGACGTTGGTCGCCACCACCTTGCCCTTCAGATCCTTCACCGTCTTCACCGCCGAATCCTTGAGCACGAAGAATTCATCGGTGTAGTAACCGTCGACGCCATCCTGGAACTCGTCGCCGATCACGCGCAGATCATCCATGCCGGCGTTCTGGATCGCGATGGCGAGCGACGCAAAGGCGAGGTCGGCGATCTCCAGCTCGTTATTGGCGAGCGCAGTAATCATCTGCGGCGTACCCTGGAAGTGCACCGCCTCGAACGTGTAGGACTTGCCCTGGTGTCGCGCGAGGCCCGGCTTCTCGAAGATCAGCGACGCCCAGTTCGCCACCGGCACCACGTAGGCAACGCGGATCTTCATCGGCTGCTGAGCGAACGCGCCGCCGGCGATCAATGACAAGAGCACGCATAACAGACCGCGCATGAACCCTCCTCCAAGGTGATGCTTCATTCTAAACGGTCGCCGGCGCCTCGGTCTCCGGATGCCAGGCGAGGAGCCGGGCGCGCACGCGCGCCATCACGCGCACCAGCAGGTAACCCGCGATCGCGATCTCGACGATGCCGGCGAAGACGCCCGGCGAGTCGGCAAAGCGCGAGGCGGTGATCATGGCCCCGCCGAGGCCGACGCCACCGAGCTTCATCTCCGCGACGATGCAGACGATGAGCGCGATCGGCAGGGCGACCTGCAGTCCGGTCATGATCTGGGGCAGCGCCGCCGGAAACACCACCTCGCGCAGGAGCTCGGGCTCGCTCGCGCCGAGGTTGCGCGCCGACCAGAGGAGCTCGCGCTCTACCGCGAGCGTCGCCGCGATGGTCGCCGTCACCACCGGGAAAATGGCGTCGAACACCACCATCGAAATCTTCGACACGTCGTAGAACCCGAGCCAGAGCGTGATGATCGGCAGGAACGCGATCTTCGGCATCGGGAAGCCCACCGAGATGAGCGGATCGAACAGCCAGCGCATCACGCGGTTATAGGCCACGGCGAACCCGAGCCCGATGCCGACCACCGCGGCGACGGCGAAGCCGGCAAGCGAGCGATAGAGCGTGAGTCCGAGGTTCTGCCACAGCTCACCCGAGGCGGCGTCTCCCCAGATCCGCGCGAGGACCGTGCTGAGCTTGGGCAGCATGAATGGCGTCACGGCGCCGCTCCGCGCAAAGAGTTCCCATGCGAGCGCCAAGGCGAGCACCGCAATCCACGGCGCGAAGCGCAGCGTCAGGCGCGCCATGCGAGCAGGCGGTCCATCAGCCGCTGGTAGAGCCGGTCGGCGAAGAAACCGAGGAACGCGACGACCAGCACCACGGCGAACATCGCGTCGTAGACGCCGCCTTCACCGAGAAAGCCGATGAGATAGCCAAGGCCCGCGCGCGCGACGATCAGCTCCGAGGACACGAGCAGCACGAAGCTGAGCGCGAGCGCGGTGCGCGCGCCGTTGGCGATCTCGGGGAGCGCCGCCGGCAGCACCACGTCCCAGAGCACGCGCAGGCGGCTGGCGCCGAGGCTGCGCGCCGACCAGACGAGCGCCTGCTCGCAGGAGCGCGCGCCGTTATAGGCGCCAAGCGTCACCGGCAGCATGCAGCCGAGGAAGATGAGCAGAATCTTCGAGCCGTCGCCGAAGCCGAGCCACAGCACCGTGACTGGAATGAGCGCCGATTTCGGCATTGGATAGAGCGCCTCGACCAGCGGACCGACCAAGGCGTCCACGGCGCGCCACCACGCCATCGCAATGCCGGCGAGCGCGCCGATCACAATGGCGAGCGCCAGTCCGGCGCCGCCGCGGTAGAGCGAGGCCGCGCCGTTCCTCCAGAAGTCGCCTTCGCGCAGGAGCGTCCAGCCCGCCTTGGCCACATCGGAGAGCGACGGCAGCAGATCGCGCGACACGAGCCCGAGCTGCACGACCGCTTCCCAGATGAGCGCCAGCACGAGAAGCGGCAAGTATTTCATTGCGCCTTGATCGCCTCGTCGCGCACCAGGCCCCAGATCTCGTCCACCTTGGCCGCGAACTCGGCGGAGCGGTAGATGTGCGGATCGGCGCGATCGAGCGCGATGTCGACCGTCGCTTTGATCTTGCCCGGGCGCGCCGACATCACCACCACGCGCTGCGCGAGGCGCACCGCTTCCTGCACGTCGTGGGTCACGAAGAGCACGGTCTTCGGCGTGCGCTGCCAGATGGCGTAGAGCTCGGCCTGCATCAGGCTCCTGGTCTGCGCATCGAGGGCGCCGAAAGGCTCGTCCATGAGCAGCATCTTCGGATCGACCGCGAGCGTGCGGGCAAGCGCCGCGCGCTGCTTCATGCCGCCGGAGAGCTGCGACGGATAGCTGTCCTCGAATCCCTTCAGGCCGACGAGCTCGATATAGGCCTGCGCGCGCCGCTCCTGCTCGTCGCGCGCGAGGCCGAGCTTCTCGAGGCCGTAGCGCACGTTCGCTCGAACCGTGCGCCAGGGAAAGAGCGCGAAGTGCTGGAACACCACGCCGCGATCCGGGCCCGGCCCGGCGACCGGCGCGCCTTCGATGCGGATCGCGCCCTGCTCCACCGGCAGGAAGCCGCCGATGAGATAGAGCAGCGTGGATTTGCCGCAGCCCGAGGGTCCGAGCAGCGCGACGAATTCGCGCGGCGCAACCGCGAGCGACACCTCCTCGAGCGCCAACACTGCGCGCCCGCGCGCCGGCCGGTAGGTGTGCGAGACGCTCTCGACGGTGATCTGCGCGCTACCGCTCATCGATCTTGACAGGCGCGCGGTTCCACTCGACCATCGTCATCGCGCATCGCATCGTATTTCAGGCTCCCACGTGTCGTCCACAAAAGCCGCGCTCGTCACCGGCGCTGCCACCGGCATCGGCAGAAGCGCCGTGCTGGCGCTGGCGCGCGCGGGCTACGACGTCGCGGTCAACTACAGCTCGAGCGAAGCCGCGGCCCGCGAGACCGCTTCGCAGGCCGAGAAGCTCGGCGCGAAGACGCTCGTCATGCGCTGCGATGTCAGCGACGAACCCGGCGTACGCGCCATGCTGCAGCAGGTGAAGCAGCGTTTCGGGCGCCTGGACGTGCTCGTCAACAACGCCGGCACCACCGCGTCGTGGAAGCCGAAGGATCTGGAAACGCTTTCGCTCGAGGAATGGGACCGCGTGTTCGCCGTCAATGTGCGTGGGCTCTTCCAGGTCACGCGCGCGGCCGTCCCGTTGCTGAAAGAAGCGAAGGGCTGCATCGTCAACACGGCGAGCATCGTCGGTCTGCGTCCCGGGCCGCAGCCGCCGCCCTATGCCGCGAGCAAGGCCGCGGTGGTGAACCTCACCAAAACGCTCGCCTGGAACCTCGGGCCGGAGATCCGCGTCAATGCCGTCGCGCCCGGCTGGATGGAAGGCGACTGGATGAAGCGCATGTTGCAGGACAAGTACGAGGACCTGATGGGCAAGCGTGCCAAGGCCACGCCGCTCAAGCGCGTCGTCACGGCCGACGATGTCGCCGAAACCATGATGTCGCTCATCCAGTCCAATCGCTTCGTCACCGGCGAAGTCATCGTCATCGACGGCGGCTTCACCAGCTCTACTTAAATAGGGACAGACCCTATTTTTCTCATCTGCGAATGACCGTATGCCACTGCCTGGCGTAGTGCCTTTCCCGCCGGAATTCGCTGCACGTTACCGCGCGAAGGGTTATTGGCGGGACAAATCGCTCGCGCAGGAATTCGCCGCCGTTTTCCAGAAGTATGCCGAGCGCGTGGCGCTGATCGATGGCGAGCGCTCCTACACGTACGCCGAAATCGATCGGCTTACGGACAACTTGGCGCTCAACCTGCTCGAGCTCGGGGTCAAGCCGCTCGACCGCGTCGTGCCGACCCTGCCGAACACCGCCGAGTTCGTGCTGCTCTACTTCGCGCTGCAAAAGATCGGGGCCATTCCGATCGCCGCTCTTGTCACGCATCGCTATGCCGAGATCAGCCAGTTCGTGCAGCTTTCCGGCGCGAGCACCTGCGTCTACCCCGAGCGCCAGGGCGACTTCGAGTTCGAGCCGATGATCCAGCGTATCCGCGCCGAAAGCCGGACGCTGCGCTACTGCATCGACCTGCCGCTCCTGCAGGAGCTGATCGAGCGACCGGCGACCCTGCCACGGGGCCGGCTCGCCGCCATCAGCATCGCGCCGACCGATCCGTGCATCTTCCAGCTCTCGGGCGGAACGACTGGAATTCCGAAGCTGATTCCGCGCACGCATAACGACTACGCCTACAACTCCAAAACGGCCGCACCGGTGTGCGGCGTCACGGGTGATTCGGTGCTGCTCCTCGCGCTGCCGATCGCGCACAACCTGCCGCTCGCCTGCCCGGGAATCCAGGGCTACTTCTTCCAGGGCGGAAAAGTGGTGCTGTCGCCGACGACGCGCCCGGAAGACATGTTCCGGTTGATCGAGAAGCACCAGGTGACGCATATCAAGGTCGTGCCGGCGCTCCTCATACGGCTGATCAACGATCCGGCGATCAGCAAATACAAGCTCTCGTCGGTCAGGATCATCCAGAGCGGCGGCCAGCGCATGCAGCCCGAAGTGCGCCTGCGCACGCATGAGCTCATCCCGAGCTGCTTCGTGCAGGAGAACTTCGGTATGTCGGAGGGCATGCTGTTTTTCGTGCGGCTCGACGATCCGCAGGACGTGAAGCTGGAGACCTGCGGCCGGCCGATCTGCCCGGATGATGAAGTGCGACTGGTCGACGATGAAGGTCAGGAGGTGCCGCCCGGCGAAGTCGGTGAGCTCACCTGCCGCGGCCCGTACACGCTGCGCGGTTACTACGGCGTGCCCGAATACAACGCACGGCAGTTCACGCCCGATGGCTTCTATCGCTCGGGAGACCTGATGCGGCGCCACCCTTCGGGCAATTACGTAGTGGAGGGGCGCAAAAAGGATCTCATCAATCGCGGCGGCGAGAAGATCAGCGCCGAGGAAATCGAAAACCTGATCCTGTCGCATCCGGCCGTGCAGAACGTCGCCTGCGTGCCGGTACCCGATCCGCATCTCGGCGAGAAGATGTGCGCCTGCCTCGTGCTCAAGCGCGGCGCGAAGCTCGGATTTCCCGAGCTGGTCGATTTCCTGAAGGCGAAGGAGATCGCGAAGTTCAAGCTGCCCGAGCGCATGCTGGTGCTCGACGACCTGCCGGTCTCGACTTTCGGCAAGGTGTCGAAGAAACAGCTCTCGGAAATGGCCGCCGCGTCCCAGCCCTAGCCATGCGCATCATCGACCTGCACTGCTACCCCGGCACGCCGGAATGGATCGCGTGCCAGGGCCCGTACGTCGAGGCGCTCGCCAAGTACTGGAAGCGAAACTGGGTCGGCAAGACCGAGGCGGAAGTCATCCGCGAGTTCACCGATGCGGGCGTAGAAGCGTGCCTGGTCGCGCTCGATCTCGAGAGCACCATCCGCACCAAGCCCGTCGGCAACGATTACGTGCACGCAATGTGGAAGCGCCATCCCAAGCGCATCATCCAGTGCTGGGGCGCGCTCGACCCGCTGAAGAAGGACGTGCTCGACGAAGCCGCCAAGGCAGTGAAGCAGTACGGCTTCGTCGGCTTTCACTTCCATCCGATCATGCAGCACTTCGCGGTCGACGATGAGCGAGCGCGGCCGATGTTCGCGCGCATCGCCGAGCTCGGCGCCGCGGCAATGATCGACGTCGGCACCACCGGCATGGGCGCGGGCATGCCGGGCGGCCACGGCGCGATCATCCGCCATGCGCATCCGGCGTCGATCGATCGGCTGGCGGCTGACTTTCCCAAGCTCAAGATCGTGATGGCGCATCCCGGCTGGCCGTGGGTCGACGAGACCACCGCGGTCGCGCTCCACAAAGGCAACGTCTACTGGGAGATGTCCGGCTGGGCGCCGAAGTATTTCCCCGGGAATTTAAAGGTGGATATGCGCGGCCGGCTGCAGGACAAAATCATGTTCGGCAGCGACTACCCCAGCATGCCGTACGAGCGGATCCTCAAGGAGTGGCAGGAGCTCGGCTACTCGGACGAAGTGATGGAGAAGATCTTCCATGGCAACGCCGAGCGCATCCTCGGGCTCTGACTAGGGCGTACTCACCGCCCGGCGCGCGGCGGCATAGGCAAAGGCGACGTCGGGGCTACGCTGGAGGAGCGCAGCGCTGCGCCGGCGGAACTCCGACTCCTCGGAAAAGAGCGCGCGCGCAGCGGCGCTTAGGTCTGCGTCCGGCGCATCGCCCAATTCCTCCAGCCGCACGATCAGCGTGGTAAGCGGCCGCAGCCACGCAAACACCGGATCGGAGATCAGCGCCTGCACGAATTCGCCGCCGGACAGGCGGCCGAGCGTCTTCTCGTGCTCGCGCCGCTCCTCTTCGACCAGCGCACGATGCAGGTCGAGGAGCGCGGCGCGAATGCTCATGGCGCTTTAGTGCGCAGCGGCCGGGAACGCCGGCAGCTTGCCGATATCGCGCGGATCGTGTTGGATGATCACCGTCGCCTTGAGGTTCGCCGCGATCTTCTTGATGCGATCGAGCGACGCAAGCGTCTCTGCGCGGTCATAGTTGAAAGCCGGCACGCCATTGGAATCGTAGTTCTCGTGGAAGTGCGCGGCATCGCCTAAGAGGATCACAGGACCTTTGTCCTTCAGGCGCACGAGCAGCGAGCTATGTCCGGGCGTGTGGCCGGGCGTGCGCAGCACGACGACGCTGCCGTCGCCGAACACGTCCTTGTCACCGGTGAGCGGCTCCACCTTTCCGCCGCCCGAGATCCAGTGCGTGAAGCCGGCGGCGTTCGCACCCGTCATCGGCGGCTTGGCTGTCACGCCGTCCCAGTCGCCCTTGCCGATGAAGAGTGTCGCATTGGTGAGCGCCGGCAACTGGCTCGTATGGTCGGCGTGGAAGTGGCTGATGCCCACGTACTTCACCTGCTCGGGCGTCACCTTTATCTGCGCCAGCTGATCGGCGAGGCTGACTTTGGGCGCGTTGGGATTCGCCCCGGGCGGAAAACCGGTGTCCCACACCATGTAGTCGTTGCCATGCTTCACCACATAGCAGCTGTAGGTGAAGGGCTGCAGCTTGTCCGGCGGATAGGCGAAGGTGTCCGAGAAGCGCTCGGCGATCGCGGTCGGCTTCGCCGCCGTGCCGCAGTCCAGGCGCCAGAGCGACAAGTCGGCGGGCGCCTGCGCGAATGCCGGCACTGCCAGCCATGCGGCGCAAACGCCCGCCGCGGCGAATTTCCAAACCATGTTGATGCTCTCCTTTGTGAGTGGATTAATCGACCGTGATATGGCGATCGGCGATGAGCTTGGCCCATTTCGCCGTTTCGTTTTTGACGTAGTCCGCCATCTCCTGCGGCGTGCTGTGCAGCGGCTCGATGCCCGCGTCGCTTATTTTCTGCCGGACACCCGCATCAGCGATCGCCTTGGCGTAGGCGCTGTTCAGCGTGGCAATGATTTCCTTCGGCGTGCCAGCGGGCACCGCGATGCCTTGCCATGCCCACGCTTCAAAACCTGGATAGCCCGATTCATTGAGCGTCGGCACATCGGGCAGCGCGGTGATGCGCTTGGGCGACGCGACCGCCAGCGCTTTCACCTTCCCGCCTTTCACCTGCGGCGCCCCGGCGGCGAGGTCGAGGAACATGGTGGCGATGCGGCCGCCGAGCAGGTCCTGCACTGCCGGCGCCGCGCCCTTGTAAGGCACATGCAAGAGGTCGATGCCCGCGCGCTCCTTGAAAAGCTCCATCGCCAGATGGTGCGGGCTGCCCGAGCCGGGCGAGCCGTAGGCAATGGCGCCCGGCCGCTTTTTTGCCTCGGCAACGAGCGCCTTCGGCGAATCGACCGGCAGCACGGACGGATTCACCACCAGCAGCAACGCAAAGCGCCCGGTGAGGCTGACGGGCGCGAAGTCCTTGACTGGGTCATACGCCAGCTTTTTGTACAGGCTCGGATTGATGGCATACGTCGCGCTGTCCCCGAGCAGCACGGTGTAGCCATCCGGGGCCGCCTTGGCGACGGTTTGCGCCCCGACGATCGTGGCTGCTCCGGGCCTGTTCTCCACCACGAGCGGCTGGCCGAGCGTCTCGGCCATTTTCTGGCCCACGGTGCGCGCGAAGAAATCGGTGCCGCCGCCGGGCGGGTACGGCACGATCAGCGTGACCGGCTTGCTGGGATATGACTGGGCGTGCGCCAGGAGAGCGGCGAAGAGCAGCGCGCCGAGCGCTGCAAGGCGTGGCATGGAGGGCATGCTTAATCTTAAACTCGCAAGCCATGAAACTGCAGAGCATTGAGCTGCGGGTGCCGGATGTGGAAGGCACGGCGCGCTTCTTTGAGGAGGTCTGGGGCCTTACGCGCGCGGCTGACGGAGCGGCGGTTCGGCTGCGCGGCACGGCGGGACTGCCGTACATCATCGAGCTCGAGCGCGGCGCGCCGGCGCTGCGCAGCATCACCTTCTGCGGCACGCGCGCCGAGATCGGCGCGGAACGCGAGGTCACGGGGCCGGAAGGCGAGCGCTACCGCTTCGTGATGAAGGCGCCCGTACCGCCGTTGCCCACGCAGGGCGACCGGCCGATTCAGCTCTCGCATGTGGTGCTGAATTCCAGGGATGCCGATGCGGCGGAGCGCTTCGCCATCGAGGCGCTTGGCTTCAGGCTCTCCGACCGCACGCGCCACATGAGCTTCGTGCGCTGCAACCGCGTGCATCACTGCATCGCCTATGCGCGAGCCGGCTTTTCGTCGCTGCACCACATCGCCTTCGAAATGGCCGATATCGACGGCGTGATGCGCGGCATCGGCCGGATGCGTGACGCCGGCTTCCCGCTGGTCTGGGGGCCCGGTCGCCACGGACCCGGAAACAACGTCTTCGGCTATTTCGTCGGCCCGCACGGCGGCGTCATCGAGTACACCGCCGAAGTCGAGCAGGTTGGCGAGGACTACAAGGTCGGCGGGCCGGAGGACTGGAAATGGCCGCCGGGGCGCACCGACCACTGGGGTGTCTCGAAGCGGGACGACGAGCGCATCGGCAAGGCCGAGCAGGCGTACCGCTGGGCCTGAGAGTAAATAGAATGCAGGCGAGAGGTGCACCATGGATTTCGTGAGCTTTGAAGCCGCGCCGCTGCACACGCGCGGCACCAATCACCGGCAAGGCAGCTTCCGCTACAAGGACCTCGGCCAGGGCACGCCCGGCCGGCTCGACAACTTCTACCTGCGCATCGTCTGGACCGAGGGCGACTTCTTCTCGCCGCGCCACATGCACAACTTCGACCAGGTGCGCGCGCAGCTCAAAGGCCGCTTCAGCTTCGACAAGGACGGCACCATGCATCCCGGCGGCGTCGGCTACTTCCCGGAAGGCACCGCGTACGGCCCGCAGACCTCAGCCGAAGACACGATCCAGCTCGCGATGCAGATCGGCGCGCCGAGCCGCAGCGGCTACATCTCGGAAGAGGAGCGCCAAGTCGCGGCGGAGGCGCTCTCCAAGCGCGGGCGCTTCGAGAAAGGCAAGTACTTCGCGAACGACGACAAGAGCGGCGTCGGGCAGGACGGCTTCGAGGCGGTGTGGGAATACGCCAACGGACGTCGCATCAAGTATCCGAAGAAGCGCCTGGAGAAGCCGCTCCTCGTGAATCCGGACGCGTTCGAGTGGCTCGACGTCGCGAGCGCTGCGGGCGTGCGCACGAAGCGCCTTTGGGACTTCGGAGCCAACGCGCTCGCATGCTCGCTCTATCAGCTCGGACCGAAGAGCTCCGTCGCGCTCAGCGGCCCGCTCACCGCCTTTATCCTCGCCGGCGCCGGCGAAGTCGCCGAACACCGCTACGCAAAATACGACGCGCTGCATCTCGCCGCGGCCGAAAAGGCGCGCATTGAGGCACGCGAGGAAAGCGAGCTTCTCGTCATGACGCATCCGGTATTCCCGCACCCGGTCAAGCGCAGCGTTGCGGCGGCGGAGGTCGAGCACTCATGAACGTTGCCCACGCCGAAACCACACCCTGGGGTCCGGCGCGCAGCGTGCGCGGCGGTCGCATCGTGTTCAAGGAGCTCTTGCGCGGCGAAGAGAAGACGCCGACCAATTTCTCGCTGGTGCTCGCCGACACCGACGTCACCTTCAAGTCGCCGCGCCACCGCCACAACTTCGACCAGATCCGCATCACGCTCGAGGGCTCGACCAACTTCGGGCCGCGCCACAACATCGAGGTCGGCGATGTGGCCTACTTCCCGGAAGGCACGCACTACGGCCCGCAGAACCAGGAGCTCGTCGGAGCCGCGAGCCTCGCGATGGTGATCCAGTTCGGCGGCGCCGCGGGCCATGGCTACATGAGCCAGCGCCAGCTATTCGAGGGTCAGGAGCGCCTGCGCGTCTACGGCGACTTCGAAGGCGGCGTGTTCCGGCGCAAGGCCGCGGCGCCCGATGGGCGCATGAACCAGGATGCCTACGAAGCGATCTGGGAGTACCAGCACGGCCGCCCAGTCGAGTACCCGAAGCCGCGCATGACGGAGCCGGTGCACTTTCGCGCCGCGCACCTGCCGTGGGTCGAGGTGAACGGCCCGGGCGTGTACTGGAAGGAGCTCGGCAGCTTCAGCGAGCGCAGCATCCGTATCGCCTGCCTGAAGCTCGAGGCCGATGCGGTGTACCAGCCCGAGCCGCAGCCGCAGGAGCAGATCCTCTTCATCATCGAGGGCGCCGGCCGCTTCGGCTCCGGCGAGACATGGGCGCGACACAGCGCCGTCCACCTGCACGCGAGCGAAGCGCCCAGCATGAGCGCGACGGCGGCGACCGAAGCGCTGATCCTCTTCCTGCCGCGCTTCTGAGCTCGATGCGTCTCGTCCTGCGCTTGGCCGCAGTCCTGGCGCTCGTCCTCGCTTCTGCAGCGCAGGCGCAATATCCGAACAGGCCCGTCCGCCTGATCATCGCCTCCTCTCCGGGCGGCGGCGTCGATGGCATCGGGCGCGTGCTGGCGGAAGCGCTTTCGGCAAATTTGAAGCAGCCGGTGGTGCCGGAGAACCGCCCGGGCGCCTCGGGCGTGATCGCCTCCGAGCAGCTGGTGAAGAGCGCGCCCGACGGCTATACGCTGATGATCACGCAGAACGGGCACACCACCAACCCGGCGATGTTCAAGAGCCTGCCCTACGACACTTTCAAGGACTTCACGCCGATCGCACCGATCGCGAGCTCGCCGCTCGTTCTCATCGCCACGAGCGGCATCGGCGCGAGGAGCGTGAAGGACATGCTCGAGCTGGCGAAGCGCGATCCCCGCGCCATGAGCTTCGCCGCGCCGGAGTCCTCGACGCGGCTCGCGATCGAGCAGCTGGCGCAAACGACCGGCATCGCCATCACGGCGCTGCCCTATAAGGGCACCGGCCCCGCCGTCGCCGACGTCGCCGGCGGGCATGTCAATTTCGCCGTGACGACCATCGCATCGGTGCTTCCCTTCAGGAGCGGCGGCAAGCTGAACATCGTCGCCGTAATGGCGCCCGAGCGCACTTCTTTCCTGCCTGACGTGCCGACGGTCGCCGAGCAGGGACTGCCGCGCATCGACGTGCGCGGCTGGTGGGGGATCTTCGGGCCCGCGAACATGGCGGCCGCGCTGGTCGGCGAGCTGAACAGCAAAATCCGCGCGGTGCTCAGCACGCCGGCGGTGCGCCACAAGATCGAGAACTTCTCCGCCGAAGTCTGGCTCGGCTCGCCGCAGGAGCTCGACGCTTTCATCCGGCGCGAGGTACCGGCGATCCAGTCGCTCGCGAGAAAAGCGGGCATCGAGCCCGAATAGACCATGCGCGACTACTGGCTCTCGAAACTGTTCTACGACCTGCAGCAGCCGCCGCTCGCCGCGGAGTTCCGCGCCAAGCGCGATGCAGTGCTCGCGCGCTATCCGCTGGAAGATCGCGTGAAGCGCGCGATCGCCGACAGCGATGTACCGTTCCTCGCGCAGCGCACCAACGCATATCTGCTGCGCTACTATTTCTTCGCCACCGGCATGAAGGACGACGAGTTCATCCGGCGACTGCGCCATGGCTAGGCTGGTCGGCGCCTACGCGGCGAGCCATGGCCCGCTTTTGATCCGCGAATGGGAAGCCGTGCCTGCCGAGCAGAAGCAACGCCTGAGCGCTGCCTTCGCGGAGCTCGGCAAAAGGATGCGCTCAGCCCGGCCCGATGTGCTGATCGTCGTCTCGCCCGACCATTGGTCGAACTTCTTCCTCGATAACTATCCGGCGGTCTGCATCGGCGTCGGCGCAGCGAACGAAGGGCCGCCGGAACCCTGGATGAAAGCCTTCGCGCACCGCGACATCGCCGGGCACCCGGGTCTCGCGATGCATATCGCCGAGCAAGCAATGCAGCGAGATTTCGAGCCAGCGCTCTCGCATCGTCTCAAGCTCGACCACGGCTCCTGCATCCCACTGTGGCGCATGGGGCTCGAGCCGCTGCCGCAGATCATTCCGCTGCTCGTCAACAGCATCGAGCCGCCGATGCCTTCCCTCACGCGCTGCTACGAATGGGG
>DASREB010000272.1:0-3860 GCA_035652275.1 Burkholderiales bacterium
CGCGGCATTCGATCGGTCGGCGAAGTAATACTCCGCCCGCTTCGGATTGGTGAAGCTGATATCGAACGAGCGTAGTGCATTGCCGGGAATCTGGACAGCGGTCAGGCATTTGGTTTGGGTGTTGCTCGGGGCGCCCGGGCCGGTGCAGGGCGCGGCGGCGAATGCGCCGCTCGCAATCGCGAGCGAGGCGGCGCTGACGGCCAAGACGGCGGGACGAGATAAGGATCGTGCAAACATCGGCTGCTCCTTCCATATTCAGGCTAGTTCGAGTGACAGCTTGTTATGTGCTTGGGATCCTCCTCGTACATGCATGCGCAGCCGCGCCTAAACGCGACGCAGAGGGTCGCTAAGGCGGCCAGCGAACTTCTATGGTGGACATCCCCTCCTCCTCAAGAAGGTTCTTGAGGGGGAGTGTCTTCTCGTTAACGGCGCACGGTCAAGACGCGCGTGGCGAAACAGGCGCTGGATCGCCGTCTGATGAGGCGGTTTCTTGCACCGCGCTTGCACCGCGCTGTTGCGCTGCTTAAGCGCGCTTAAGGTGCTGGGCGATGATCGAAAGAAGATGGTCGGCGCGGATCGGCTTGGTCACGTAGCCGTTCACGCCAAGCCGCTTGCCGCGGTCGTCCCATTCGGCTTCGGAGGTGAGCATGATCACCGGGATATACGCGACGCTCGCGTCGCTGCGCAGCGCTTCGACCAGCTCGAAACCATCCATGTGCGGCATCTGCGCGTCGGTGATGACCAGGTCCGGACGGATTTTGAGGATCGCGTGGCCGCCTTCGATGCCGTCCTTCGCGCTCTGCACGGTGTAGCCGGCATTGCGCAGATGAATGCCGAGCGCTTCGCGGATGTTGGGGTCGTCGTCGATGACGAGAATGGTTGCCGCCACGCTCAGCACCTTACCCGCGTTCGCGCCAAACGCAAAGCGGCGTGGATCACGTCCGCCGGTTTTTTACTCGTTGTAGTAGTAGCGCTACCGGGAAGTCGGCGAGAAGCTCGCTTAAGCGCGCGCCGCCGCCACGATGCATGCGCCCGGTCATCGCGTCTTCGTACTCGCCTTCCGGCAGCGCGATGCGCGCCTCGCCCCAATATGCGCCCACCGGTGCCGCCGCGCCGTCGAGCCGCCGCGCGAAGAGCCGCGGCGCCAGCGCCGCTACACTGTGCGTGCCAGCGGTGAGTGAAAACGCGATCAGCTGCTCTTCATAGCCGGCGTCGGCATGCAGGGCGCGGTAGACGCCGCCGTGGAAGAGCGCAGCGTGTGCTTTGCGCACTGCAAGCCCCTGGTGCACGACGTGCAGCTTCGCGCGGCCGTCCGCCAGAGTCGCGAGCAGCTCCGCCGCCGGCGCGGGTTTCTGAGCGAGGAGCTTGCTGCGCAAGGCGAAATCGACCGGCCGCCGGTTGTCGGGATCGACGAGGCTGAGATCGATGAGCTCGGTGCCCTGGTAGTAATCGGGCACCCCTGGCGAGGCCACCTTGACGAGCGCCTGCGAGAGCGACACCAGCAAGCCAAGATGCGCGAGGCGCGGCAGCGCCTCGGCGAGCTCCTTGCGGAAGAGCGGACTCGCCAGCGATTCGGTGACGAAGCGCTCGAGCGCCGCTTCGTACTCGCTGTCCGGGTTGACCCAGCTCGTGCGCAGCTTCGCCTCGCGCGCCGCCTTCAGCATGTAGGTCTTCAGCCGCTCGGCGTCCGCGGGCCATACCGCGATGAGCGCCTGGTAGAAGTGGTACTCGTCGGCGCGCGAGGGCGCGCTCTCTCCATGCACCTCGGTGCGATGGCTGCGATTGGTCGTGCTCCAACGCCGCAGCCACAGACGCCAGCTCGAGGCGAGCTCCGAGAGCACCGCGAGCCTGGCGCGCGCATCTTCCGAGCGCTTGGTGTCGTGGGTCGAGGTGGCGAGCATGGTGCAGGGCCGCTCGCGCGCGCGGCGCTCCATGGCCCCGTGGAATGCCTTCAGCGACAGCCCGAAGTGCGCCGGATGCCCGCCGACCTCGTTCAGCGCAATCAAGCGGTTGTAGCGATAGAACGCGGTGTCCTCGTCGCCTTTCGCCACCACCGGCGCGGTGAACTGCTGATAGCGCATGGCGAAACGCAGCATTTCCTGGCGGCGATAGCCCTGCGGCGGCGCCGCGTCCAGCGTGAGCACGCCGTGCACGAAGTCGAAAACGCTCGGATCGGCGATGCGGCTCGCGCGCTTCGCCGCCTTTACCGCCCACTCGATCCACTTGCGGTCGGTCGCCGACACGCCGTGCGGGCTGAGATAGGTGCGGTACACCGGGAAGCGCGCCGCGATCTCGGCGAGCGCCTTGCGCAAGCCGCTCGCGGTGTGGTCGCGCGTGTAGCGGTTGCCTTGCGCAATGCGCGCGAGCCAGTTCGACAGCATGTAAAGCTCGGCGGCGAGCGTGGTGTTCATGATCAGCTGGCGGCTCGCCACCGAGGTCTCGGCATAGCTCGCGCGCTCGCCGGTGAAGCGCTCGTAGATGCGGTCGTATTGGCTGGCCGCGGCCGTGTCGACGTAGACATCAGTGAGGAGATTGGCGTAGCGATAGCCCGTGGTGCCGTGCACCGGCCAGTCGGCCGGCAGCTGCTCGTAGGGCGCCAGGATCTTTTCCACCACGATCCACGGGCGCACGAACGCTTGGTTCAGCCGCTCGAGGTATTCGCGCGGATCGGCGAGCCCGTCCGGGTGGTCGATGCGCAGCCCGTCGATGCCACCGCGCTTCGCCAGCCGGCAGACGAGCGCATGCGTCGCTTCGAACACCGTGCGATCCTCGACGCGCACGCCGGCGAGGTCGGTTATCTCGAAGAAGCGCCGGTAATTGATCTCGTCGGACGCCACCCGCCAGTAGGCCAGCCGATAGTGCTGCTGCTCGAGCAGCCGGTGCAGCGCGAGCGGATCTTTCACCCCGCCGGGCTTGAGCGAGCGCGTGCTCTTGGCATTCAGCGGGAAGCGGTGGTCGTAGTAGCGCACGCTCCAGCGCCCGCCTTTGTTTTCCAGCTTGAGCTCACCCGCTTCGAGCGCTTCGCCATAGTGCTTGCCCAGCACCGGCAGCAGCAGCTTGCCGCGCGACCAATCGATGTCGAAGGTGCGTGCGTAGGGCGAGGCACGACCTTTCTCCAGCACGTCCAGCCACCACGCGTTGTCCGCATGCAGCACGCCCATGTGGTTCGGCACCAGATCCGGCACGAGTCCCATGCCGTGCTCGCGCAGCGTGTCGATGAGCTTGCGCAGCTCTGCCTCGGTGCCGATCTCCGGGTTCACCGCGTTGTGATCGATGACGTCGTAGCCGTGCATGCTTCCCGGCCGCGCTTTCAGGAATGGCGACGCATACAGATGACTGATGCCCAGGCGCGCGAGATACGGCACCAGCCGGATGGCATCGGCGAAGCGGAAGCCCTTGTGGAACTGCAGCCGATAGGTCGCATCGGGGACGCGCTGCGGCACGCCTCGCGCGATGCTGCGCTCCGCCATCACCCCCGCGGTCGCGGCCACGCGCGGATCGCTCGTCCAGGCCTCCAGCGCGAGCGGCAGCTTGCGCCGCCAGTTCGGGTGCTCGGCGACGGTTCCGGGAAGGTTGGCCTGCTCGTGCACCTCGAATATGTCCTCTGGCTGCACCACCGCGACCTTGCACGGCGTGCGCGCGATATAGAGATGCGCCGCGCGGGGCGAGTGGTCGAGCCCTTCGCGCTCCAGCGCGCGCCTGAGCTTCTCCAGCTCGGCGCTGCGAATGGCGCGCTCTTTCTTGCGGTCAACGGTGAGGCCGACCTTGTCGCGCCAGTCGAGGTCATGCGCCGTCCAATACCCCTGCCAGGTCGGCAGATCATGCGTGCTGACGCAGACCAGCGCGTCGCGCGGATAGGC
>DASREB010000273.1:0-4340 GCA_035652275.1 Burkholderiales bacterium
ATAGGCAATGCGCGCGATGCGAGCGATGTCGATCGCCTTGTCGGTGCCCTTGACCCGCGCCTGGCCATCGGCGAGCTCGATATCCGAGGCCGATGCTTCCAGCAGGCTGCCGGCGACCGCGGCGATGCGCCTGGCGAGCGCTTCGGCGGCGAGCTTGCAGGCGCCGCCCGAGATGACGAGCGAGCGGCTGGCGAACGTGCCCCAGCCATACGGCGTCTGGTCGGTGTCGCCGTGCACGATGCGAATACGCTCGGGCGGCACGCCCAGGCCGTCAGCGATGATCTGAGCGAGCGTGGTGCGCAGCCCTTGCCCGTGCGGCGAAGCGCCGATGCGCGCGACGACATAGCCGGAGGGGTCCATCGCCAGTTCCACGCTCTCGTAGCCCGGCACGATGTCCATCTTGCGCGCGGCAAAGGCGCGACTGCCGTAGCCGGAGCGCTCGCTGAAGGACGAAAAGCCGACGCCGACGTAGCGCCCTTCCCCGCGCAAGCGCGCTTGCTCGCGGCGGAATGCGGGCAGGTCGATCGCCGTCGCCGCAGCCTCGAGCGTTTGCAGATAGGAGCCCTCGTCGTACACGAGTCCCGAAGCCGAGGTGTACGGGAACTTGCGGATCAGATTGCGCCGCCGGATCTCCACCGGGTCGATGCCGAAGCGCTTCGCGGCAGTGTCCATGAGGCGCTCCAGCGTGAACGTGAGCACCGGGCGGGAGACGCCGCGATAGGGCGCCATCATGCAGGTGTTGGTGGCGACGCCGCGTGCCACCACGGCGTATTCGCGAAAGTCGTACGGTCCCGGCAGCTCGGCGAGCGCCATCAGCGGCTCGACACCGCAGGTCGTCGGATAGCAGGAATACGCGCCGACATTGCAGCGAATGTCGGCATCGACGGCGAGCAGCCGCGCCTCGGCGTCGAATGCGGCGCGCACGATGTAGTGCTGATCGCGCGCATGTGCCGCGGCGAGGAAGTTTTCGTGCCGATCCTCGAGCCAGGCGACCGGGCGGTGCAGGCGCCGCGCGAGCCACACGAGCACAACATACTCCGGGAAGAGCTGCATCTTCTGGCCGAAGCCGCCGCCGACATCGGGCGCGATCACGCGCAACTCGGCTTCCGGCATGCCGAGCGCATCGGCAAGCCCGGTGCGCAGCATGTGCGGCATCTGCACCGAGCAGGTGAGCGTCACGCGCCCGCTCGCTTCATCCCAGGCCGCGTGGCCGCCGCGCGGCTCGAGCGGCATGGCCGATTGACGTCGCGACCGGATATCGACCTCGACGACCTGCGCCGCACGCTGAAACGCGGCATCGACGCCTTGCGTGTGCAAGCGCCCTTCGACGATGACGTTGCTCGCGCCGGCGTCGTGCACCTTCGGCGCGCCGGGCGCGAGCGCGGCGTCGAGATCCACCACCGCCTCCTCGGCATCGATCTCGGCTTCAACGCTCTCGGCGACGTCCTCCGCCGTGGCGGCGTCATCCGCGACGACGACGGCGAACGCTTCGCCGACGTAGTTGACGCGCTCGCGCGCAAGCGGGGGTTGCGCAATCGGGATGTAATCGGGCCGGTGCAGAAGCGGACGGATCGCCTTCACGTCCGCCAGGTCGGCCGCGGTGAAGATCATCGCGCCATCGGGCTTGGCGATCGCGCGGATGCGGCCGCGCGGCACCGGAGTGCGCGCGAAGCGCACTGCCGCCGCGCCGTTTGCGCTATCGGCGGTATAGCGCCCGCGGCCGAGGAGCAGCGCGCGGTCCTCGAAGCGCCGGATACTGCGGCCGATCCAGCTCATGCGAGCGCCTGCGCGAGGGCACGCTCGGTCGTCGCGCGCACCAGGTCCTTGCGATAAGCGGCATCGGCGTGGATGTCCTCCATCGGTCGCACGGCCGAGGCGACTGCGCCGGCGGCGTCCGCAGGCGAGCGGCCTTGCACGAGCAGCGCTTCGGCGGCGGCAACGCGCGAAGGCCGGTCTTCGACGCCGCCGATGGCAATGCGCGCTTCGCTGATCTTCTGCCCGGCGCGCTTCAGCGCGACGGCCGTCATGGCGAGGGCAAAGTCGCCGGCGCGGCGCGAGAACTCGTAGAAGCCGACGCGCCAGGAGCGATCGAGTACCGGCAGGCGCACCTCGGTGAGGACTTCGTCGATCTCCAGCGCAGTCGCAAACGTGCCATGGAAATAATCGGCTGCCTTGAGCCGCCGTTCTCCGCGCTGGCTGCGCGCCACGATCTCCGCTTCAAGCAGCCGCACGACCACGCACCATTCGGATGCCGGGTCGGCGTGCGCAATACTGCCGACGAAGGTACCGCGCATGCGGATGGGGTAATGCGCGATGTGCTGCACCACCTGGCGCAACAGCTCGCCGGTGGGACCGGCCAGCGCCGGACGATGAAAGGCGGCGTGCCGAGTGAGCGCGCCGATGCGAAGCACGCCCTTATCCTCGCGCAGGTAGTCGAGCTCGGCGATGCCGTTCAGGTCGATGAGATGCGCCGGGCGCGCGAGACGGAAGTTCATCACCGGCACGAGGCTCTGGCCGCCGGCGAGGAGCTTGCCGTCGTCGCGGTGCGTCGCAAGCAGCGCGAGCGCCTCGTCGAGGCTTTTAGGGGCGTGGTATTCGAAGTCGGCGGGCTTCATTTCCACCTCACGAGCGCGCGCTCGCAGGCCTGCACGAGCGTCGCGCTCACGAGCGCCACGAGGAGCACCGAGACGATGACGGCGTAAAGCTCCGGGATGAGGAATGTGTTGCCGTAGTAGATGAGGCGCTCGCCCATGCCGACGAGCGAGATCAGCATCTCGCCCACCACCATGCCCTTTACCGCCTGGACCGCGCCCAGGCGCAGGCCGAGCAGGATGGCGGGCAGCGCCGCGGGGAGATAGATGCGCGTGAAGAGCGCCGCCTCGCCGGCGCCAAATGAACGCGCCATCTCGACCAGCGAGCGCTCGGTGCCGCGCACGCCGGTCATCGTGTTGACGACGATCACGAAGAAGGAGAAAAGAAATACCGTGGCGGCGACGACCGTGTCGCGCACGCCGAAGAGCGCGATCAGCACCGGCACGAGCGCGGAGAGCGGCGCTGACATGAGCGCATTGATCCAGGCATCGAGCACCTCGCGCAGGGTGCGAAAGCGCCCCATCGCCAGCCCGAGCGCGACGCCGAAAATCGCGGCCGGAACGAAGCCCTTGAGGAGCGAAAGCAGGCTTGAGCCGGCCGAGCGGGAGAGCGTGCCGTCCGTGACGAGGCCCCACCACGCGGCGGCGACAGTGGAGGCGCTGGGAATGAAGATGGTGAGCTGCAGGCGGCCGAGGATTTCCCAGACCACGATCAGCCCCGCGACCGCGGCGAGGCCGGCGCGGCCGAAGGCAGGCTCGGGCGCCGTGAGCGGGGTCACTGCAACCTCTTCAGGATCTGCCAGAGCTCGTCGACCAGGCGGGCAAAATCAGCACTCGCACGCACGTCGAGCGCCTCGCGCGGTCGCGGCAGCGGCACGTCGAACACGCGATGCACCTTGCCCGGACGCGGACTGAGCACCACCACGCGGTCCGAGAGATAGATCGCCTCCTCCATGCTGTGCGTGACCAGCACGACGGTCTTTCGCTCCTCCGACCACAGGCGCAGCAAATCGTCCTGCAGGATGCGGCGCGTCTGCTCGTCGATCGAGGCGAACGGCTCGTCCATCAAAAGCACTTGCGGATTGACGGCGAGCGCTCGCGCGAGCCCCACGCGCTGCTGCATGCCGCCGGAGAGCTCGGCCGGGTAAGCGTCTTCGAAGCTGCCGGCGAGCCCGACTTTCGCAAGCGCCCGGCGTGCGGCGCTCTTGCGCTCGCTCGTCGGCTTGCCGCGCAGGAGTAAGCCGAACTCGGCGTTCTCGCGCGCCGTCGCCCACGGCAGCAGCGCGAAGTCCTGAAAAACGAGGCTCGCCTCGCTTCCTCCCGGGCCACTGACGGCGCGGCTGCCGACAACGATGCGGCCGCTATCGATCGTCACGAGGCCGGCGATGCATTTGAGAAGCGTGGTCTTGCCGCAACCGCTCGGGCCTATAAGGGCGAGGAATTCGCCGGCCTCGACCTGAATATCGATATCGGAAAGCGCCTGCACGGCTCCGAAGCTTTTCGAGACGCGCGCGATCGCGATGCCGACGGGCTGGCTCATCCGGCACGCCAGCGAAGGAGACGCGCCTCGAGCCGCGCGAGCATGGCAAGCGCGACGCCGGAGAGCACCAGCGTCCACACCACGGTCGCGAACATTTTGTCGTGCTCGAACATCGAGCGCGAGTTCATGATCAGCCTGCCGAGCCCGAAGGGCGAAAGCAGGAGCTCGGCAACGATCAGGCCGAGGAACGCGCGCGAAAGCCCCAGGCG
>DASREB010000274.1:0-13134 GCA_035652275.1 Burkholderiales bacterium
GTCGTCGCCGATCATGCCGGCCGGCCGGGAACCGGCATCTCGGAGTCGAACACGCTGCATCGCGTCGAGGAGACGCTCGTGCGCCGGGAAATCGAAGCCGCCGGCTTCCGGCTCGCCGACGAGGGCACGTTCCTGCGCAATCCCGCCGATCCGCGCGATCGCGAGACGCCGGACCCGCCGCAGCCGAAGGACGAGTTCGTGCTCAAGTTCGTCAAATGAAAAGCAGCGTCGCAAAGCACGACGCCGACGGCGCGGAATAGTCATGGCCGTCCAAGGAGAAGCGCAGGCAAAGGCGGCCGCGACCTACAACGCGGCTTCCGACACGTACGACAGTCCCGCGAATACTTTTTGGGCGAAGTTCGGCCGGCGCACGGTCGAGCGGCTTGCGCTTAAGCCCGGCGCACGTGTTCTGGACGTGTGCTGTGGCAGCGGAGCTTCGGCGATTCCCGCCGCGCAGATAGTGGGGACGAAAGGCTCCGTCACCGGTGTCGATCTGTCCGAGAAGCTGTTGGCCCTGGCGCGCGGCAAGGCGGACGCACAGGGGCTGAGAAACATCGAGTTCCGAACCGCCGACATGCTCGAGCTTCCGTTTCCCGATCGGCATTTCGATGCCGTCGTCTGCGTGTTCGGCGTCTTCTTCGTACCGGACATGCCGGCCGCAGTGCGCTCGCTCTGGCGGGTGGTGAAGTCCGGCGGCACCCTCGCCATCACAACGTGGGGTCCGCGATTCTTCGAGCCGGGCAATACGGCTTTCTGGGACGCGGTGCGCGCCGTGCGGCCCGAGCTCTACAAGGGCTTCAATCCATGGGACCGGATCGTCGAGCCGGCGGCCGTACTCGCATTGCTGCGCGAAGCGGGGATTGAAAAGGCGGACGCGGTTCCTGAAGCGGGCGAGCACCCGATCTCCGGTCCCGACGCATGGTGGGCCGCGGTGCTCGGCTCGGGCTACCGCGGAACGCTCGAGCAGCTTTCGACCGAGCATCGCGAGCGCGTGAAGAGCGCGAACCTGCAGTACATCCGCGAGAGCGGCGTCCGTGCCGTCGAGGCGAACGTTGTATATGCGGTTGCCCGGAAGTCTTAAATACGCAAGAGGGTATTAACGTTCGCCTTTCGACCCAAAGCGGAACATCAAGCGAAGGTTAGTCAGAAATGTCGGCCCAATGCCCAAATTGCTTAGAGGGTTGATGGCCATCAGCCGCTGCGCCTTCGCAGCAGCGAGATGTTGACATCGGCGTGCGCTCGCCCCGGTCGTGAACACAACCAGGAGAAGAAGATGCATTACGCCATCGCCGCGCTGCTCATCGCGGCCGCGCTCGTCGGCACGCCGGCGCGCGCCGATCTGCTCACTCACGTGCACGGTCTTGGCTATAGCGCTGACGGCAAGAGGATCATCATCCCGAGCCACTTCGGGCTCGCCATCTACGAAAACGGCAAATGGTCGAAGGCGCCCGGGCCCGAGCACGACTACATGGGCTTCTCGGTGACGGCCAGCCACATTTACAGCAGCGGACATCCGGCAGCAGGTACCAACCTCGTCAATCCCTTCGGCCTCCTTCGCAGCAAGGACGGCGGCACGACCTGGGAGAAGCTCGGCCTCGAAGGCGAAGGCGATTTCCACGTCATGGCGACGAGTTGGAAGACGAACGCGGTCTACGTCTGGAATGCGGCGCCCAACTCGAGGATGAAGGAAACCGGACTGCACTACACGCTGAACGACGGATTCGCGTGGAAGCGCGCGGCCGCCGGAGGCATCCAAGGCAATCCCTATGCGCTCGCGGTCCACCCCGACGACGCGAGAACGGTTGCCATGGCAACGCCCAACGGCGTATTCCAGTCGAGCGATGGTGGAGAAAGCTTCTCGCGCGTCAGCACGATCCAGGGCACCGCGGTGCTCTTCGATCTGGACGGCGAGCACCTCTGGTACGGGAGCTATGACACCGCGGCGCATCTCACCCGTGCGCCGCTGAAAGGTGGCACGGCTACCGAGTTCAAGCTGCCACCGCTCACCAAGGACGCGGTGTCCTTCATCGCGGAGAACCCGGTGCGCCGCGACGAGCACGCAATCGCGACCTTCAATCGCAACGTTTATGTGTCCAAGGACGCGGGCAAGACGTGGACCGCGATCGCCGAGCGAGGCGAAGCCAGATGAGCTTGCGCTACCTACCCCTCGTAACCATTTTGCTCGCGTCAAGCGTACATGCTGCCGGCGATGCCAAGCGCGGCGCGCAGGTGTTTCGGGCCTGCATGGCGTGCCACTCGGTCGCCGAAGGCGAGCACCTCACCGGGCCGAGCCTCGCGCATGTCTGGAACCGCAAAGCCGGCGCGAGCGATTTCCAGCGCTACTCGCACGCGCTCAAGCGCGCCAACCTCGTATGGAACGAAGCGACGCTCGATAAGTGGCTCGCGAACCCCGCGTCGTTGGTGCCCGGCACGAGCATGACGTTCGCTGGCCTGAAGAAGGAGAAGGACCGACTAGATGTCGTTGCCTATCTGCAGGCGCTCGCAGAGAACAAGGCGCCGATGGCGCAAGGCAAGGGCGGCATGGGAATGGGCATGCAAGCGCGCAAGCCCGACCTGCACAAGGCGCCACCCGAGGCGCAGGTGAAAGCGATCCGCTACTGCGGCGATACCTATACCGTCGACACCGGGGACGGCAAGAGTCAGAAGGTCTGGGAGTTCAACCTTCGGCTGAAGAGCGATTCGAGCAAGCTTGGCCCCGAGCCCGGCAAGCCGGTCGCCGTGGGGGCGGGCATGCAGGGTGATCGCACGTCGATCATCTTCGCCTCGCCGAAGGAGATCAGCGAGTTCATCAAAGCGGATTGCGGCTGACGCGCCGCGCTCGCAGGCGATACAACGAGAAGTGGGCGTTCTATGCGGATGCCACCGCCGCGGGAGACACTTCGGCGCATGCCAATGGTCGCTATTTAGCGGGCGCGGACGATTCGGCCACCTTCTTTTCCAGATGGCCGTACTCGTCGCAGGGCAGCAGGCAAATTTTCTTGAGCGCGGCCAGATGCTCCTCGGCTTTGGCGCGGTTGCCGATCATCAGGTACGCCTCGCCGATGTACTCGTGCGCGCCGCGGTGCCGCGGATTGAGGGTCAGCGCCCGGTTGTAATGCATGAACGCCGCCGAGAGATCGCCGGCGTTCCTGTAGGCGAAGCCGAGATAGTTCTGGATGTCGGCATTGCGCGTATCGCGCAGCGCCGCCGATGACAGCAGGCGGATCGCGTCGCTCCAGTTCCTCGCTTCGATCGCCTTTAGGCCATCGGCGTAATCGCGCTCGAGCATCGCTGCGGGGGCTTGCTCGCTTGTCCCCTCAGCCCACGGCGCGCCGGGCGCGAGCGCAAGGCACGCGCCGGCGAGCGCGAAGAGGAGTCGCCGCATCACTTCGCCAGGATCTGGGCGAGCTCCTTCAGCTCGGGGCGATCGCCGTCGGCGGTTTGCGTCAGCCGCGCGAGCTGGCGGTAATAAGCACTCGCCCGCTTGGCATCTCCCGCGCCGTCGGCGGCCTTGGCCGCTCCGTAGTAGCCGCGCAAGCGGTTAGGCGTGTTCTTCATCGATACCTCGTACTCGCGCAGCGCCTGTGCATACTCGCCATGCTCGCGCAGCATGTCGCCGAGGAGCTCGCGCATCGGATAGAGGCGGTTCTCCATCGCGACGTGCTTCTCGCTGGCATCCTCGAGGTCCGCCGCCGCGCGCATGAACTTGAGCGCTTCGCCCTTGTTGCCCTTCGCCTGCTCGAGCCAGGCCTGCGCGCCGAGCACCTGCACCTCGACCTGCTCGGCCCAGTAGCCTTGCTTCACCTTGAGCAGCGTCTGGCGCTGCGCGGCGAGCTTCTGCACGGTGGCCTCGGCCGTGGCGGCGTCGCCGGCGCGCGCGGATCCCATGGCGCTCGCGAAGTAGCTGATCGCGTCGCTGATCGCGCGCTGCCACTCGCCGGCGGGATGACGCGCGGCGAGCGGCTCCAGCTTTGCCGCGCCGGCCCAGTCCTGCCGCTCTAGGTAATAGCGCGCCGGCACGGCGACGATCGCCGTATAGACGCCGAGATTCGGGTAAAGGCCCATCTGGGCGCTGTCCATCTCCTGCACCAATTGCCTGGCCTTCGCGTCCTGCCCGAGCTGCAGGTGGGCGTAGACCATGAAATCCCAGGCGTGCGGCGCCTGCGGAAAGATCTTGCCGGTGCCTGGCCAGTTCTGCGCGCCGATCTGCTTGCTCACTTCGACGGCGCGCTCGTTCGAGCGGATCGATTCCTGCCACATGCCGACCATCGAGTAGATGTGCGACGGCATGTGCTGCGCGTGCGGCGCGGAAGGCGCGATCTTCGCGTACTTGTCGGCCGCCGGCACGCCGCGCTTAGCGAGCGGCGCGAAGTCGTAGCTGTGGATCAGGTAGTGCGTGATGCCCGGATGGTCGGGATACTTCTTGTCGAGCGGCTCGAGGATCTTGATCGCCTGCAGGAGCGGATCCATCGACTTGTGATCGAACACCTCGTTCAGCGCCAGCGCATGGAAGATCTTGGCCTCGACATCGGCGGGATACTTCTTCGCGAGCGCGGCCATCGCGCGCTCGTAGTTGTGCGTGCGCGTGTCCTGGTCGACCTTGTCGTAGTCCTTGAAGTACTCCTTCAGCGCGCCGAGCCAGTCGCGCTCACGCTGCGTCTTGGCGCCGACCGCCTCGCCTTTCTCCACCGCATCGAGACCGCGCTTGAGCGTCGCGGCGTCGAACGGCCCGACCAGGGGATTCGGCCGCTGGCTGATGGCGATGCCCCAGTAGGCGATGGCGCAACTCGGATCGAGCTCGGGTATGGCAGAGAAGGTCTTCACCGTCTCGGGGAAGAAGAACGAGTGCAGCTGTGCGAGACCCTTCTCGAACTGCTGCTGCGCCTCGCGCGTGCAGGATGTCTTGAAGCTGACGCGGCCGTAGTCTTCCGTTTTCGCCTGCGGCTCATCGTGTGCGAGCACGCCGGTGGCAAATGCAAATAGCGCTGCGATGGACGCAGCGACGGTTTTGCGCAACATGGGACCTCCTCTCCTCGTGGGCCCAGGCAGCTTACTCTCGCTCCGGGCGCCACTGCGCCTGACAGGCTAGTCAGGCAAACCAGCGGTCAGCGCATCGACACGTAGCGTCCGCCGTCGGCGACGATCTTCATCGCCGCCGGCAGGTTCTCGACCGCCGCGCGCTTGGGCAGATAGCCGCGCGCGCCGGCGTCGAGGCAGGCCTTGATGCGTCCCTGGTCCTCGGACGCGGACACCACCAGGACCGGGATGGCGGGGAACTCCTTGCGGAAGCGCTCCAGCGCATCGATCCCGTCGCAGGCGGGAAGCCCGATATCGAGCAGCACCAGATCGAGCGTCCGGCCGGCGGCGATCTGCAGCGCTTCGGGCAGCGCGACCGCGACATGCACGCGCGCGCCGCTGAAGGTCTTGCGCACCGCGGCGGCGAACACCTGCACGCTTACGGCCTGGTCGTCGACGAGCAGCACTTCCATGCAAGCGATGTTAGCCGCCTCGCCGGGTCCGCTCTTATCAGTCTGTCGCGGATCGTGCAGTTTTTGTCGTTGCTTGCGCTGCGGTCAGCTTCAGTCGACCTTGAGGTTCATGCGCTTGATGAGCTCGCGGTTGCGGTCGTATTCCTCATGCACCAGCTCGTCGAGCTCCTTGGGCGTGCTCGACACCGCATCGGTGCCGCCGGCGCGCAGCTTGTCGGCGACCTCGGGCGAGGCGAGCGCCTTGGCGATGGCGTCGTGCAGCACGCGCACGATCTCGGGCGGCGTTTTCGCCGGCACCACCACCGCCTGCCACGACTGCAGCTCGGCGCCGGGGAACCGGCTCGCGAGCGGCGGCACGCCGGGCAGCACATCGGGGGTGGAGGCGCCGACGGTGGCGAGCGGGATCAGCTTGCCGCTTGCGACGAACGGCTGCGCGATCGAGGTGGCGATCATCAGCGCCGAGACTTCGCCCGCGGCGGCCGCCTGCAGCGCGGGCCCGGTGCCTTTGTACGGCACGTGCACGAGATCGAGATTCGCTTTCCAGAGGAAGAGGCCCATCGCCAGATGCGTCGCGTGGCCGTTGCCGCCGCTCGCGAAGGTGAGCTTGCCGGGATTCGCGCGCGCCATCTTCACGAAGTCGTCGAGCGTCTTCGGGCCGAGCGAGCTGTTCACGTAGAGCGCCTGCGTGAGCTTGGTGACGAGCGACACCGGCGCGAAATCGCGCAGCGGATCGTAGCCGAGCTTCGGATAGATGAACGGGTTCACCGTCAGCTGGCCGTCGGAGATCTGCCCGATGGTGTAGCCGTCCGGCGCCGATTTCGCCACCAGCTCCGCGCCGATGCTGCCGCCCGCGCCGGGGCGATTGTCGATGTAGAACTGCTGTCCGAGGAGGTCCGAGACCTTGGCGAACACGAGGCGCGCCACCAGGTCGGAGAGCGAGCCGGCCGAGTTCGGCACCACCACGCGCACGGCCTTGCGCGGCCAATCCTGGGCGCTCGCCGCCGTGGCCGCCATGAGCGCGAAGAACAAAAGTAGTCTTTTCATGCGCGCACTTTAGCCGAACCGAAATCGGTGTCAGGCACCGATTTCGGCGTCAATTGGTGCCTGACCCCGCGTAGCGCGCCTCGAGCAGGGCGCGTGCCCGGCTGATGATCGCCTTGCATTCCTTCTCTTCCAGCGGCGCAAAGCGCGCCGCCCATTTCTGCCGGTCCTGGTAGTCCGGCAGCCGCGGCGCTTCGCCCCAGCGCCACGCGGGATGCGTGGCGCGCGGGCTGCGGCCGAACACGTGCATGTGCACGCGCCGATAGTCGGGCGCGCGCTTTTTCCTGCCTTTCGGCGGCGCGGCGTCGTTCAGCGCCCAGTTGCCCGCTTCGAAGTAATTGACGCAGCCGCCCTCGAGCTGCGGCAGCACGTCGATCATCGCGCGGCCGATGGCGCCGACGAGAAAGCACCAGTGCGCGAGCTCGATCGCCCCGAGCTCGCTCTGCTCCCAGACGTCGCGCGGCGGCTTGACGATCAGGTGGCCGCCGTCGGCCCGGTCGAGGAACACCATCTTCGGCAGCACCACGCTGCCGCCGGGGCCTTTGTAGATCGCTTTGGTCACGTGCGGCACAGCGCTTGCTCGGACCGCCTTACCCCATCATCCTTGGAAACCGCCATGAAAACGCTCGCCGCCCTCGCCATGCTTGCGCTCTCCTTGCCCGTGTTCGCTCAGTCTAGTGCTGAGCGCTCGGGCGCAGACACTGCCAAAGACCGACGCGCCGCGCCGCAAGAGGGCAATCCGGCATTCGAAGCCGGCGCGGGCTCATCGGCCGAGCGCGCGAAGGACGCGACTTTCACGCACGGCGAATCGAAGCGCTGCGAGAGCCTGAGCGGCGAGGAGAAAGCGCGTTGCGACAAGGAAGAAGGTACCAAGGCCGAAGGCGAGGAAGCCGAGCGGCTTTCCAAGACGCCCGCCGTACCGTCGCGGAAATAACGATAGTGCCCGGTTTCAGGGGTTGGCGCGATCGCGCGGCGGGTCCGCACTTGCTGTTGGGAAAAAGAATCGGTGCCTGACCCCGATTTCAGGAGCGGAGCACTTCGCCGGCCGCGGCGCCGGTGAGCGCGCCGCGCTCCCAGGTGACCGCGCCGTTGACGATGGTGTACTCGATGCCCTGCGAGCGCATCACCATGCGCTTCGCGCCTCCCGGCAGGTCGTAGCGCCGCTCCGGCCGTCCGACAGACGCGACGCGCCCCGGATCGAAGATCGCGAGATCCGCCGCCATCCCCGGCTTCAACCGGCCGCGGTCGCGTATGCCGAAGAAGTCGGCCGGATCCGAGGTCATGCGGCGCACCGCTTCCTCGAGCGTCAGCGCGCCGCGCTCGCGCACCCAGGTGCCGAGCACGTAGCTCGGATAACCCGAGTCGCACAGCATGTCGAGATGCGCGCCGCCGTCGCCGAGGCCGAGCAGCATGTCCTTGTTGCGCAGGATCTCCGTCATGCGATCGACGCGCGTGTTGAACGACTGCATGGTGAACTCATTGTCGAGCTCGTCGGCGAGCGTGATGTCGAGCAGCGCGTCGACGCCGTCGACGCCGCGCTCGGCGGCGATCTCGGCCACCGTTTTCCCCTCGAGGTGTTTCAACTTCGGCGAGCGCACTTCATGGACGGTAATGCGCTCCCAGTTGCCGAATGAGGCGGGGCGCTTGAGATCTTCACGGAAAGCGGCGCGGAACGCCGGGTCGCGGTACACGGCGGCCTGCGCCTCCTTCGACTTGTCCTGGAACGCCCGCTTCCACGAGGGGAAGCCGGCGAAGGAGAAGGGATTCCTCATGTTGATCTCGCGCGTCAGCGGCAGCGGCGAGGTCTGCGGCCGCGCGCCGCGCGCGATCAGCGGCGCGCTTTTCGCAAGCGAGGTGCGCAGCGCCTCCGGGATGTCGTCGCGGTCGAACATGGCGATGAAGGTGATCGGCCGCCGGCTCTCCTCCAGCATGAAATCGAGGAGCTCGAGCTCCGCGTCGTCCATCACGCCGATCTGCCTGGTCATCGCGAACTCGATCGCGCCTTTGCGCCGCTCGCGCAGCACATTGCAATAGGTGCGCAGCTCATCCCGGCTGGCATTGCGGCACGCCAATGGCCGCCCCTGGTAGCCGAGATGCTGGTTGAGCAGCGTGCTCGAGAAGCCGAAGGCGCCGGCGTCCATCGCTTGCGCGAGGAGCCGAGCGATGGCGCGCATCTCATCGGCCGTGGCCGCACGTTCCAGCGACGCCTCGCCCATCACGTAGTGCCGAAGCGGCGTGAGCGGCGCGAGGAACGCGAGATTCAGCGCGGGCTTGCGGCGCGCCGCGGCATCCATGTACTGCGGGAAGGTTTCCCAGTCCCAGGTGATGCCCGCGTTCAGCACCTCGAACGGGATCGCTTCGACGTTCACCAGGTCGCGCATCGCGATCTCGCGCGCCGCGGGGCGACAGGGCGCGATGCCGACGCCGCAATTGCCCATCACCACCGAGGTGACGCCGTGCCAGGAGGAGGGCGTGAGCGCGCCGTCCCAACAGATCTGCGCGTCGTAGTGCGTGTGGGGATCGATGAAGCCGGGCGCGACCACCAGGTCGCTCGCATCGATCGTGCGCTTCGCGCTGTCGGTCACCTCACCGACGGTGGCAATGCGCCCGCCGGCGATGCCGAGGTCGGCGCGCCGCGACGGCGCGCCCGTGCCGTCGACGAGCGCGCCGTTCCTGATCAGGAGATCAAGCACGGCTCCATCTTATAGCGGCCGCAGATACTCCTTCACCGCCTGCTCGCCGATCTTGCGGCCCATGTCGGCGCCGACCACGGTGGAGAAGCGGTAGTGGATGCCGGACCAGATGCGCGCGTTGGACGGCTCCTGGATGTAATCCGCGATGCGCGTCCACTTGTGCACCACGCCGGGCGCGGTCGGCGTGCTGAGGCTGAACTCGGGCACGGTGCCGGTGCCGAAGAACGCCTGCAGCACCGTGCCCGCGGTGGCGGCGACGATGCAGTGCGCGCACGGATACTCGGGATGCAGCGGCGTCGGGCCGATCGGCTCCCAGGTCGCCTCGCGCTCGGTCTGCGGATTGCCGTCGCGGTCGCCGTTGCGGATCGCGGTCACCGGCCGCCAGAACTCGTAGTGATATTTCGCCTCGTAGACCGCGATCATCGCGTCCGCGGTGGCCATGGCGAGAAGCGCGTAGAGCCGCGCGTTCTCCTGCACCGAGAGGCCCTTCGCCGTGGAAAGCTGCGTCGCGAGCGGGAAGAAGGTCGCGGGCCCGGTATAGAGCCACAGCCGCGCGGTCTCGGTCTGCTCGGGCGTGCGTGTCTTGCTGTCCTTGCCGTACTGCTTCGCTTCGTTGTAATTCGCCGCCCATTCCTGGCTCTTCAGATCCACCGGCGGGCCGGGCCGGAACTGCGCGGTGCTTTTCAGCGTGAACGGCGTGACCTTGCCCCAGTAGGGCAGGCTGACCGGGGCGGTCGGGATGTAGATCCCCGGCGCGGCGCGCGGCCGATAGCTGTCGGGCGCGTTCGAGCCGTCGTTCGCGCGCATCTCGAGGACGAGCGCCGCGACCTTCTCGCCGAACGCCGCGCCCGCTTCGAGCGCCGCCGGTCCGCCGGCGCGGTCAGCGAGTGGCGCGAGGTACTGCTTGAGCTCGGCCTCGACTTTCGGCGCGGCATCGGGATGCAGGCGGGCAAGCACGCGCGCCGCCGCGACGGCCGCCGCCGCGTCCTGCGAGGCGCCCGCCGGCGCCTCGAGCTTGTGGCGATACGGCTGGTAGCGCGGCTCGAAAGCGTTGAGGGTCTCGTACATCGCGATGTGCACCATCGCGAGGTCGCGATACGAGGGCGCGCTCAGGCTGTAGCCCGTCACAATGGGAACGGCGATGCGGTTCCAGTCGGTGACGACGTCGGCGCGCGCGGCAGCCGCGGCGAACAAGATGGAGAAAAGCGTGGTGATACGCGTGGTGAAAAGCGAGCTGCGGCGCATGGTGGCCTCCCCTGTGGTTGCCGCGATGGCAGCTTAGCGTAAGCTCGCGCCCGAAGAAAGGATCACCCCATGCGAGTAGCGATCATCGGCGGCGCGCGCATCCCGTTCGCGCGCGCAAACGGCGCCTACAGCGATGCCAGCAACCAGGACATGCTCACCGCGGCGCTCAAGGCGCTGGTGGACCGCTATGCGTTGAAGGGAGAACGGCTCGGCGAGGTCGCCGCCGGCGCAGTGATCAAACACTCACGCGACTGGAACCTCGCGCGCGAGGCCACCTTGGGCAGCGGGCTGCATCCCACGACGCCGGCCTACGACCTGCAGCGTGCCTGCGGCACGAGCCTCTCGGCGGTGGCGCAGCTCGCGAACCGCATCGACCGCGGCGAGATCGACTGCGCCATCGCCGGCGGCGCGGACAGCGCGAGCGATGTGCCGCTTTCCTACAGCCGCAACCTGCAGCGGAGCGTGCTCGCGCTCTCGCGCGGCAAGAGCTGGACCGCCAAGCTGCGCACCATCGGCGAGCTGCGGCCGTGGGACCTCGCGCCGATCCATCCCGGGATCGCCGAGCCGCGCACCGGGCTTTCGATGGGCCAGCACTGCGAGGAGATGGCGAAGGAGTGGCAGATCGGGCGCAAGGAGCAGGACGAGCTCGCGCTCGCGAGCCACAAGAACGCGGCGGCGGCGTGGCTCTCGGGCTTCTTCGCCGACTGGGTGCAGGAATTCCACGATCTGAAGCGCGACAACAACGTGCGCGGCGACACGTCGCTCGAGAAGCTCGGGTCGCTGCGTACCGCGTTCGATCCGTCGCCCGCCGGCACGCTCACCGCCGGCAACAGCTCGCCGCTCACCGACGGCGCGGCATGCGTGCTCCTCGCGAGCGAGCACTGGGCGCACGAGCGCGGCATCGAGCCGCTCGCCTATTTCACCTTTGCCGAGACCGCAGCGGTCGATTTCGTCGGCATGGCCGGGCCGAAGGAGGGCATGCTGATGGCGCCGGCGTACGCGGTGCCGCGCATGCTCGATCGCGCGCGGCTCGCGCTCCAGGAGTTCGATATCTACGAAATCCACGAAGCGTTCGCCGCGCAGGTGCTCTGCACCCTCAAGGCCTGGGAATCGGAAAGCTACTGCCGCAACCGCCTGGGGCGCGACGCGCCGCTCGGCTCGATCGAGCGCGCGAAGCTCAATCCGAAGGGCTCGAGCGTCGCGCTCGGCCATCCGTTCGCCGCCACCGGCGCGCGCATCGTCATGACCGCCGCCAAGCAGCTCGCCGAACGCGGCGCCGGCCGCGCGCTCATCTCCATCTGCGCGGCCGGCGGCATGGGCGTCACCGCGATCGTCGAACGTTAATCGGGGTCAGGCACCGATTTCCTCGTTTAATTGGTGCCTGACACCGATTGATCGGTTAATTGGTGCCTGACACCGATTAGAAGCGCCAATTAGAAGCGGTAGAGGCCGCCGATCGCGAGCACGTCGACGTCCGCCTTGCCGACGTCGTCGCCGCCCATCTTGCTGAAGCGCTGCCACTCGGCGCGCACGGCGATGTTGTGCGTGATGTCGTAGCGCGCGCCGAAACCGAAGGTGAGGTTGGTGTTGGTGTCCTTCATCGAGCCGCCGAACGCGCCCGCGGGCGGACTGGTGATGGTGCCGTTCACCGTGGCCTTGGTTTCGCCGTAATAGACGCCGAGCTTGCCGTAGACCGAGAAGCGATTGGCGAGCGGCCAGGAGCCGATGCCGGTGAGCTCCCAGGCAGTCGCCTCGGCCGAGACGTCGGCGGTGCCGCTTGCGGTGGTGCCGGGGAACGGCACATTGGCGAAGGCAAAGTTCGCGCTGCCCTTCGCTTTGCCGAAGTCGTTGTAGCCGAGCTCGAGCGCGAGATTCGGCGTGAACTGGTAGCCGCCGAATATCTTCCAGGCCGTGTCGTTGTCCTTGCAGCTCGTCACGCTCACTTCAGGCTCCGAGCCGCACGCGTCCTTGAACTTCGACTGACCGAGCGAGAGGCCGGCATAGAAACCCTTCTCCTGCGCGAACGCGCATGGCGCTACTGCTGCGCCGATTACCGCACATAGCAATGCCTTCTTCATGTCTCCCTCCGTGGTATGCAGGCGCGCACATCTTGCGGCGGCGCGCGCCGCCTGAAAATCCCACGTTCTTGGTAGTCCTGCCGGCTCACGGCGCGTGTGGTGAAGCGCGCCGCGCCTCTGCTATCAATGGCGCATGAGAGCTCGAATCATCATCACCGTGTGCCTCGCCTGCGCCGCGACCAGTGCCCTCGCGCAATTGCGCCTGGGCTCGACGAGCCCCGCCGGCACGATGAGCAGCAGCGGCGCGCTCAGCGACGTCGGCGGCAACGCCTTCGGCGCGCGGCCGCAACCGGCCGATCCACGTCCACAGGTTGGCGTCGATCCGCGCAGCGCTCCTCCCGCCGCGCCGGCCAGCGCTACGGCGTCGAGCGCCGCGCTCGACCAGGCGCCTGCGCCCGCGAGCCGTCCCATCGTCGACGGCGCCGTCTGGGGCAGCACGCCCAACCTAACCCCGGCCCCGACTTCCGGGTCGGAGAACTGAATTCCGGTTCGCTGTCGGTAATTGGTGCCTGACCCCGATTATTGGGGTTCGATCTTCGCGAGCTTGACGTAGCGCCCCCAGCGCTCGGTCTCGGTCTTCAAGAGCGC
>DASREB010000275.1:0-4443 GCA_035652275.1 Burkholderiales bacterium
TCTCCGGGAGGAGCACGAGCAGCGCGACGACGATGCCCACGACGGCTGGCGGGGCCGACACGGCGTCGACCGCCGCGCGAATGCCGGGCGAGAGCATCTTTGCCAGCCCGATCACTGCTATGAGCGAGAGCACCAGCATGATTAGGCTCGTCACGGCGGCGGACGCGCTAGGGCGGTGCGTGCTCCTCGCCGGCCACGCCGACCGGCAGGAAGTAGTCGCGGTGCCGCACGGTTTGCACGAACACCATGACCGCGTACAGCGCGAGGGACATTACGCCGGCAAAGGGCGAGCTGCGAAGTCGAGTACTCCGGTCCGGGGGTGGTGAGCGTAAGGCTCGGAACTCGAGCACGTGATGCCGCAGCGACCCGGCCAGCAGGCAAAGACCGACCACGCCATTGCACACAATCATCACCGTGGCGAAGAGCGTGTCGCGCGCAAGCTCGCTTGCACCCGGACCGCCCGACAGCATCAGCGACACGATGAGCGCCACCTCGATGACGGTGATCGCGAGCGCGAGGATCAGCGTGCCGTACGGCTCGCCTACACGGTGCGCCACGACCTCCGCGTGATGCACGGCGGCGAACACGGCCGCGATCAGCGCCGCCGCGACGATCGCGAGCAGCAGCCAACCGAGCGAACGATGCCACGTGAGCGCGAGGACCAGGCAGGCTGCGATGGGCGCGACGAGCGTCCAGCGAAGCTTCCTCACGCGCCGAGATTCAGCACGACTCCGGAAAGCTGGCCCGCGCGCGGCGAGGCGAGGAAGCACACCGTGTCGCCGACCTGTTCGGGCTCGATGACGTTCCCCATCAGCTCTTCGAAGCGGCTCTCGTCGCCCCACTTGGCCTTTGCCGCCGCCTTCATCAGCGTGATGATGCGGTCGGTACGAGTCGAGGGTGGGTGCAGGCCGACCACGCGCACGCCGTGCTCGCGCGAGCCTTTGCCCATCGCCTTGGTGAATGCCGCGAGGCCGGCATTGGCGGTCGCGCCGCAGATGTATTCGAACGGATGGGTTTCGCCGGCCATGCCGATGACATTGACGATGACGCCGCTTTTCTTCGCCTTCATGCGGGGATAGAGCTCGCGCGTGAGATTGATGAAGCCGTACACCTTGAGCTCCCAGGCGTGGCGCCACTTCGCTTCATCCAGCGTCTCGATCGTGCCGCCGGGAATGTCGCCGGCGTTATTCACCAGGATGTCGACCTCCGCGCAGTCGCGTGCGAGCTGGCGCAACGCCGCCCCGTCGCGCAGATCCACCGCATGGACGCTAGCGCCGCCAACGGCGCGAGCCGCCTCGTCCAGCCGCTCGCGGTTGCGCGCGGCGAGGTGCAGCCGGCATCCTTCTGCCGCAAAGGCCTTTGCGCAGGCGAGGCCGATACCTTTGGAGCCACCGGTGACCAAGACTGTTTTACCCTTCAGCTGCAGGTCCATTTAGCCCTCGTGGAGAAACCGATGCCCGCTTATATCATCGCCATGGTCAACATCACCAACCCCGAGAAGTACCAGGAGTACGCGAAGCGCGCGGGTCCCGCGAACGCGAAGCACGGCAGCCGCTTCCTGGTGCGCGGCGGCAAGAAACATGCGCTCGAAGGCGACATCCCGTTCGAGCGCATCGTGGTCACTGAATTCCCCAACGTCGAGGCGGCGAAGAAGTTCTACCACTCGCCCGAATACCAGGAAGCGCGCAAGCACCGGCTGGGCGCCTGCGACTTCCACATGGTGGTGGTCGAAGGCGCTAGCTGAGCCAGTCGGGCACCGGCAAGCCCTTCTGCCTGAGAAAGGCGGCGTTGAAGAGCTTCGACTGGTAGCGCGTTCCGGCGTCGGCGAGGACGGTGACCACCGTGTGGCCCGGGCCGAGATCGCGCGCGAGACGGATGGCGCCGGCGACATTGATGCCGCTCGAGCCGCCGAGGATCAGGCCTTCGCGCTTCGCCAGCTGGAAAATGATCGGCAGCGCCTCGGTGTCCGGGATCTGGTAGGCATCATCGACGATCGCAGTAGCGACGTTTTTGGTCACGCGACCGAGCCCGATGCCTTCGGTGATCGATGAGCCTTCGGCCTTGAGCTCGCCGCGCTTGAACCAGCTGTACATCGATGCACCGAGCGGATCGGCGGCAGCGATGCGCACCTTCGGGTTCTTTTCCTTCAGGTAGCGACTCACCCCGCCCAGCGTGCCGCCGGTGCCGATGGCGCAGGTGAAGCCGTCGACGCGACCGCCAGTCTGCTGCCAGATCTCCGGCCCGGTGCTGCGATAGTGACCGTCGGCGTTCGCCGTGTTGTCCCACTGGTTCGCCCAGAAGGCGCCCATTTCTTTCGCCAGGCGCTCCGACACGTGCACGTAGTTGTTCGGGTCCTTGTACGGGACCGCCGGCACTTCGCGCAGCTCCGCGCCGCAAAGGCGCAGCATGTCCTTCTTCTCCTGGCTCTGCGTGTCGGGGATGACGATGAGCGTGCGATAGCCGCGCGCGTTGCCGACCAATGCGAGCCCGATGCCGGTGTTGCCGGCCGTGCCTTCGACGATCAGGCCGCCGGGCTTCAGCACGCCGCGCTGCTCCGCATCCAGGATGAGGAACAGCCCAGCGCGATCCTTCACCGAGCCGCCAGGATTCAGGAACTCGGCCTTGCCCAGGATCTCGCAGCCGGTGAGCTCCGAAGGTCCGCGCAGCCGAATGAGCGGCGTGTTGCCGATCGCGCCGACCAGGCCGTCAACGATTCCCATGGCTTAGCGCAAATTGCGCGGCCGAGCGCCCGGGGATGGCACCGAGGCCGATTGCGTTGAGGAGTCCATTGCCGGAAAGATAGCGCCAGATGGGGCTGGCGGCGCGCTCGAGAATGATGACTTTCGCGCCCGCATCCCGCCCGGCGAGCGCCGCGGTCAGCCCGCAGACCCCGGCGCCGACGATGACGACTGGAAGCTTCAAGCCGTCGGGCGATGCAGGTAGCGGCCTCCCGGCTTACCGACGACGTTGCCGTTCTCGCAGACCAGCTGACCGCGCAGGAAAGTGGCTTTCACGCGCGCGGAGAGCTCAATGCCTTCGAACGGCGTGTAGCCCTGCGTCGACTCCGAGTCCTTGGCGCGAATCGTCCAGCTCTCTTGCGGGTCGACCAGCACCAGGTCCGCGTCCTTGCCTTCGGCGATGTCGCCCTTGGAGTTGAGACCGAAGCGCTGCGCGGGATTGTGGCTGGTCAGCTCGGCGATGCGGTTATACGAGAGCCTGCGCTTCGCGCCTTCGGAGACGAGAGCGGGCAGCAAGTATTCGGTACCGCCGAAGCCGGACTTCGCGAGCCAGATGTTGCCGAGCGCGTTCTTCGCTGCCTTGGTCTCGTGGCGGCAGCAAGCGTGGTCGCTGACCACCCAGTCCACGTTGCCGGCGAGGAGCTGCTGCCACAGATATTCGACGTCCTCGCGCGGGCGGATGGGAGGATTTACCTTGGCGAGCACACCGGCGCTGGAATTGACGTCGAGCACCAGATGACCAATCGTGACTTCGCGCCGGAAATCGATGTGCGGGAAGACTTCCTGCATCTTGAGCGCCGCCTCTAGCGCTTTGCGCGAGGAGAGGTGCAGCAGGTTGATGGTCGGCAGCGCCGTCTCATTCGCCAGGTACGAGGCGATGAACACCGCCAGGCCTTCTGAATGTGGCGGGCGCGCGGCGTGATACGCGGGCAAGCCCTGCAGCTTGCCCTCGCTCTCCACCCGTTTGGTATAGGCCGTCATGATCTCTGCCGTCTCGCAATGCAGCGAGAGCGAGATCTGCGAAGCCTTGGCTGGAAAGCGCTCGCGCGCCGCCTGCACGCCGCGCATGATGAACTCGAAGTGCGCGTAGTCGTAGCGCTCCTCCGGTCCGATCATCAGGAAGTCGCGCTGGCTATCGGAGCGGCCATGCAGGCCATGCGAGCCGTAGAACATGAAAATCTTGAACGACGCGACGCCATGGCGCTCAACGAGCTCGGGGATCTCACGGATATGCGTCGAGTCCATCGGTGCGAGGTGGTAGCCGAAGTCGACGTGGAAGCGCCCGTCGGAGAGCCGCAGCACCTCGGGGAAGAAGTCCCGATACGGACCGCCCTTGTTCAGGTAGTACTGGCCGCTGCGGAAATAATTCAGGCTCGAGGTGACGCCGCCCTGCGCTGCGGCGCGACTCTCGCTCACCGCATCCTCCGCGAGCGGCGCGTAGATACCGGTATGCATGTGCGCATCGACAACACCGGGGAAAGCGAGGCGCCCTTTGCCGTCGTAAACGGTCTTCGCATCGGCGCCGAGGTTCGGTGAAATGCGCGCGAACCTGCCGTCGCGCACTGCGATGTCAGCCTCGCGTGGCGCGCTTTCCCCGGGCCGCACCACGCGGACGTTTTTGATCAGCAGATCCGGCTGCTTTGCGTCAGCCATGGTTACTTTCCTCCTCGCTCGAGCTTTGCGGCGCGTACTACGGGCGTCCACT
>DASREB010000276.1:0-10041 GCA_035652275.1 Burkholderiales bacterium
AGTGCGGTAGCCGGGCTTCGGCGCTGCTTCACCCAGTCTTACGCGGAGACGCCCAAGCCGGTCTGGAATCCCGATATACCCCAGCCGATCAACTTCTACGAAAATTGGCGGGAAGTGCCGCAGGGCAATTACGACAATGCGTTCAAAGTGCAGTGGGAGCTCTTTCTCAAGCACGTCGCCGGCGAAGGCGCTTTCCGGTGGAACCTGCTCGAGGGCGCGAAGGGCGTGCAGCTCGCCGAGCTCGGGCTGCAGAGCTGGCGGCAGAAGAAATGGCTGGACGTGCCAAGGTTGAAGCTGTGAGGAAGCTCGGCAGCTTCGGCATGGAAACGGACAGCATGGCGCGGCCGTTTCGCGAGATCTGGGACGCATTCTTCGCCGCCCAGCTCCTGGTCATTCGCGCGCAGCGCCTGCGCCCGAGTGAGTTCCTCGACTTCGCGCGGCAGTTCGGCCGGCCGGAGCCGCATGTCATCAACCAGTTCCACCATCCCGAGCATGTGGACATCCTGATCCTCTCCAACCGCCAGCAGGACGGCAAGCCCGTCGGCCTCGCCGATGCAGGGACGTACTTCCATACCGACTATTCGTATCTCGACATCCCGGCGCGCGCGACGCTGCTCTATTCGATCGAGGTGCCGAAGCAAGGCGGCGACACGCTCTTCGCCGACCAATACAGCGCCTACGACGGCCTGCCGGCGGCGATGAAGAAGCGCATCGATCCGCTCGTCGCCTTGCATCACTATGGCAATCGCGACGATCTGAACAAGAGCTCGCGCACGGTGGCCTCTGTCCTTACCGAGGAGCAGGAAAACAAGATGAAGTGGGTGCGCCATCCCGTCGTGCGGCGCCATCCGATCACCGGGCGCAAGGCGCTCTATGCCGTGTCGGGAAGCTCATTCGCGATCGACGGCATGCCTGAGGACGAGGCGCTCGGACTGCTCGACGAGCTTAAGCGCCATGCAACGCAGCAAAAATATCAGTACCGCCTTAAGTACGGCGTGGGCGACGTAGTCATCTGGGACAACGCGTCGCTCCTGCATTCCGCGACGCTCACCGACCCCGACGATCCGCGTACACTCTGGCGCATCACCGTCAAGGAGGAGGGGAAAGCATGATGAAGAAGCTCGCGCTTGCGCTGGCGGCTGCGGCGCTCTCGCTGCCCGCAGGAGCGCAGACCTGGCACGGCGCCTCGCAGTTCAACGACGACCACGCCTTCACCAAGGCGCTCGTCAAGTTCGAGGAGCTGGTGCAGAAGTACTCCGGCAAGAAGATCAACTTCGTGCTGCACAAGAACTCCGAGCTCGGCCTCGAGAAAGACTATTTTGCCTACATGAACCAGGGCAAGGCGGTCGACTACGCGATCGTCTCGCCCGCGCACATGTCGACCTTCTCGCGCGCCGCGCCGTTCATCGACGCGCCGTTCATCTTTCGCGACCTCAATCACTGGAACAAGGTGCTCGACGCCGACCTGCTGAAACCCATTGCCGACGAGATCGCGCAGAAGGCCGACGTCATGCTGATCGGCTACGCGGGCGGCGGCACGCGCAACATCTTCGCTACGAAGCCGATCCACACCATGGCGGACCTGAAGGGGCTCAAGATCCGCGTGCAGGGCGCGCCGATCTGGAGCCGTACGTTCGCCGCCGCCGGCATGGCGCCGACCGTCATCGCCTACAACGAGATCTACAACGCCATCCAGAACGGCGTCATCCAGGCGGGCGAGAACGAGGCTGCCGGCGTCGAGCAGATGAAGTTCTACGAGGTCGGGCCGAATCTCGCCGTGACGCAGCATGCGATCACCATCCGGCCGCTCTGCTTCTCCGGCAAGACCTTCCGCACGCTCGATAAGGGACTGCAGGCGGCAGTGCTGCGTGCGGGCAAGGAAGCGGGCGCCTATGGCCGGCAGATCGAGTCGAGCGAGGACGAACAGAAGCTCCAGGCGCTCGAAAAAGCGGGGAAGCTGAAGCGCGTCGCGTTCACCGAGCGTGCGCAGTTGAAAAAAGCCGTCGATCCGGTGATCGAGGGCTACGCCAAGGAGATCGGCGCCGACCAGATCTTCGCTAAGATCAACGCCATCAAGTAATACTGCTGGAAAGGGAATCGCCGGGGAAATCGGTGCCTGACACCGATTTCCTCTTTTTGTGCCCATGAAAAGAATAATCGACGGGTACCACGCGCTGCTCACCTGGCTGATGGTCGCGAGCGTCGCGGTCCTCATCGTGCCGGTGACGCTGCAGATCATCTCGCGCTACACCGCGCTGATCCCCTCTTGGATCTGGACGGAGGAGCTGAGTCGGTTCCTCTTCATCTGGATGGTGATGCTCGGCGCCATGATCGGCATCCGCGAGCACAGCCACTTCGAGGTGGATGTCTGGCCCGAGCTCGGGCCAAAGGCGGGCGCGCTCCTGCGCATGGTGAGCGACCTCTTCGTGCTCATCTTCGCGCTGGTGTTCGTCTGGTGGGGCATCCAGTTCGTGCGCTTCGGCTGGGACCAGCGCTCCGAGCTCGCCGAGCTGCCGATGCCCTGGATTTTCGTCGCCTGGCCGCTCGCCGGCTTCACCTGGGTGCTATTCCTCGGTGAGTCGTTCGTGCAGAGCTGGCGCGTGCTGCGCGCATGAGCTCGGTCGCCTTCGGCCCGGGCCAGGCGGCGATCCTGCTCTTCGGCGTGTTCTTCACGCTTTTCATCCTGCGCGTGCCGGTCGCTTTCGCGCTCGGACTCGCTTGCCTGCCGATCGTGCTCCTGGAAGAGCGACTGTCGCCGATGATGCTCTTCAACGAGACCTTCAAGGCCTACAACTCCTTCATCCTGCTGGCGGTGCCGTTCTTTCTGCTCACGGCGAACCTGATGAACGTCGGCGGCATCACGGATCGGCTGGTACGGCTCTCGCGCACCATGGTCGGGCACTTTCCCGGAGCCCTGGCGCAGATCAATGTGCTGCTGTCCGTCTTTTTCGCCGGCATCTCCGGCTCGTCGACCGCCGATGCGGCGAGCCAGTCGAAGATTTTCATCGAGGCGCAGGTGAAAGAGGGCTATGGGCTCTCGTTCTCGATTGCCATTACCGCCGTGTCCGCGGTGCTCGCCGTGATCATCCCGCCGTCGATCCTGATGATCGTCTGGGGCGGGGTGATCTCGACCTCGATCGGCGCCATGTATCTCGCCGGCATCCTGCCAGGGCTGCTGATCGCCGCCGCCCAGATGGTGACCGTGCATGTGTATTCCAAGATCTACAACTATCCGGTGTATCCGCGCTCGACCTTGCGCGAGTTCCTGCTCTCCGGGTGGCAGTCCATTCCCGCGCTCTTCACGCCGTTCATCATCGTCGGCGGCATCCTGCTCGGCTGGTTCACCGCCACCGAGTCGGCCGCCGTCGCGGTGATCTACGCCGCGGTGCTATCGATCTTCATCTATCGCGAGATGGACATGCGGCACCTGTACCAGGCGCTCGCCGACACCGGGCGGCTTGCATCGGTCGCGCTCTTCTGCGTCGGCACCGCCTCCGCGTTCGGCTGGCTGCTCGCCTACTACCAGATCCCGAAAGCGCTGCTCGCGAACGTGACGAGTTGGGGAATGGGAATCACGGGCGTCGGATTCTTCATCGCTTTTGTATTCCTGGTCGTCGGCTGTTTCCTCGACGCCATCCCGGCGATCATCATTGTCGGCACGATCCTGCAGCCGCTCGCCGCGTCGGTGAACATGCACCCGATCCACTTCGCGATCATCGGCATCGTGTCGCTCGCCTTCGGCCTGGTAACGCCGCCCTACGGCCTGTGCCTGATGATTTCCTGCGCGGTTGCCAAGGTGCCGCTGAGGTTCGCGCTCAAGGACACGATGATCATGCTGGTGCCGATGCTCCTGATGCTGGCGGCGATCATCGTCTGGCCCGAAATCCCGCTCATCCTGCCGAAGCTCATCGCGCCCGAGCTGCTGAAGTGAAGCTCGGCTATTTCACGATGCCGCTGCACGCCGTCGGGCGTGAGTGGCGCCAGACTTTGGCCGAGGACCGCGAGGCCGTGCTGCTCGCGGAGCGCCTGGGCTTCGAGGAGGCATTCATCGGCGAGCACGTCACCGACCTCGCCGAGACGATCACCTCGTGCCTGATCTTCATCGCCACGCTGGCGCGCGATACGCATCGCATCAAGCTCGGCAGCGGCACCGTCAACCTCGCCAACCGGCATCCGGCGGCGACGGCTGCGGAGATCGCAATGGTGGATACGCTGCTCGAGGGCCGCTTCATTCTCGGCGTCGGCCCGGGCGGCCTGCCCTCCGATGCCGAGATGTTCCAGACCATGGACGAGGATCGGAACGCGATCTTCCTCGAAGCGATGGAGCACATGCTCGCGCTCTGGACCGAGGAGCCGCCCTATCGCCGGCGCGGACGGCGATGGACGCTCACGACCGAGCGCACCTGGACGCCAGACCTCGGCATGGGCGGCATGCTGAAGCCCTTCCAGAAGCCGCACCCGCCGATCGTGGTCACCGCCATCCTGCCGAACTCGAACGGCATTGCCGCGGCCGCGCAACGCGGCTGGACGCCGGTTTCGGCGAATTTCGTGCATCCCTGGGTGGTGAAGACGCACTGGCCGAAGTACGCCGAGGGCTGCGCGCGCGTCGAGCGCCCGGCGCGGCCTCAGGACTGGCGCGTGGCGAAAAGCATTTTCGTCGCCGACGACGACGCGACGGTGCGCCGCATGACGCGCGAACCGGGCAACCCGTTCGCCTATTACTTCCGTAATCTGCAGCGCAAGGCGGCACGGACTCGCGGCAACGCGTTCTTCAAGCACGATGCGGCGGTTCCGGACGAGGCGATCACTGACGATTACCTTATCTCGCAAATGCTCATCGCGGGCACGGTGAACCAGGTGGTCGACAAGCTGCTTGCCTTCCGCGAGCACATCGGGCCGTTCGGCACGCTGCTCTATTGCGGGCACGATTGGGTGGACGCAAAGGCGATGCGCCGATCCATGGAGCTGATGGGAGAGGAAGTCCTGCCGCGCGTGAACCGCGCGCTTCGCGAGGCCTAGGGCTTATAGAGCTTCACGATGACCGAGCTGTCCATCTCGGCATAGCCGTGGCTCGCTGCCAGGCGAAGTAGCGAGAGCGCCTGCGCGAGCTGCGGCAGCGGCGCCTTTACCGTGCCGGCCCAGGCGTGGACCATCTCCAGGTCCTTGAGGAGCTGCCGCAGATAGCCGCGCGGAGCGAAGTCCTGCTCCACCATGCGCGGCCAGTACGCCTTGAGCAGGTTGCTGTCGGCGTAGCCGCCGGCGAGACAATCCGGGATCCGCGCGGCGTCGATCCCGGCCTTGGCGCAAAGCCCCACTGCCTCCGCGTACATGGCGTGGCCGACGCCGACGATGATCTGATTGATCATCTTGGCGCCGAGGCCGCTGCCGACCGGCCCCATGCGCGTGCAACGCGCCGCAATGTCCCGCAGGAGCGGCGCGAGGCGCTCGATGTCCGCTTCCTCGCCACCCGCCATGACGGTGAGCGCGCCGCTGCCGGAGGCCGGGGGTCCGCCCGATACCGGCAGGTCCACCCAGCGGCAGCCGGTCTCCTCCATGAGCCGCTTCGCATGCCGCCGGCATTCGTCCACCGGAATCGTGGAGAAGTCGGCCACCAGCTGCCTTGCGCTCACCGCGCTCGCCACGCCGTTCGCGCCGAACATCGCGTTCACCACGGCATCGTTGGTCGGCAGGTTGAGCAGCACCACCTCGGCCGCTCGGGCCGCTTCGGCCGCGGAGCCCGCGGTTTTTATGCCAGCGGTGCGCGCGGCTTCGAGCCGCTCGGGCGCGATGTCGTACGCAGTGACCTGCCAGCCGAGCTTGGCGAGCCGCTGCGACATCGGCCCGCCCATCAGCCCGACGCCGATATAGGCGAGGGTGAAAGGTTTTGCTGCCATGGCGCTACTCCATGCGGTAGATGCGCACCGCGTTGTCGTGAAAGAGATCGCGACGCTCGGCTTGCGAGAGGCCAAGCGTCGCTTCGCTAAAGAGATCGTAGATCGCGTCGTAGCTCGCCCGCAGGCTGTCGACCGGGTAGTTACTCGCGAACATCGCGCGGCGCGTGCCGAAGAGCTCGAGCCCCGCCTGGATCACTCGGTGCTGCGCGCGCGTTTCCAGATTGCCGAGGCCGGAAATCTTCACGGCAATGTTCTCGCAGGATGCGAGCCCGGCCATCGCCGCTTGCCAGCCGTCGAGCTCGCCCGGCAGCGGCAGCCCGGCATGATTGAGCACGAGCGTCGTATCGGCAAAATCGCGCGCGAGGCGTGCGGCGGCATCGAGCTCGCGCCACGGCGCCTGCAGCTCGAAGTGCAGGCCGAGCGACGTGAGCCGCGCGTAGCCAGCGCGCCAGCGCGCGTCATCCATCTGCCCCGGCCGGGGTTTGTGGCGCACGCCGCGGATGAAGCTGTACTGGGCATGGGCTTCCAGCACCGCCGCACAATCGTCACGATCGAGCCACGCCTGCGCGATGGCGACTGAGGGCAGCCCGTATTGCGCGCGCAGGCCGGCGACGAAATCCATCTCGCCCGTCGGGTCGCGCGGGTCCCATTCGGCTTCGAGATACACGGTTCGCTCCACGCTCCAGCGTGCGGTGTCCGCGCGATAGTCGGTGGGGAGGTAAGGCCGGCGCAAAGCACGGTAGTCGCCGTAACGGAATTGGATCGGCTGCGGATCGCAGAGCCAGGGGTAGTAATGGGTGCGCGGATCCCAGAAATGCAGGTGGGCATCGGCGAGCGGAAAGCCGAGACTCAGATCGCGGCTTCGGTGGCGGCGTCGAAGAACTGCGCGCGTTCGGGCTCGAAAGCGAGCCTTACACGTTCGTGCGGGCTGGTGCGCACCGCGGGATCGACGCGTGCCACGACCGGACTATCGCCGACGCGCGCGTTGAGCAGGATCTCCGAGCCGAGCGGTTCCACGACCTCGACCGTGGCCTCGAAAGCGAAGTCGCCAGGCGCGCTGGCGCCTGCCGGCCGCAGGGCCTCCGGCCGCAGGCCAAGAATCACGCGCTGGCCGCTGTAGCGGCGCAGCCGCTCCGCCTTCTGCGGCGGCACGCGCACCCGCAGGCCGGGCGCCTCGGCCGATAGCGCGTCGCCGCTTGCGGTGATCGAAACGCCGATGAAGTTCATCGCCGGCGAGCCGATGAAGCCGGCGACGAAGCGGTTCGCCGGCCGCTCGTAGAGCTCGAGCGGCGCACCTTCCTGCTGCACCATGCCGTCGCGCATCACCACCACGCGATCGCCGAGCGTCATCGCTTCCACCTGATCGTGCGTCACGTAGATCGCCGTCGTCTCCAGGCGATCGTGCAAGCGCTTCAGCTCGACCCGCATCTGCACGCGCAGCGCGGCATCGAGGTTCGAGAGCGGCTCGTCGAAAAGGAACACGCGCGGATTGCGCACGATCGCGCGGCCGAGCGCGACGCGCTGGCGCTGCCCGCCGGAAAGCTGCCGCGGCCGGCGCTCGAGCAGCGCGTGGATGCCCAACACGTCGGCCGCCTGCTTCACCCGGCGGTCGATCTCCGGCTTTTCGAACTTGCGCATGCGCAGCCCGAAAGCCATGTTCTGGTACACGCTCATGTGAGGGTAGAGCGCATAGTTCTGGAACACCATGGCGATGTCGCGGTCCATCGGCGCGAGGTTGTTCACCACTTTGCCGTCAATGCTGATCTCGCCCGAGGTGATGTCCTCCAGCCCCGCCACCATGCGCAGCGTCGTGGTCTTGCCGCAGCCCGAAGGGCCGACCAGGACCACGAACTCGTGGTCGCGGATCTCGAGGTTCACATTCTTGACGGCGTGAGTGCCGTCGAATTTCTTGTTCAGCTCTTTGAGCAGTACGCGCGCCATGCGAGCCCGCTTTATCCTTTTATGCTGCCGGTCACCCCGGCGACGTAATGCTCGACGAAAAACGAGTAGACGAAGGCCACCGGAATCGAGCCGATCAGTGCGCCGGCCATGAGCGAGCCCCAGAAAAACACATCGCCGCGGATCAGCTCGGAGGTCACGCCCACCGGCACGGTCTTCTGCTCGGGGGAAGAGAGGAACACCAGCGCGTAGATGAACTCATTCCACGACAGCGTAAAGGCGAAGATGCCGGCGGACAGGATGCCGGGCACCGCGATCGGGAAGATGATGTAGAGCATCGCCTGCCAGCGCGCGGCGCCATCGATGCGCGCGCATTCCTCCAGCTCCTTCGGGATCGCCTTGAAGTAGCCCATCATGAGCCAGGTGCAGAACGGAATCAGGAACGTCGGATAGGTAAGGATCAGGGCCCACGGGGTGTCGCCGAGGTGGTAGTCGCGAATGATCTCGGCAAGCGGGATGAAGAGCAGCGTCTGTGGCACGAGGTAGGTGACGAAGATCGCCGTGCCGAGGAGCCCTGCCCAGCGGAACGTGAGCCTGGCGAGCGCGTAGCCGGCGATCACGCCGCAGACGAGCGAGATCAGCGTCGCCACCAGCGCAATGAACATCGTGTTCAGCATCCACGTGTTGAAGAGCGTCTCCTGCAACAGGTCCTTTACGTGCTCGAGCGTCGGATGCGAGGTCCAGAACGGCGAGTACAGGGGGTGGTTCCACGGCCGGTAGAGCTCGCCGTCGGGCCGCACCGTCGTGACCACCATCCAGTAGAACGGGAAAAGCAGCGCGAGGATGAAGGCGCCGAGCGGCAGGTAGAACCACAGCCACTTCTTCCAGCGCGCGCCTTCGATCATTTGGCGAGCGTGGCGAAATCGGGGTCAGGCACCGATTTCGGCTGGCCAATTGGTGCCTGACACCGATTCATCGGTTTTCGACTCTGCGGATGTACCAGAGTTGGAAGACGACGACCAGCAGCAGCGCCGGGAACATCGCAAGGGAAATGGCGGCGCCTTCCGACAGCAATCCGGTGCCGATGCCGATCTGGTAGGCATACGTCGCAAAGAGATGCGTCGCGTTCGCCGGCCCGCCGCCGGTGAGCACATAGACCAGCTGGAAGTCGGCGAACGTCTGGATCACGGAGAACAGCACCACCACCATGGTGACGGGCAGGAGCAGCGGCCAGGTCACATACCAGAAACGCTTCCAGCGGTTGGCGCCGTCGATGGCGGCTGCTTCGTGCAGGTCGGGATTGATGGTCTGCAGCCCGGCAAGCAGGCTGATGGCGTAGAACGGCACGCCGCGCCAGACGTTGACGATCATGATCGACACCATCGCGAGATCCGGGTCGCCGAGCCAGTTGATGCGCGAGTTGATGATGTGCAGCTTCCAGAAGAACCAGTTGAACACGCTGAAGGTCGGATCGAACATCCACTTCCAGGCGAGCGTCGACAGCACCGTCGGAATGATGAACGGCAGCAGGATGAAGGCGCGCACCCAGCTCTTCCCGCGGAAATGGCGATTGAGCAGCATCGCCAGCCACAGCCCGAGCGCCAGCTTGAACACCGTGGTGACGCCGGTGTAGACGAACGTGTTCATCGCCGCCGTGCGAAAGATCGAATCGGCGAAGATCTTGTGGAAGTTGGCAAGGCCGATGAAATGTCCGGGCTCGCCGACCGTCGAGTTGGAGAGCGACAGCCACACCCCGAGGACGAACGGGTACGCGATGAACACGGTCAGGATCACCAGCGTGGGGGCGAGCAGCCAGAACGCGAGCGTGCCTTCGCGCTCGAGTGCCCGGCTGATCGGCCCCCGGCTGACGAACTGCAGGTGGACCGGCTTCGCGGCGTCCAAGAGGACGAACTACGTACCGCTATAGATCTGGCGCACTTCCCCCGCGGCCCACTTCACCGCCTCTTGCGGAGACATGCCCTGCACGCTCTTCGCGTACATATCGGTGATGATGTACTTCGTCAGTACCTCGGCGGACTTGCGGTTCGGCGGCCCGGCGTAGCCCGGCGAAAGGCCGAAGCGGCCGGCGATCTTGAAGGGCGCCATCACCGGATCCTCGTCCCACATCTTGTGCTTCTCCCACTGCGCCGTCGGTGGCGTGGAGTAGCCCTTCTGCGAGACGAACCACTTCTCGTAGTTGGCGGGCGTGTGGATCCAGCGCAGGAACTCTTTCGCCGCCTTCTGGTTC
>DASREB010000277.1:0-3071 GCA_035652275.1 Burkholderiales bacterium
CTTGCCCTCGGCGTGGCACTGCCCTGATGGATATCGCCGCCGGCCTCTTGCATGGCTTCGCCGTCGCCCTGCAACCAGTGAATCTCTGGTGGTGCTTCGTCGGCGTGCTGCTCGGTACCGTGGTCGGCATCCTGCCCGGCCTCGGACCGCCGGCGACCATCGCCATGCTCCTGCCGCTGACGGCGCTGATGAACCCGGCGGGCGCGATCATCATGCTCGCCGGCATCTACTACGGCGCGAAGTACGGCGGCTCCACGACCTCGATCCTGCTGAACGTGCCCGGCGAGTCGGCCTCCGTCGTCACCTGCATCGACGGGTACCAGCTCGCGCGCAAGGGACGCGCCGGCGCCGCGCTGGGGATTGCGGCGATCGCTTCCTTCATCGCCGGCACGATTGGCGTGCTCGCCCTGATGCTGGTCGCACCGCCGCTTGCGCGTCTCGCGCTCGCCTTCAGCTCGCCCGAGTATTTCGCGCTGATGGCGCTCGGCCTCGCGATGGTCGTCCTGCTTGCCGGCCGCTCGCTCGTCAAGGCGCTCCTCGCGATGCTCGTCGGCCTGTGGCTTGCCGGCATCGGCACCGACGCCTTTACCAGCACTTCGCGCTTCACCTTCGGGCGCATGGAGCTTCTTTCCGGGATCGACTTCGTCGTCGTGGCGATCGGCGTCTTCGCCATCGGCGAGGTGCTTGCCAACATGGAGGCGCGCGAAGAGCCGCAGGCGTTACCGGTGCCCAAGGGCCTGCGCAATCTGCTGCCCACCATGCAGGACATGCGCGACTGCCGCTTCGCCTTCGCCAACGGCTCGATCATCGGCTTCCTGATCGGCGTGCTGCCCGGCGCCGGATCGACCATCGCCTCATTCATCTCCTACGGCGTGGAAAAGGCGTTCTCGCGCCGGCGCGAGCAGTTCGGCACCGGCGTGATCGAAGGCGTCGCCGCGCCCGAAGGCGCCAATAATTCGGAGACCGGCGGCGCCCTCGTGCCGCTGCTCACGCTCGGCATCCCGGGCTCGGGTACTACGGCGATCCTGCTCGCCGCACTCATTCTCTGGGGATTCAAGCCCGGGCCGCTCTTTATCTCGGAGAACCCCAGCATGTTCTGGGGCCTCGTGGCGAGCATGTACATCGGCAACGTCATGCTGCTCGTGCTGAACCTGCCGCTCGTGCCGCTCTTCGCCCAAGTACTGCGCGCGCCAGCCTATGTGCTTTATCCGATCATCATCGGGCTTTCGGTGGTCGGCGTATATAGCGTGTCGGGGAGCCTGTTCGATCTCGGCCTGCTCGCGGGATTCGGCCTGCTCGGCTATGTAATGCGCAAGCTCGACTATCCGAGCGCGCCGCTCATCTTGGGGCTGGTGCTGGGCGGCGCGATGGAGCGCGCGCTGCGCCAGTCGCTGATGATGTCGGAAGGCAGCCTCTCGATCCTCGTCGCGCGGCCGATCTCCGCGGTGATGCTGGCGTGCGCAGCGCTTATCCTGCTGATTCCTTTTTTTGCCAGGCTGAACGCCTGGCGCTTGCGTGCCATGGAGGAGGAAAACAAATGAAGATGCTATGCATTGCGATGCTCGCGCTCGGCGCGATGACGGCCGTGCCGGCGAGCGCCTACAAGCCGACGCGGCCGGTGGAAGTGGTCGTGCATACCGGCCCCGGCGGCGGCAGCGACCTGCTGGCGCGCGCGGTCGCCACCATGATGGAGAAAGAGCGGCTCCTGCCGGTGCGCATGCAAGTGGTGAACAAGACGGGCGGCGGTGGCGCGGTCGCCGCGGCGTATTTGGCCGAGAAGGCCGGCGATCAGAACACCATCGGCTTTTTCACCGGTGTCTGGCTCACCGGCCCGCTGACGAGCGCTGAGGCCAAGGTGACATTGCGCGATCTCACACCGATCGCGCGCCTCGTCCTCGAGCCGGCGCTCATCGCGGTCAAGGCGGACGCGCCGTACAAGACGCTTGGCGACTTCATCGCCGCGGCGAAGGAGCGCCCCGGGCAGCTCAAGCAGTCGGGCGGCTCGGTGACGAGCCGCGACAACGTCGTGCGCCAGCTCCTGCAGAAGGCGACCGGCGCGCGGTGGGCATTCATCTCGTTTCCCGGCGGGGGCGAGCGCATCGCCGCGCTCCTCGGAGGTCACGTCAACATGATGGTGATCGAGCCCGCCGAGGCGGGCGAGCACATCCGCGCGGGCAACATGCGCGTTCTCGCGCAGGTGAGCGATAGCCGGCTCGCGGGCTTTCCGGACGTGCCGACGCTCAAGGAGGCCGGTTTCGATGTCCCGGCGGTGCCGCAGGTGCGCGGCGTGGTCGCGCCACCGGGAATACCGACCGAGAACGTCGCCTACTGGGAAGACGTTTTTCGGCGGCTGACGCGCACCGCGTCGTGGCGCAAGTTCCTAATGGACAACCAGTTCGAGGACGGCTACCAGAACGCGGCCGAGCTCGCCAAGTTCTACGACGAATTCACCGCACGCATGCGCGTCATCCTGCAGGAGGCTGGCGTCAAGACCGTGCGGTAAGATCGGCCTCGAGATTTCCTGAGGAGGAAAGATGGCGACGTATCGTTTCACCGTGGACGGCAAGCGCGTGTCGGTGGACGCGCAACCCGAGATGCCGCTCCTCTACGCGCTGCGCGACGACCTCGGGCTGCGTAATCCGCACTTCGGCTGCGGCCTCGCGCAGTGCGGCGCCTGCACCGTGCACGTGAACGGCGAGGCGATGCGCTCCTGCGTGCTGCCGATGTCCGCGGTTGCCGGCAAGACCGTCACCACTATCGCCGGCCTGGGTACGCCGGAAAAGCCGCATCCGCTGCAGGCCGCCTATGTCGCCGAGGGCGTGCCGCAGTGCGGCTACTGCATCAACGGGTGGGTGATGACCGCGGCCGCGGTCCTGAAGCAGAACCCGAAGGCGAGCGACGCCGAGCTGCGCGATGCGCTCGCCGGTCTCAAATGCCGTTGCGGCACGCATGTCGCGATCCTGCGCGCGATCAAGCGCGCCCAGACCCAGCTCGCATAGGAGGCGCCATGGATCGTCGCGAATTTCTGAAAACGTCCGGTGCGCTCGTCGTCTCCTTCTCGATGCCCGCTG
>DASREB010000278.1:0-8480 GCA_035652275.1 Burkholderiales bacterium
CGTGGCGAACTCGTGCATCGCCGTCTTGCCGACGAGGATCGCCCCCGCGTCGCGCATGCGCCGCACCACGGCGGCGTCGGCCTTTGCGATGTTGTCGGCGAGGATCTTCGAGTTGCAGGTCGTCGGCAGCCCGGCGACGTCGATGTTGTCCTTCAGCGCATAGGCAATGCCGTGCAGCGGGCCGCGGATGCGGCCGCTGGCGAGATCGGCTTCGGCGCGGCGCGCCTGGTCGAGCGCGGCTTCGGGCGTCGTGCGGATGAAGGCATGCACGCGGCAATCGACGTCGTCGATGCGCTCGAGCAGCGCGCGCACCACCTCCACCGGGGACAGCTCGCCGCTGCGGAAGAGACGTCCCGCTTCGGCGATGCCGAGCCAGGCCGGCTCCAAGCTACCGGGTCCCCTGCCAGCCCTTCTTCGAGATGTCGAAGATGACGCCGTCGGGATCCTTGAACTTGCGCTCGAAGTTCTCCTTCTCGGCGTCGTTGCCGAGGTCGAAGAAAAACTTGCCGCCGAGCGCCTCGATTCTTTTCTGCGTCTCGGCGAGGTCGTCGACCTGGAAGCCGAAGTGGTGCGCGCCGATGTAGCTCTTGGCGTCGTCGAGGCCCGAGCCGCGCTTGCCGAAGTAGTTCAGCAGGGCGAGATTGATCACGCCGTCACTGAGGTAGATGGCGGCGGCGAAGTCGAGCATCTCCTGGCCGACGCGCTCCAGGCCGAATACGCCCTCGTAGAACTTGGCCGACTTCTCCAGGTCGCCGACCACCACCGCGAAGTGCCTGAGTCTCGCTGCCATGCCTATCTCCTTTCGATGCCCATCTGCCGCAGGATGCCGCAGACCAGAGCGTGATCCGGATCGGCGAATTTTTCCATAAGTTCAAAGTGATTCACGCCGGGGTGGCAGACCTCGTGCTGCAGGCGGCCCGCCTTGCGCAGGGCGGCCGCGAATTCGCGCGACTGGCGGCGGAATTCGTCGGTATCGCCCCCCGCGTAGGCAATTACCACGGGGCAGGTCATCCGCTCTGCGTACAGCCCGGGACTCAGCTCGGCGACCTCTTGCGGCTCGAGCTTGACGTAGCTCGAGCGTGCGCTCAGCACGACCGGCTCGAGATAGTAAGGGCCACTCACCAGGGTGGCGGCCTTCACGTAGGCGTCCTTTTGCAACGCGAGCGATGAAAGATGTGCGCCCGACGAATGCGCGGAGAGATAGATGCGCTCGGGGTCTCCGCCGAACCCGGCGGCATTGCGATAGACCCATTCGATGCCGCGGCGCACCTGGCCCGCCATCTGCGGCAGGCGCACCTTTGGCACGTTCGTGAAGTTCAGGACCACTGTGTGCACGCCGGCCGGCACGTAGGCCGCCGCCGGGAACGAGTAGTCGTCCTTGGTGAAGTTCCGCCAGGCGCCGCCATGGACGAAGATCTGCACCGGGGCTTTCGTCCCCCCAGCCGGGAAGAGGTCGAGCGTTTCGTCCTCGCCCGGTCCGAAGGCAAGCGTTCGGTGCTCGAAGCGCGCGCGCGTCGCCTTGCTCAGCTCCGGGTAGCGGCCGATGATTTCGAGCGCGTTCTTCACCCAGCCGCGCTGGTCGAAATTGCGGTCGAGCTCGGCCTGTGTGTAGTGCAGGAAGACGGTCTTTTCCATTCTCAGATCCGCAAGGCGGCGTCGTAGGCGCTGGTAGTAGCTCCGATCAGCATGCGCGCGCCGGCGCATTCGCCGGCAACGTCCACCATCCGGCCCGCGGCGCGCCAGGCGTCGAGCGCCGTAACATCGGGCTCGGCGCCGCAGGCGAGCACCGCGGGCCCATTCGGTTTACCCGCGTCGAATTCGGTGTTGAAGCGCACCGACACGCCGGCCTCGGTCAGTGCCTTGGGCAGCACCAGCCGCTGGATCAGATTCACGTCGTCGTCGAATTCCGCATCGCGCTCGACTAGCGTCACCTGCTTGCCGAGCGACCCGAGCCACCAGGCAAGCTCGGCGCCGATCGTATTAGCGCCGACGACGGTCACGCGGCGTGGAGCAAGGTCGGGATCGTTCAGGACATCGAGGCAGCTGAATAGGCCCGCGCCGCGCGGCCAGCGGCTCCCGGTCGCGAGGACCACATGCTCGGCGTTTACCGATTCGGGGAGCGGCGCCGATTGCAAGACCACCTTTACCCCGGCTTTGTCGAGGGCATGCTGGTAATAGCGCAGCAAACGGGGCAGCGTGCTCTTGAAGGGCAGCGCGGCTGCAGCGGCGAGCTGTCCGCCGATGCGGCCGGTGCGCTCGTATAGCGTCACGGAATGGCCACGCGAGGCCGCCGTGAGCGCCGCTTCGATGCCCGCGGGGCCGGCGCCGATGACCGCCACCGTCTTCTGCCTGGCCGGCGGAGGCGGGATGCGATGCTCACGGCCCGTGCGCGGATTCACGGCGCAGTAGCCGCGCAGGCCGCCCTGCTCGCGCGCGAGGCAGGTGTTGCAGCGGATGCAGGGCCGGATGTCCTCGACGGCGTTGGAAATTATTTTTCGCGCGAGCGCGGGATCGGCGAACATCGGCCGCGCCATCGAGACGAAATCGGCATCGCCGTCGCGCACCAGGCGCTCGGCGAGCTGCGGATCGTGGATGGTTCCGGAAGCGATCACCGGCACACCCGCCGCCTCGCGGATCGGGCGCGCATAGCGCGCGAACGGCGCTTCCGGCAGGTACATGGGCGGGATGCGCTGCTCCATGACGCGGTAGGTGCCCGCCGAAACGTGGATGATGTCGACGCCCGCCTGCGCCAGCGCCCGGGCGATCTCGCGATACTGCTCGATGCCGAGCCCGCCGGGCAGCAGGTCGTCGCCGTTCAGGCGAAACGAGATGAGTCGCTTCGGGCCGATGCCTTCGCGCAGCGCGCGCACCGTCTCGAGCGCAAAGCGCAGCCGGTTCTCGGCCGAGCCGCCATAGCGGTCGGCGCGCGTGTTCGCCGCGGGCGACAGGAAGGCATTCAGCAAATAGCCGTGCGCGCCGTGCAGCTCGACCAGGTCGAAGCCTGCTTGCGCGAGGCGCCGACCGGCCTGGCGGTGATCGTCTACCAGCACTTCGATTTCTTCGAGGGTGAGCTCATGTGGCACGCGCTTGCCCTGCGTCCATGGAATCGGCGACGGCGCCACGACCGGCGGCTCGGCCACCACGCGCTGCGGCCCGCAATGGCCGAGCTGCAGGCCGGCGAGCGCGCCTTCCTCGCGGATCGCGGCCGCGAGCTCGCCGAGGCCCGGGATCATGGTGTCGTCGTGCGCGCCGATCTGGGCGTGGAACGCACGGCTGCCGAGGCGGTCGGTGAAGGTGATCTCGACGATGACGAGGCCGGCGCCGCCGGCGGCGCGGGCGCGGTAGTACTCGACGAGCTGCGGCGTCACGCTGCCGTCGGCAGCGGCGTACATGGCGCACATCGGCGCCTGCACCAGGCGGTTGCGAAAGCGCTTGCCGCGCAGATCGAACGGTTGCGCGAGCGCAGCGAACCCGCTCATGCCACACCCATCAACTTTTGCAGGCGCACGACGTAATGCGCGAACTCGGGTCGTTCCTTGGTCGCCTGCGGATCGCGAGGTCGCGGCAGATCGATCGCCACGTCCTCGACGATGCGGCCCGGACGGTCCGACATCACGAGCACCCGGTCGGAGAGGAACACCGCCTCGGGGATGCTGTGCGTGATGAGCAGCACGGTCTTGCGCAGGTCCTGCCAAAGCCGCAGCAGCTCGACGTTGAGCTGATCGCGCGTCAGCGCGTCGAGCGCGCCGAAGGGCTCGTCGAGCAGCAGCACCTGGGGCAGCAGGACGAGGATCTGCCCGAGCGCGGCGCGCTGGCGCATGCCGCCCGAAAGCTGATGCGGATAGTGGCGGCGGAAGCTGTCCAGCCGCAGCACCGGCAGGATCGATTCGACGCGCCGCGTGATCTCTTCCGCGGGCAGCCGGCGCACCTCGGCGGCGAGGCGGATGTTCTTCTCCACCGTCAGCCACGGCAGCAGGTTGTGCGTCTGGAACACCACGCCGACGTCGTCGGAGGGCGCATGCTGCGCATGCGCCATGACCTCGACGGTGGCGCCCGCGTCGGGCGCGATCAGGCCGGCGATGATGCGCAGGAGCGTGCTCTTGCCGCAGCCGCTGGGCCCGAGAACGGAGGTGAACTCGCCTTGCGGCACGTCGAAGCCGACGGCGCCGAGCGCCCGCACACGCTGCGCGCCGCTGAAGGTCTTGCCGACCTCGCGCAGCCGGATCGCCGGCGGCGCGGCTACAACGCCCGCCACCACACGCGCTTCGCAGCCAGCTCTACGAGCACGTAGAGAATTCCGGCGAGGATCGAGATGGCGATCAGCGCGGCGAACAGCAGCTCGCTCTTGGCGTTCGCGTTGGCCTCGAGGATCAGGTGGCCCAGGCCGTGCTCCGAAGCGACGAATTCCCCGACGATGGCGCCGATCACGGCAAGGGGCATCGCCGTCTTGCAGCCATCGAGGATCGACGGCAGCGCTGCCGGAATGCGCAGGCGCACGAAGGTCGTGGTCGGCGAGGCGCGGATGGCGCGAAAGTGCTCGATCAGGTGCTCGGGCGTGCCGGCGAGGCCGCCGAGCGTTCCGACCACGACCGGGAAGAAGGCGAAGAGGAAAGCCATCAGCACCTTCGACGCGAGCCCGTAGCCGAACCAGATGACGAGGACCGGAGCCAGCGCGACCTTCGGCAGCCCCTGGAACAGCACGATCAGCGGATAGAGCGTGCGGCGCATCGTCGGCCAGGCGAAGATGCCCAGGCCGAGCAGCAGGCCGGCGAGCACCGCCCACACATAGCCGAGCAGGATCTCGCGCGTCGTGATCCAGGCCTCCGTCAGGATCATCGTGCGCGCCTGCCACAGGGTCGAGAGCACCTCCGACAGCGGCGGCAGGAGGTAGCGCTTGATACCGAAGACCGCGACCGCCTTTTCCCACAGCAGGGCGAGCAAGAGGAAGACGATCGCCGGCTCGACGATTGCCCGCGCGCTCCTCCACCATCTCACTTGCGCGGACCCCAGTCCGGCGGCGGCACCACGAAGCGCTTGAAATGCCACTGGTCGAACGCGTCGAGCGTGTTCGGATGCACTTTGGCCTGGTGCGGCTGGTCGCGTCCGATCTGCACCATGTCGCAGTAGAACTCGACGTGGTTGCCGTCCGGATCGCGGAACACCAGGAACACGTTCTCGCCGGGCCCGTGCTTGCCGATGCCGCGCACGATCTCGACGCCTTTCTCCTTCAGGAACCGGGCCGCCGACTCCACCTCGGCGAGCGAGCCGAGCTCGTAGGCGAAGTGCTCGGTGCCCGGGCGGCTGAACGGGTTGTACATCTTGTCGAAGTGTTCGGCGTCCTTGGGCAGCTGCGCGAGCGCCAGGTCGTGGTGGTCGCTGCCGCAGCGCAGGAACACCATCTGGTCTTCGATCCAGTCCGACACCTCGAGCCCGACGATCTCGCTGTAGAACTTCGCCGACTTCTGGATATCGCGCACCATGAGCACCAGATGCCCCATCTTGCGCGGGCGAGGCCGGGCGCTCATTTGAGGAAGCTGTTGGTGTAGATGTCGGCGAGCTTCACCTCGCCCGCCACGTTATAGGCCTTGTCGACGAAATTGAGCGTGGCCGCCATGCGGTCCTCGCGCAGGTAGCCGAGCCCCTGCGTCTTCGCTTGCGGATCGGTCATGATGTCCGCGGTTTCCTTGATCTGCGCGAGCGCGATCGTGCGGTCGGAGGCCGGGAACATCTTTACGAGGATGTCGGCGGCCGCTTCAGGATTGGCGAACGCTTCCTGGAAGCCGCGATAGGACGCGCGCAGGAATTTGCGCACCGTCTCCGGCCGCTTCTGGATCAGCGCGTCGCTGGTGGCGAAGCCGCTGCCGTAGGCGTTGAGGCCGAAGTCGGCGTAATTGAGCCAGCCGACCTGCACGCCGGCCGCGCTCGCGAGCTTGGCGAGCACCGGGCGGTTACTCGCCTGCCAGCATTCGGCGAGGTCGGTCTTTCCTTCCATGAACGACGCATCGACGACCGCCGGATCGAGGCGCACGAGCTTGATGAAGTCGCGCGGCTTGCCGTTCATCTCGAGCCAGGCGGGCACCACGTTGTGCACCGGCGAACCGGCGCCGCCGCCGAGCGTCAGCCCTTTGAGGTCGTCGATCGATTTCGGATGGTTGCGCTTGGTGACGTAGCAGACGCCCGCCGGCCAGCGCGTGTTGATCGCGCCGACCATCTTGATGTTGCCGCCGTTGGAGCGGTTGAGGATCAGGCTGATCGGGTCGACGTAGGCGAACTCGAACTGCCCCTGGTCGAGCTCGTTGGCGGTGCGATTGCCGCCATAGCCGCGCACGATGTTGGTATCGAGGCCGGCCTCGCGGAAATAGCCGCGATCCTGGGCGACGATCACGCCGATCGAGCTGCCCTGCGGCAGCCACGCCATGTTGTAGGTCACCTTCTCCTGCGCGAGCGCCGGCGTGCTGCACAGCGCGGCGGCCAGGACGACATTGCGGATGCTCATGCTTCCTCCTCGGATGTAAGGCTAGCGCCTCTCGTCCACGACGCGGTTCGAGAGCGTGCCGATATTCTCAACGGTGGCTTCCACCTGGTCCCCGTGCTTCAGGAAAATCCCGCGGCCCATGCCGACGCCGGTCGGCGTGCCGGTGGCGATCACGTCGCCCGGACGAAGGGTGAGAATCTGGGACAGGTAGCTGACCTGCTCGCGCACATTCCAAATCATGTTCTTGGTGCTGTCCTTTTGCATTTCCTCGCCGTTCACGGTCAGCCTCAGGCCGAGCGCCTGCGGGTCCGGGATCAGCCAGGCAGGCACGATCCATGGGCCGAGCGGCGCAAAGGTGTCCCAGGACTTGCCCTGGAACCAGTCGAACTTGAACGGATAGTCGGTCCGGGTGTTGAGGTCGCGCGCCGAAATGTCGTTGACCACCGTGTAGCCCGCGACATAGTCGAGCGCCTCGGCGACGCCGATGCGCCGCGCCTGCCGGCCGATGACCGCGCCGAGCTCCACTTCCCAGTCGAGCTTCGCCGTCTCGGGCGGCTTGACGATGTCGTCGCCCGGCCCGATCACCGTGTCCTGGAGCTTGAGGAACATGTACGGCTTGCTCTGCGACTTCGCCGCCAGCACCGAGCCCATTTCCTTCGCGTGCTCGATGTAGTTCGACGCGGCGCAGAAGATGCGCATCGGGCGAATCGGCGCAGTGAGCGCTCTCGCGCCCTCGGCCACCGCGGCAAGCTTGCCGGCGCGCGCCTGCTCGCCGAGCTGGCGCACCGCCGTGTGTGTCTTCGACCAGTCGGCGATCGCGCCGGCGATGCCGTCCGGCAGCGCCTGGCGCGCGTCGTAGAGCCGGTTATCGACGACGATGGCCGGTGCCTCGGCCTTGCCCGCGCGATAAGTCGCAAGTGCAAACCAGTTCATGGTGCCTTTTCTTCGGTTGGGTGGATCGGAGCCGGTATGGTACTGCCGCGACCGCTCAGCCCTTCCCGTCTTCGAGCCGCACGGGCGGCACGACCGGCTTGCCGTCCTTGATCTTCATGCGCTGGCGCGCCTCCTCGGCCGACGTGGGGCAGAGGCGCTTAAGCGGCTTGCGCGCGTAAATCGTGATCTCGATGTTCGGGCCGTGGCCGACGTTCTGGTGCGCGACGCCGCGCGGGATCACGGTCATCTCGCCTTCCTTGATGGTGATCGGCCCGGTCTCCGAGTTGAGCGTGCGGCTGCCCTTGTACTGGAAGGCCCACTCGTCGGCGCCGAGATTGCGGTGCCAGCCGCCCTGCTCGCGGTCGCAGTTCGCCACCTCGATGATGATGTCGTCGTTGGCGTAGAGGACGAGCGGCAGGTAACCGTTCTCCATGTCGACGCCGGTGACCACGCCTTCCTTGAAGATGTCGTTGAGCGAGATCTTCTCCATCTTGCGCCCGCCCTGCGCGCCCTTCTTCAGGTCGTCCTCGTCGCGCTCGATGACGAAGCGCTTCTCGGTACCGTCGCCCCAGTCGGCGATCGACGGGCCCCAGTGCGTGACGAACTCCTTGATCTTCTTGCCCATGGTCAGTCTGCCTTGATGTTGGCCGCCTTGATGGCAGCGGCATATTTGGGGAACTCGCGCTTGATACGGGCCGCCGCTTCCTCGGGCGTGGTGCCGAGGGGCTCGTTGCCGAGCTGCACCAGGCGCTCGTGCACGTCGGGCGCCTTGAGCGCCTTGGCCACTTCCGCGCTCACGCGCTCGACGATGGCACGCGGCGTGGCCGCCGGCGCGGCCATGCCGATCCAGATGTGCTCGCTGAATCCCGGCACGCCGGCTTCGATGGCGGTAGGCCAGTCCGGAAAATTCGGATTGCGCTTGTCGCTCGTCACGGCGAGCGCCTTCGCCTTGCCGCCCTTCACGAAGTTCACCGCCGAGCCGAGATTGAGCAGCGCGAAGTTCACTTCGCCGGTCGACACCGCAGTCGATGCCGGCGCACCGCCCTTGTACGGCACGTGCAGGAACTGGACT
>DASREB010000279.1:0-2758 GCA_035652275.1 Burkholderiales bacterium
CGCCAAGCGCTCGATGCACGCGTCGAGCCCACCGTTGGTCGCGTCGCGCGCGTAGCACTGCGCCATGATGACAAACGAGGGGTCCAACTCGTTGCGCATGTCGACGGCAGCCCGATAGCGCGCGATGGCCTGCTCGAGCGGCGCGACCTGCACGCCCGCAGATTGCGTGCGGCGCTTGCCTTCGATCGGCTGGTCGTCGATGCGCACGCCGGCGAGGCCGGCGTCGATACATTCGCGCACCAGGCGGCGCACGGCCATGATGCCGCCGTGACCGGTGTCGCCGTCGAGGATCACCGGGAAGCCGACCGCGCCGGCGATCCATTTGCCGATCTGCACGCACTCGCTCATCGTCGCCGTGCCAACGTCCGCGAGGCCGGTGTAGCCGCCGACGACCGCGGAAGTGCCCACGAAGCCCGCCTCGCATCCCGCCTGCTCCATGATGCGCGCGAGCGCCGCCGTCGGCGGATGCAGCACCGCGAGCACGCGATCGCGCCGCGCGAGCAACTCGCGCAAGCGCTGCCGCTTGCGCTGGCTAGTGGAGGCCACAGCGCGCGTAGAGGCGTACGGCGTTGTCCCAGAAGAGCTTGCGCTTGCGCCGCTCGGGCATCTCCCAGGCGAGCACCCGCTCGACCGACTGCGGGAAGTGGCACTCGCCGTGCGGATAGTCCGAGGCGTACATCAGCACGTCCTCGCCCACGAGATCGATCACGGCGTTGGTGAGCTTCTCGCCCTCCGGGATCTCGATGCTCTGGAAGTAGCGCCCGCTCTTGACGTAGCCACTCGGCTTCGTTTTGAGCGGCGGCAGCGCAGCGGCAATCGTTTCCGCGTGCTCGTCGATGCGGGTCATCCAGAACGGCAGCCAGCCGTGCCCCGCTTCGAGCGTTGCCACGCGCAGCCGCGGATAGCGGTCCATCACACCCGCGCCGATCAGCGCCGCCATGTTGCGCATGCCGCACCAGGGATGCGCGGCCGAGCGCTGCAGCCACAGGTTCTCCCAGGTGTCGAGACCACCGGGCGCGTACGGCGGCATCACCGTGAAGGTGTGCAGCACCACCGCAAGATCGTGCTCTTGCGCCGCGGCCCACACCGGTTCCAGGTCCGGGTGGTCGAGCGGCACGCCATACGGTGCGTACGCCATCACTGCCCACGCCCAGCGAGATTTCGCCCAGCGCCGGATTTCCTCGAGGCCGGATTGCACGTCGCGCGTGCCAACGAGGATAACGCCGCCGAGACGCTCGGGGTACGCGCCGCAATAGTCGCTCATCCAGCGGTGGTAGGCGCGATACATCGCCATCTCGAGCGCAACGTCGTCGCCGGCAGTCCACGTGCCGAACCATCCCGAAGGCAGCGTGAGATTGACGTCGACACCTTCGAAGTCGAGGTCCTTGATGCGCTCGGCCGGATCGCGATCGCCGAGCTCCGAGGGCTCGCGGCTGCGCTTCGCGCCGGTAAAGCCGGCCATGTAGGCGCCCTTGTCGGGCTCGGCGTGCGCTGTGCCGAGCCGGCGCAGATAGCGGCGCTGGCCCTTGGTGTAGACGACGTGGCCTTTGCTTTTCGACTTGAACTGCTCCCAGGCGCCGAGCCCGGCTAGCTCATCACGGGCGAGATAGCGCTCGAGCACATCCATGTAGGGACCAACGTGCGTATCGGAGTCGAAGATGCGATAGCCGTTTCGCGCCATGGCCCATTCTAGTGAGGTATACATGGCACATGCCGCGCGCGTTCGCATTGCTGCTTGCCGTCGTTTCGCATGTCGCGCTGGCGCAGCCTTACCCCGCGAAGCCGGTGCGGCTGATCGTCGGCCTCGCGCCCGGCGGCGCGACCGACATCATGGCGCGCACGCTCGCGCCCGCACTGAGCGAGGAGCTCGGCCAGCCGGTGGTGGTCGACAATCGGCCCGGCGCCGCCGGCTCGATCGGCGCCGGCATCGTCGCCAAGGCGCCCCCCGACGGCTACACGCTGTTCCTCGCCTCGTCGAGCTTCACTTCCAACGTGGTGCTCGACAAGAGCGGCCCGTACGATCCGCTGCGCGACTTTGCACCGATCACCAACATCGCCTCGGCGCCATTCCTGCTCGTCGTGCGCTCCTCGCTGCCGGTGAACTCGGTCCAGGAGCTCATCGCCTACGCCAAGGCGAATCCCGGCAAGCTGAATTACGCCTCGAGCGGAATCGGCAGCACTGCGCATCTCACCGGCGAGCTACTCAAGCGCGCCGCCGGGATCGAGATGACGCACATCGTCTATCGCGGCGCCGGGCCGGCGCTCGCCGACGTGCTCGGCGGCCGGGTCGACATGATGTTCGCAAGCATGGTCTCGTCGCTGCACCATGTGAAGAGCGGCAAGCTCAAGGCGCTCGCCGTCACCTCCGCCCGCCGCTCGAGCGTGGTGCCGGAATACCCGACCGTGGCAGAAGCCGGCGTGCCCGGTTTCGAGATGACGGGCTATTTCGGGCTGCTCGCGCCCGCGCATACGCCGGCGGCGATCGTCAGCGCCGTGCACGACGCCGTGGAGCGGGTGATCAAGCGCCCGGACTTCATCGAGCGTGTCTCAGGCGACGGCGCGGAGCCCGACGGCTGTCCGCCCGCCGAGCTGCAGGCGATCCTCGAGCGCGACATGAAGAAGCTCGCGGAACTGATCCAGGGGGCGAAGATTCAGCGCTGAGCGCCGGTTAGCGCGAGCGCCTGCTGAAAAGCGAACGCAGCCAGGCGCGCAAGCCCGTCTCCGGCACGGTGACGTCGTAGGAAACGATGCGCTGCGG
>DASREB010000280.1:0-5836 GCA_035652275.1 Burkholderiales bacterium
GGGCGAGTTCGTGCTGGTGCTCGCGCCGGGCGAGGAGCGTCCCGCGACCGCAGTCGATGCCGAGCGCGTGCTCCGCGTGCTGCTGGAGGCGCTGCCGCCGAGCGAGGCCACGAAACTCACGGCGCGCATTACGGGCATGCCGAAAAGCGTGCTCTATCGCAAGGCGCTCGATGGGATGAAAGGCGGCCGCAAGTAGAATCGGGCGAGATGGATCGCATCACCCTCCGGCGCCCGGACGACTTCCATGTTCATCTGCGCGATGGGCGCGCAATGGCGGCGGTGCTCGCCGATACCGCACGGCGTTTTGCGCGCGCGATGGTGATGCCGAACCTGAAGCCGCCCGTCACCACCACTGCGCTGGCATTGCACTACCGCGATCGCATCCTTGGCGAGCTGCCCGATGGGCTCGGGTTCGAGCCGCTGATGACGCTTTACCTCACCGATGACACCCCGCCGGAAGAGATTGCGCGCGCCAAGCTCTGCGGCCATGTCCATGGGGTCAAGCTTTACCCGGCCGGCGCCACGACTCATTCCGATGCCGGCGTTACGCGCATCTCGCGCTGCTTCCATACGCTCGAACGCATGGAGGAAGTCGGGCTGCCGCTCCTCGTGCACGGGGAGTCCACCGACCCCGATATCGATGTGTTCGAGCGCGAGCAGACGTTCATCGAGGAGACACTCGGCGCGCTGGTCGAGCGTTTCCCCGGGCTCAAGATCGTGCTCGAGCACATCACCACGCGCGAAGCGGTGCAGTACGTCGAAGTCACCGGCGCCAACGTCGCCGCGACCATCACCGCGCATCACCTGCTGATGAACCGCAACGCGCTCTTCCAGGGAGGCATTCGCCCGCATCATTACTGCCTGCCGGTGCTCAAGCGCGAGGAGCATCGCCAGGCGCTCGTCGAGGCGGCGACCTCGGGCAACCCGAAATTTTTTCTCGGCACCGACAGCGCGCCTCATGCGCGCGGCGCCAAGGAAGCCTCGTGCGGCTGCGCCGGCATCTACACCGCGCATGCGGCGCTCGAGCTCTACGCCATTGCCTTCGAGGAAGCGGGTGCGCTGCACAAGCTCGAGGCGTTCGCCGCCGAGCACGGCGCGAACTTTTATGGGCTGCCGCATAACCGCGGAGCCGTGACGCTCGCGCGCGAGGAGTGGCGCGTGCCCGAGACGCTCGACTTCGGCGGCGAGCCGCTCGTGCCGCTGCGCGCCGGCGATACGCTGCCCTGGAAGCTCGCTTGAAGTTGTGGTGTCTTCCTTTAGTCACCCGATCTACGATGCCGTGCGCCCGTGGCTCGGCATCGAGCACTCGCTCGACGCGCTGAATCGCGCGGCTGCCGCGCGCGAGCTGCGAACGCAGAGCGGCAAACCGGTGCGCTTTGTGCCAGCGGGCGCTCGACGCAGCGCGTATGAGCTGCGCGTGCACGAAACAGGCGAGATCGCCACGCGGCCGGACACCCTGCACGACTGGTTCAATGCGCTCTGCTGGCTGGCGTTTCCGCGCACCAAGGCGTGCATCAACGCCATGCACGCGGCGGAAATCCCGCGTGAGAGCGGTCAGCGTGGTCGCTTGCGCGACCTGCTGACGATCTTCGACGAAGGCGGCGCCATCGTCATCTGCGGCGATGAGGAGCTGAACCGCCTGCTGCGCGAATTGCGCTGGAAGGAGCTTTTCTGGGACCGGCGAGAGCGCGTCAAGGAGGCGATGCGGTTCGTGGTGCTGGGACACGCGGTGCTGGAGCAGGCGCTCAAGCCCTGGCCGGGCGTTACCTGCAAGGCGCTCTTCGCGCCACTGGGCGGCGAGCTCGACCTGGCGGCGGCCGCCTGGCTCGCGAGCCGCGGCGACGACGCAAGCCCGCGCGAGCTGGCGCCGCTACCGGTGTTCGGCTATCCGGGCTGGGCCGACAACGAGCGCGCCGAGTTCTATGACGATGAGCGCTACTTCCGCGATACGAAGCGCGGCGGACCCGCTTAGGGGAACGCCGGGTAGCGCGTTTCCTGCGCCATGGCGACACATTCCGGATGGCGCGAAGCGACGATGTCGCGAATGCGGTCGACCTTCTCGTAGGGCACGTCGACGATCAGCAGCACCTTGCCGCGGTTGATTTCCCTGTCGTACTGCTTCAGCCGCGAATTGGGCGCCGCCGTGGCCGCCATGCTGCCCATCCACAGGCCGAGCAGCGCGCCGACCAGCGCGGCGAGCACCGCAGCCGCGAGCCCGGGATGGGTGCCCTCCGGCGGATGGTTGACGATCAGGTAACCGAGGATCACGCCGGCGAGTGCGCCGAAAAAGAGGCCGATGCCCGCGCCCCGCATGAGATCGGTCTTGATCAGGTAGCTCGCCTCGTGCAGCTCGCCGAGATCGGTGCCGCGCTTGGCAAGGCAATGCATATGACGATCGTCGACGCGCGCGAGCAACAGATCGTCCGCGGTGCGCGTCGCGCATTCGACATCGGGGAGGAGAAAGTAGAGCCGCCGCTTCATGGTCCACCTCCTGGGCCAGGCTGGGTTCATAGGCTCCGCCTCGAGGCGTAAAATTGCAAGCGGGAGTCGGCTTGGCAGCCGCTGGGCTCAGACGAAATGAGCACAGAGGAAAGTCCGGGCTCCGCAGAGCGGGATGCAGGGTAATTCCCTGGCACGGCGACGTGACGAACAGGGCCACAGAGACGAGTCCTCGGCTTCAAACCCGAGGGGTGAAACGCGGCAACCTCCATCCGGAGCAACACCAAATAGGCAGGCGCCGCGCCCCGCAAGGGGCGCTTCATTAGGCCGGCTCGGCCGAGGCCTGCGGGTAGGTGGCTAGAGCGCGCGGGCGACCGCGCGCCCAGAGGAATGGCTGTCGGTCCCGGCGGGTACGCTCGCCGGGATGCACAGAACCCGGCTTATCGGCCGTCTCCCGTTGCTTTTATCCTTGCTTCCGACCTAGGCGGGGGGAATAATCTTCGCGGGGAGGGCAAGGAGGCGGCTCGTGCAAGGCCCGCTTGCGGGCAGTTCACGGCCCGCCCACCGGCGCCATGCAAGACCGGCTGAACCAGAACGACGTCACCAACCGCGTCAACGTCGAGAATCCGGCGATCGTACGCGAGGCGGTGCTGCGCATATTCGCGGCGCGCTACCCGGGGGCGGACTTCACCACCGTGGAACGTGCCTTCGACGACTTCCATGCGCTCTTCGCCGGGCGCTATCCGGGGTACCTGCGCTGCGACACCCTTTACCACGACCTGCGGCATACGCTCGACATGACCCTCGCCATGGCGCGGCTGGTCGACGGGCATGACCGCACCTGCGCGCCGGTGGACCGCCTCGGGCCGCGCCGCGCCACCATGGGCATCCTGATCGCACTGCTGCACGACTCCGGTTATCTCAAGCGCAGCTCGGAAGGACACGTCGAGAACGGCGCGGTGTTCACCAAAGTGCACGTCAGCCGCAGCGCCGACTTCATCAGTACCTACCTGCCGAAAGTCGGATTTGCGGCAGAGGCGCCCCTCGCCTCGCGCCTGGTGCACTTTACCGGCTACGAGATGGACCTCGAGGATATCCGCGTCGACGATGCACGCGATCGGATGATCGGCTGCATGGTCGGCACCGCGGACCTGATCGGCCAGATGTCGGATCGCATGTACCTCGAGAAGGTGCGCGAGTTCCTGTACGAGGAGTTCGTCTGGGGCAAGATCGCGCGCGAGCAGCTCGCCGATGGCCGCGAGATCGTGCGCTACAGCTCGCCCGACGATCTCATCATCAAGACGCCCGGCTTCTACGAGTACGTCGCCCGCACGCGCATTGCGAAGAAGCTCGACGCCGCCGACCGCTACGCCGAGTCACACTTCGACGGACCGAACCTCTACCACTGCGAGATCGATCGCAACATGGAGTTCCTGCGCGAGACCATCGAGACCGCCGATCTCGCCAGGCTGCGACGCTACTGCTACTCGCTCTCGGCGGAGCCGCGCCAGGCCATCGTCGTTGCCTAGCTGTCGCCTTTAGCGGACACTTGTTGCATTGCCGAAATCATGGCAAAAGCGCGCCATGAGCTTCGCAGATTCCCGCCGGCGCGAACAGGCGCCGGCTCTCGCACGCTTGCTTGGTGACGCGGCGATGGCGCGCGGCGCGCTCGGCGCCTGCGGCTTTCCGATCGCCATCCTGGATGCCACTTCGCCCGCCCGGCCGGTGAGCTATGTCAATGCCGCATTCGAGGCCTATTTCGGCTGCCGTGCCGAGGAGGCCCACGGACGGGCGCTCGGCGCGCTGATCCTGCGCGGCGACGAGGCGCAGGTGCATCGCATGCTGGCCGAATCGCAGCCGCGCCGCGCGCTCAAGGCCTGGGCGAAGGACGGCACTGCGCGCCACGTCGATCTCAGCATGACGCCCATGCGCGCCGATGACGGCCGCATCACGCACTGGGTGCTCGCCTTCTCCGACCGCAGCGAGGCCGAGCGGTTGCGTGCCGAGCTCGATTCGCTGCGCACGCTCGCCGCCGCCGCCTAGCCGCCGGGCATCGCGACTAAGCAGCACTGCGCCGGTATCATCGGCGCACCGTGGCTAGCGACTTTCGTCAGCAAATCGAGGCGCAGCGGCCCTACCTGCTGCGCTACGCCTCGATGGAGCTGCGTAACCGCGACGCCGCCGAGGACGCCGTGCAGGAAACGCTGCTAGCCGCGCTCGCCGCCGAGGTGAGCTTCGCCGGGCGCTCGAACCTGCGTACCTGGCTCACCGGCATCCTGAAGCACAAGATCATCGACTCCATCCGTCGCTCGAGCCGCGAGCGACCGCTCGATGCCACCGACGCCGAGAGCACGGTGGAGGACATCGACACGCTCTTCGACGAGACCGGGCACTGGCGCGAGCCGCCGCAGGGCTGGCCGGAGCAGGCGCTCGCCGACAAGCAATTCATGCAGGCTCTTGAAAAATGCCTGGCCGCGCTGCCGGTGCGTACCAGCCGGGCTTTTCTGATGCGCGAGCACCTGGGCTTCGATACCGCAGATATCTGTAAAGAACTCGCGATAACGCCGACCCATTGCTGGGTGCTGCTGTACCGGGCACGCATGGCGCTGCGCGAGTGCCTGGAAAAAGGCTGGTTGAAGCGATGAAGTTGAGCTGCAAAGAGGCGTCGCGGCTGCTTTCGCAGTCGATGGACCGAGAGATGTCGGTCGGTGAGCTGGCGCGCTTGCGCCTGCATCTCATGCTGTGCGACGCATGCCGCAACTTCGAGCGCCAGCTGAAGCAATTGCGTCACGCGGTGATGCGGCTCTTCGAGCAGTAGCGTCGGTTACTTACGCCATCTCTTTGACGTCCATGCCGGTCCGGGAGGAGAGGCGGCCTAGCCCAGTTTCTTCTCCAGCCAGCGCGCCGTGCGCAGGAGGCGCGCGTCGTAATTGCGGCGGCCGACGAGCTGCACGCCGAGCGGCAGGCCGTTCGCGCCGCGCATCAGCGGCAGCGTCACGGCCGGCATGCCGAGCAGCGTCCAGAGCACGCAGAACACCGGGTCGCCGGTAGCGCCGAGTCCCTTGGGCGCGGTGCCGAGCGCTGGCGGCGTCAGGATTGCGTCGTAGCGCTCCACGAAGAGCTCATCGAAGCTCTCGCGCATCCCCGGCAGGGCGCGCAGCACGCGCTGGTAGTCGACCGCCCGCGTCTCGCGCCCTCGCTCCATCAAGCCGCGCAGGCGATCCGAGAGCTTGTCCTTGCCGGCGAGCCAGAGCGGCTCCAGGTTGGCCGCCATTTCCGTTTCCATGATCATGCGCTGCCAATCCCAGGCCTCGGCCGCCGTGGGGAAAAGCTTCACTTCCTCGATGCGCTCGCCGAGCGACTCGACCAGCTCGCCGTACGCCTCTTTCGCATCGGG
>DASREB010000281.1:0-9507 GCA_035652275.1 Burkholderiales bacterium
GAAGGCGCCTTTGGCGCCGACGCCCCAGACCCAGCCGGTGTGGGTCTTGGATGAATCCGGATCGAGGAAATTGCCGGTGAGCTCGGCGCGCGCATAGCCAAGGCGGGCAAAGGCGAGCGCCGTGTTGCCGAATTTGTAGCCGGGCAGCACCGAGAGCGACCAGGCGTTCTGCAGCTTGGCGCTCGCGGCAACCGCCGGCACGTCGACTTTGCCGATCTCGTTCGCGTAGCGCACCTCGCCGGCGAGATTGAATTGACCGAAGCTGCGTGCGTAGCCGGCGTTCAGGTTGAGGCCGGCCATGTGCTTGTCATTTCCGAAGGTGAAGGCGTCGGGCACCTCGATCGTCGCCTTGTAGAGTCCCATGCCGGCACCGAAGAAAATGCCGTCGAACTGCGCGTGGGCGGCGCCTGCCGCGAGAGCAGCACTCAGCGCAGCGACCAGCCGGGCGAGGTAATGTCGCATTCGATACTCCTTTTACGTCGTCGTTGAAGAGCGAAGCGTAGCGTTCCGTTTCCGCTTTGTCACCGCGGTGCGGGCGACGAGAGTACAGTAAAGCGCCGATGATATTCCGCCAGCTCTACGACCCGCAGTCTTCGACCTATACCTATTTGCTCGCCGACCCGGCGTCGCGCGAGGCGCTGCTGATCGATCCGGTGTTCGAGCAGGCGCGGCGCGACGCGGCCCTCATCGAAGAGCTCGGGCTGCGCCTGCAGCTCACGCTCGAGACGCACGTGCACGCCGATCACGTCACCGGCGCCTGGCTCCTGCGCCAGAAGCTCGGCAGCCGCATCGCCGTGTCGGCCGCGAGCGGCGCCGAAGACGCGGACGTCTATCTGACGCCGCAAGCGAAAGTTAAGTTCGGCGTCAGGCATCTGGAAGCGCGTCCCACCGCCGGCCATACCAACGCCTGCCTCAGCTATGTGCTCGACGACCAGTCGATGGCGTTCACCGGTGATGCGCTTTTCATCCGCGGCTGCGGCCGCACCGATTTCCAGAACGGCGACGCACGTGTGCTCTACCGCTCGGTGCGCAGCCAGCTCTTCACGCTGCCCGATGAGTGCCTGATTTATCCCGGGCACGACTATCGCGGCCTCACGGTGACGAGCGTCGGCGAAGAGAAGCTCTACAACCCGCGCCTCGCCGAGTCGATCGGCGAGGCCGACTTCGTCGGCTACATGACAAATCTCGGGCTTGCGCATCCGAAACAAATGGACGTCGCGGTGCCCGCGAATCTGAAATGCGGGCGGCCGGAGAAGAGCACTACGCTCGATCCGGACTGGGCACCGCTCACCTATACGTTCGCCGGGATCTGGGAAGTGCAGCCGCATTGGCTGGAAGAGCATCTGCGCGACGTGCAGATCGTGGACGTGCGCGAGCCGGACGAGTTCAACGGGCCGCTCGGCCACGTGCCCGGCGCGCGTCTCATCCCGCTCGGGACGCTGAGCGCACGCGCCGGCGAGCTCGCGAAGAGCGCGCCCACCGTCACCGTGTGCCGCTCTGGCGCGCGCTCCGCGCAGGCGACCGTGATCCTCGGCAAATGCGGCTTCGAGAAAGTGGCGAATCTTTCCGGCGGCATGCTGCGCTGGCGCGCGCAGCGCTACGCGGTCGAAGGCGGCGCCGACTAGAATCCCGGCATCCATGGCTGTTCGCACCCGGTTCGCGCCGAGCCCCACCGGTTATTTGCATATCGGCGGCGCGCGCACCGCGCTCTTCTCCTGGGCTTATGCACGCCACCATGGCGGGCAATTCATCCTGCGCGTCGAGGACACGGACCTCGAGCGCTCCACGCAGGCCTCCGTGCAGGCGATCCTCGACGGCATGCGCTGGCTCGGCATCGACTGGGACGAGGGTCCGTTCTTCCAGATGCAGCGGCTTGCGCGCTACAGGGAAGTCGCTGAGCAGCTGATCCGCGCCGGGCACGCCTACCACGATTACATGACGCGCGAGGAGCTCGAAGCGCTGCGCAAGGAGCAGACCGCGCGCGGCGAGAAGCCGAAATACGACGGCCGCTGGCGCCCGGAGCGCGCGAAAGCGCGCGGGCTCGTGCCGCCGCAGGACCGGCCCCCGGTGGTGCGCTTCCGCACGCCCGAGGACGGCACTATCGGCTGGAACGACCTCGTGAAGGGCCCGATCGAATTTCCAAATAGCGAGCTCGACGACCTCGTGCTGCTGCGCGCGGATGGCGTGCCGACCTACAACTTCGGCGTCGTGGTCGACGACATCGACATGGACATCACGCACGTCATCCGCGGCGACGACCATGTCAACAACACGCCGCGGCAGATCCACATCTTCAACGCATTGGACGCGACGCTGCCGCAGTTCGGCCACGTGCCGATGATCCTCGGCGCCGACGGCGAGCGGCTCTCCAAGCGCCACGGCGCGGTGAGCGTCATGCAGTACAAGGACGAGGGCTATCTGCCGGAGGCGCTCCTCAACTATCTCGCGCGGCTTGGCTGGTCCCATGGCGACACCGAGCTTTTTTCGATGCAGCAATTCACGCAGTGGTTCGACCTCACCCACGTGTCGCGCTCACCCGCGCAGTTCAACCCCGAGAAGCTCGCCTGGATCAATCAGCAGTACCTCAAGCAGGCGGACGAGGCGCGCCTCGCCGAGCTCGTCGAGCCGATGCTCCGCCGTCGCGGCGCCCAACCCAATTGGAACAATGAGGGCGGCCCGCCGCTACGGCGCGTGATCGCGCTCCTCAAGGATCGGGCGGCCACGCTCGAGCAGCTCGCCGACGAGGCAATGCTTTTCTACGCCGTCGAGATCGACCCCGGTACGCCCGACTGGGACGAGAACGTCGCCAAGGCGCTGCGCATGCTCAAGGCGCGCCTGTCAACCGTGACGTGGCAGCGCGCGTTGCTCGGAGAAGCGATCAAGGAGGTCGTGAAGTCGAGCGGGCTGAAGATGCCGCAAGTGGCGATGCCGCTCCGGCGGCTCGTCACCGGGCGCACGCAGACGCCGTCGATCGATGCCGTGCTCGAGCTCCTCGGCCGCGAAACCGTGCTTCTTCGCCTATCGCAACATCTCGACCAGGACTAACCATGCAGAAATGGATGCTCGCGGCCGCCGCCGCTTTTCCGCTCGTCGTCTCCGCCGCGCAGATCGAGCCCGGCAATTGGGAATTCACCGTTAACGTGCAGGCGCACGGCCTGGGCGCCCTGCAGCCCAAGCCCGGGCCGATCGTCAACAACCGCTGCATCACGCCCGAGCAGGCGGCGAACCCGGCGAAGGTGCTGAGCGACGCCGGCGCGCGCGGCGAGTGTCAGTTTTCCAATCAGCGAGACTCGGGGAGCGAATTTACGTTTGACGTGCAATGCACCGGGCGCATTCCGGTGCAAGGGTCGGGCAACATGCGCTACAGCCCGCAGACGCTCGACGGCGATCTCAATCTCGACGGCGACGCGCAGGGCATGAAGTTCAGCACCCGCTCGCACATCAGCGCGCGGCGCACCGGCCCCTGCACCTCCTAGGAATTCGGGGACGGAGCCCGAATCCGGCTGATCCGTAACGTGCGCTTGCTATAATTTCGCCCCTTGGTTGGGGGTATAGCTCAGCTGGGAGAGCGCTTGCATGGCATGCAAGAGGTCACCGGTTCGATCCCGGTTACCTCCACCAGCCCGACTCGAAGCAGCCGCAGTCCCCATCGTCTAGAGGCCTAGGACATCGCCCTTTCACGGCGGTAACCGGGGTTCGAATCCCCGTGGGGACGCCAGAGAGTCAAAGTTAAAAACGAGCGCGCGGCGCGTACGGAAAAAATGTCCGAGACGTCGCCTCGACTACTCCTCACGGAATTTCAGGGCACCGGAATGCGCAGGAAAGGGCAAGTAGGTGTCGGGTCCAGCGCTAATGTCGCTCAGTCGGCGATCCCCGCCCGCGAAAGCATCTCGATGAGAGTCGAGCGTTTTTACGATGTCGTGAGTCATGGGAACGGTCAGATCCGACCGGCCGATGAGGAGGTTCTGGGTGCCGACGACGCGGGCATCTTTTTCGAGGCCCGCATAGGCTCCCTGCCGGATCACCGCGGCGCAGTAGGCGGGCCCGTATCTTTCACGCAGTTTTGAAATCCCTTCCTCATGCGACAGCAACGTGGTGCGGATTTCAAGGAGCTTGGTGAGATGCTCAAACAGCGCCGGCGAAGCAGGCCCGTGCCACGCAAAGGCGTCGATTTTTTTCTCCGCCAACGCCCACATCGACTCCGATAACCCGAGCGCGGCTGGCTGCAAAGAGGTCGCGAGGGACGGATCAATCGCCTGCAGTAGCCGGAGCGCCAGCTTTTCGGATCGGCTTCGAGCGGGACCGATGGACAGCGTTTTTCCTTTCAGCTGCGCCACGCTTCGGATCGGACTGCCGCTAAGCGTCACGATGTGCAGATATTGAGCCGGGAGCAGCGTCAGCAGCCGCAGTTCGCCCGCGTCCTGCGCGCCTGTTCCTTTCAATGCCTCGTAGGCTTCGTCACCCTCCACCAGGGCGAGGTCCACGGTGAACCGGCCATAGGCAGTGTCCGTATGGCCGGCTCGCAGAAAGCGCAGAGTGTCCGCGGATCGGGCGACGACGGTGAGCTGTGAGCGCTTCGCGGCGGGGACATGCCGCGAAATGAGCTCGACTACGGCCTGGCCGACGAGATGGTGGCCCTCGGCGCTGTAGCCGCTGATGAGAGTCAGGCCGCCCGTGGCGAAACGTCCTTCGTGGGCGCCCAGGTGGGCGAGCGAGGCACGCGGAAAGCACCCTGCCGCGGCAAAAGCAGAGGCCGTCGCCAGAAACTCGCGCCGGTTCATCTTGAACCTCAGCCGAGTGCCCGTTCTACTTGCCGCCCTCGCCTCTGTCTTCGCCCCTGTCGCCGTCGCCGAAAACGTCCAGATGAAGAAACGCCGACACCAGGAAGTTCGGCACATCCACCAGCTGATTGATGTGGAGGTCAACCGCCGTACTGGACAGCATGTAGGCTTGCTGGCGCGTCAGCCCGCGAGCTCGAACCAGGTGGTCGATCATGTTGAGCGCGGCATTCCGGGCCGACAGCGTCAGGTCTTCGCTCTCGTTTCTTCCAGTGACGCGATCCACCGAAATGCCCGTGGTGGCGAAGAAGCGCTTGGGCACGGCACGCTCGGGCGGGGCGAAGAAATTGTCCCGCTCGAACTGGAAAGTGGTGATGCCCAGCCGCTTCGCCTCGCCTTTGCGGAGGCTGAACTTCACGACCAGGGTCACGTTCATCTCCATGGTGGTGCCGGCGATCTCGCCGTCACCCTGGGCGAAGTGAGCGTCGCCCGCCGAAAAAAGCCCGCCGGACACGAACACCGGAATAAGAAGCCTGCCGCCCTTGGTCAGCTGCTTGACGTCGATGTTCCCCGCGTTCTCGCGCGTGGGGATGGTGCGCAGGCATCTGCTGGCGAACGTCCCGCCATGCCCGCACAAGCTTGCCGGCACCGCGTCGTCGGGGTTCGGCTCCAGCACGAAGCCGCCGCGCCCGGCGAGCTCGTGCTCGCGCTGATAGACCTCCTCGGTCTTGGCGATGGACAAGGCGATGCCCGTCGTACCCATCGAAGGTTCCGCAAGGATGCGGACGCCGGGCAGATCGCGCGAAGTGGCAACGTCTCCCCTGATGTCCCAGTGCAGAATCGCCGGACCCGGGACTTCGCTCCTGAGGAAGCCAAAGCCCGGAACGTTGATCGTATAGGCGAAGTCGTCCTGGATGATGTCGACGATGTGCACCACCAGAAGATCGCCGGGCTCAGCGCCCTGCACCGCGACCGGCCCGGTGAGCGGGTGGACGAGGTTGAGATTCAGCGGACCGCCGAGAAAAGTCGGGATCACGTCGGCCGCCGTTGAGGACCGGGTGATCTGCCCGTCGAACGCATCCCGCGTCTCCATGATGACGGTGTCACCCGGCTTAACGGTGAGCACCGGCTTGATTGCGGGATGGAAGCGGTTGTGGCACGCGGGATCGTCGGCACACCTGGCGCCGGTCCGGTGAATCGTGAACGTATCGGCGCCTGCCATGCTCTCCAAACCGAAGAACATAACCGCTGCCAGGAACAGGAAATGAAACCGGTGCCGCATCATCGCAACCTCCTCCTCGTTGAGGGTTCGATAACACGCGGTCGGAAACGTTGAGCGCCTGATCGATGCGAACACATCGATCACTCCCTTGGCCGCAACAGGGAAAATCAGACTAGGCTCGCGCGAAGGGGATGTCAACAATGAAGCGGGCCGAAGCGCGGCCTCGCCCCAGTGCCGGACACTGGGGGGCACTGCCCATACGCGACGCCCTTTGGCGGCGGCGAGGGACGGCAGGCCGGTTAGTCAGGTACTTAGGCGAACTGCTGCAACCTTAATCCGCTGGTCGGCGGTTCGAATCCGCCATGACCTACCATCTTCATGCTGAAGAATTGCCGCCCTTAGCGTCGATGTCGAGCGCAGTGTCGAGGGCGGCACGCATGCCCTGGATTTCGTAAGTCCGGTTCAAGGCTTTTTTGGTGTCGCGCACCAGGCCCGGGTCGATGACGGCATAAGGGAGCCAGTCTAGAACGCTGCGAGCGCGACGAACGCCTGCGCGAAAGATCGGCATCGCATCATCTTCCGATGCAGGACGCTATAGGACTTCTATCGGGCGACGTCTCCGGTTTCGGCTTCCACGTCGAGCGGCGCAACCAGCTTGACGCCTTTGAGCCGGACGCCCTTGGAGCGGCCTTCGCGCTCCGCCCTGGGAACCGGCCGGCCGTGCGGATCGTTCAGCCAAAGGCGCAAGAGATGGCGCTTGCGCGAGGGCTCGGGCCAGTCCTGGTACTCGCGCCGGGTGTGGAGCATCACGAAGTTGTTCAGGAACTGCACGTCGCCGGGATGGAAATCGATGTCCTGCGCGCATTCCTCGACGGTGGCTCGATAGACCTCGATGGCGTCCTTTTGCGCCGGCGTGTACGGCGGCACGCCGGGCAGCCCCTGCGCCTTTTCCACCGCCATGCCGATGCCGGAGCAGCTGAAATAGCCGTCGGTGAAGGAGAAGATCGGCTGCTTGAACCAAGGATCCTCGCCGGTGCCGAATTCGCCGGCGCGAGAGCGGTAGAAATCGCGCGTGAGCTCCTTCACGAGGTCGGGCCGCCGCTCGAGCATGCGGTTGTACACGCTGACGGAGCTCGCGATCCGGCTCGCGCCGCCGCTCATCGCCGTCTGCAGGCAGAGCAATCCGACATAGTCGCAGGGATCGGTGTGGAAGCGCATTTCCGCGCGGGTCATGTAGCCGCGCGTGTTGGGATCGGAGTAGTCGCCGCCCAAGTCCTTCACGTGGCCCAGGATGTGGCCATCCTTGTTCTGCGAGATGTGGCGGCCGAGATGCGATCCGATTCCCAGGTAAGCGACGGCGATCGCTTCGCGGTCGAGATCGATGGGAAAGTTCTGCAGCAGCACGATGCCGCGTCCGTCGAGGAGCTCGCGCCGGACATCGGCGAGCACTGCGGCAAAGGCGCCGAGGGGGAAAGGGACGCGGCCGATGTCGACGAGGGGAACGCCGTCGCGCCGGAGCGCCTGGACGCCGGCCACCAGCTCGTCGACGTCGCGGCCGCTCAGCTTGTAGCTCCAGGCAGCGACGTCGCGCAGGTCCTCGCCGCTGCCTGCCGGGTCGACGACGCGCTCCATCGCCACGGCCGGCAGGCGCTGCGCACGGTCGAAAGTTCGAAAACCGCTCATGAATCGGGCTTGATGCCGACCTTCTTGATCACCGGCCCCCAGCGGGCGAGATCCGCCTTGAGATAGGTGCGGAACTCGCTCGGGCCCATGGCCGCCGGCTCGGCGCCGCTCGACGCAAGGCGCTCGCGCATGTCGGCGCTCGCCATGATCTTCGAGATCTCGCCATGCAGCCGGTTGACGACGGTCGGGGAGGTGCCCGCGGGTGCCACGATGCCGACCCACGACACGACGTCGTAGCCCTTGAGGCCCTGCTCGTCGAGCGTCGGCACGTCGGGCAACTGGCTCGAGCGATTGAGCGAGGCGACGCCGAGGGCGCGCAGCTTGCCCGCCCTGACGTGCGAGATGAGCGAAGCGACGCTCGCGAAATAGACGTGCACGCGCCCCGCGAGCAGGTCGTTCAAGGCGGGACCGCCGCCCTTGTAAGGCACGTGCAGCGTCTGCGTGCCGGCCATGAGATTGAAAAGCTCGCCCGCCAGGTGGTTGATGCTGCCGGTGCCCGTCGAGGCGAGGTTCAGGGCGCCCGGCTTCGACTTCGCCTGCGCGATGAACTCGCGGACGTCCCGGGCCGCGACCGTTGGGGTGACGACCATCATGTAAGGGACGAGGGCGTACAGCGTCACCAGCTCGTAGCTCGTCAGCGGGTCGTAGAGCTTGTCGTACACGAAAGGCGTGATCGACATGGTGCCGCTGGTGGCGAGCGTCAACGTATATCCGTCCGGCGTCGCCTTGGCCCCCAGCTCCTGCCCGAGAATGCCGCCGGCGCTCGCGCGGTTGTCGACCACGAAGGCCTGGCCGGTCGTCTCCGACAGCCTTTGCGCGAGCAGCCGGCCCAGCACGTCGTTCGAGCCGCCCGGCGGCCACGGGATGATCAGGCGCACGGGCCTGCTCGGGTAAGCGGCGTCCTCCGCCGCGCTTTGCGCCATGACCTGCGGGGTCGATGCGGCCAGCGCCAGCGCAGCCAGGAGCAGTGCCAGGCGTTTCATCGCCGCAATATAGCGGACGTTGTGGCGCCAATAATAAATGACGTGCGATTTCCGAATCCCGCGGCGCGAGCCACTCACCGATGAGCTTTCAGTCCAGCTTGAACCGAGCTTCGCGCCAGGCGAGCGCTGCTTTGAGACCTTGCTCACGTGCGATATCCATGAAGCGCTTCTTGTCCGGCGAGCCGGCGGATTCGATGGCGTGGTCGATGTCGAGCGCGGTGTCCAGGGCGGCGCGCATGCCCTGGATTTCGTAACTCCGGTTCAACGCTTTCTTGGTGTCGCGCACGAGGTCCGGGTCGATGACGGCGATGTGCCGCGCGATCCTGAGCGCCACGGCGAGATGTTCGCCCTCGGGGACGACGCGGGAGACGATGCCGAGGGCGAGGGCCCGCTCGGCGGTAATTGAGTCGTCGCCGCTCAGGATGATGTCCTTCGCCGCCTTGGGGCCGACCATCCACGGCAGGAGCATGGTGACGATGCCGGCACCGAACTTGAGCTCGGGCTCGCCGAAGCTGGCGTTCTGCGAGCACACGGATACATCGCACGCGAGTGCCATCTCGAAAGCGCCGGCCATGCACGGGCCGTGGATCGCGGCGATGGTGGGCTTGGGGCAGTCCCAGAAGCGCATGGTGGTGCCGAAGTCGAGGTCGAGGATCTCGCGCCACACCTGCGCGCCTTGAGGGTTGCGCGTCATCTGCTCCTTCAAGTCGAAACCGGAGGAAAAGCCGCGGCCGGCGCCGTGCAGGACGAGGACGCGCAGCGCAGCGTCGGCCTCGAACGCGTCCATCGCGTGCTGGATCTCGAGGAGCATGCTCTTTCCGAGCGCGTTGATGCGCTCGGG
>DASREB010000282.1:0-35868 GCA_035652275.1 Burkholderiales bacterium
TCGCAAGGAGGCGCCGATGCGACAGCTTGCTTTGCTTCTCTGCCTGAGCGCGAGCCCCGTGCTGGCCCAGCCGGCGGACACGATCGAAGGTTATTGGCAGGACACCGAGCGCCGCATCCTCTACTCGCCTGACGCGCCGCCCGGCTATGTCTTCGGCCACTGGACCGAGCTTGACCAGCAACAAACCTACCCGAGCGCCAAACTCATCAGGCGCTCCGGCGCGGGCTATCAGGTCGTCGACCTGCTCTATGACGACGAAGAGCAGATCAAGGTCATTCGCGCCGGTGAGAAGCGCATCGACTTCTTGCGCACCAACCGGCTCTCCGGCTGCGCCACGAGCCATGCGTGCGCGCTCGACAAACCCGATCGCCTGTCTTGCGCGCTAGAGACGCGCTGCACGCAAGCTGGCTCCGAGCAGGTGCTCTGGCGCGGCGAAGAGCGCTACGCGCGCCGCGTCGCTTGCGAGCGCGACGGCAAGCGCCAGCAGCAAGGCATTCCCGTTCGCTGCCGCTAGCTGCTGAGAAGACGCGTAGGTGGCGAGCTGGCGCAGCAGGTCGGCACTCGCCTGGTCCTCGATGCCTTCGGCGACCACACCGAGGCTCAGGCTGCGCGCGAGATCGATGGTCGAGAGGCGTGGAAGATGGGTGATTCGCGCGTGTTTGCTTTTGGCTACTTTGCCCGCTTCGTCCTGTCGAGCCCGGCCTTAAGCCCTTGGGCGAGTTTCTGTGCGTCGTCGTTGGCCCAGAAATGCATGAAGAAGAGCCGCGGCTGCTCGTCCAGCATGTGGCTGTGCAGCGCGGTCACTTCTATTCCGTTCTCGCGCAGCGCCTTCAGCACCGGGTTCACCTCTCGTGCGGTGAGAACAAAATCACCGGTAATCGCCGCCTTGCCGTTGCCTGTCGGCTGGAAATTGATCGCAATGGCGAGGCCCATGGCCGGCGGCACGGTCATGCCGTGCTCCTTGATCGGCTCGGCGCGCGGGATGCTGAACGCATAGACGCCGCCGTTCGCCGTACCCTTGGCGCCGAGCGTCTTCTCGATCGCTGCGGTATCGAGATCGATCGGCGGCTGTGCCGCGCCTTTGGCCGGCGCCTCGAGCGGCGTCTTGCTCTGCTCGAGCGCACTGTGCACGGCCGCGGCAAGCTTTGCGGCGTCCCCATGCCCTTGGTAGTGCATATACATCACCTGCGGCGTGGCACGCAGCACATGGTTGTGGATGGCCGTAATCTCGATGCCTTGCTCGATCAGCTTCTTCATCACGGGATTCACTTCCTCCTGCAGCAGCACGAGGTCGCCCATCACCATCGCTTCCTTGCCGCCCTTGTGAGCCACCATGTACGAGCCGAGCGCCAACGCCGGCTTGAGTTGCACGCCGTCGACCATCACCGTGAGATCGCTCCGCGGCAAGCCCACGCGATACACGCCGCCCGGCATCTCGGTGCCCGGCCGGCCGATCGCCTTGGCGACGGCGTCCCAACCGGCGTCGGCGCCGTATGTAAGCGGCGCGGCGGCTGCAAAAGCGATGAATGCCAGCTGAAGTTTCATGTTGCCTCCTAGGCTTTGACGAGCGGATAGACGATGAGCCCCGCCACGGCGGCGAGCGCCACGACGGCGGGTTCGGGAATCCCTTTCGCCTTCCATAGCAGCAGGAGCGCTACCGCGAAGATGGCGATCGTCGGCAGATCGGTGATCGAGCGTTTGCCGAGCACCACGACCGCGCCGGTGATGGTGCCGATCGCCGCGGCGGTGCAGCCGTCGACGAAGGCGATGATCGCCGGCTTCTTGCCGTGCTTGCGAAAGTACGGCGCCGGGATGATGGTGAAGAGGTAGCACGGCAGGAAGGTCGCCAGCGCGGCCACCACGGCGCCGGCGAAGCCCGCCACGAGGTAGCCGATGAAGCCGACGGTGATGACCACCGGGCCGGGCGTGATCATCGCGACAGCGACCGCGTCGACGAACTGCCGCTCGGTGAGCCAATGATGCTGGTTCACCACGCCGCCATACAGGAACGGCACAATGGCGAGACCGCTGCCAAAGACAAAGGCGCCCGCCTCGGCGAAAAACAGGCCGATTTTCGTCAGCACCGACCAGTCGGTGCTCGCGCCGAGCGCGCACGCTGACGGCAGCAGATTCATCGTCGGCAGCAAGATGACTATTGGCGTGCTGCCATTGCGCGCGAGAAAGCGTGGCGGTGCCCTGATCAGCCAGGCGACCAAGCCGGAAATGAGAAAGATCCAAACGATCTCCGACTCCGTGATGATGGTCACCGCCGCGGCGACGAGATAGATCGCCCACAGGAGCTTGTCCTTGCCGATGCTCTTGGTGGTGAGCTTGTAGGCGCTCAGCGCGATGATGCCGATGACCGCGGCGCCGACTCCGTAGAACACCGCCTGCATCCAGGTGAGTCCGCCAAAGGCCACGTACGCCGCGCCGAGCGCGACCACCATGAGGAAAGACGGCAGCACGAACGCGACGCCAACGACGGTCGCCCCGGTGATGCCGTAGTGCACGTAGCCGAGATAGATCGCGAGCTGCGCTGCGAGCGGGCCCGGCATGAGCTGCGCGAGCGTCAGGCCCTCTTTGTAGTCGCCCTCTGAAATCCAGCGCCGCTGCTCGACCAGGTCGCGATGCATGTAACCGACCAAGGCCACCGGCCCGCCGAAGCCGATCGTGCCGAGCTTCGTCATGTACTGCACCAGCTGCCAAAGCGAGTACGGCGCGGCTGCGGCAGTCATTTCGCTTGGTAGACGAGCACCCGTGCCGGCTTGCCCTCGGCGGCCGGCGCGGCGACGAAGAGCTTGCGCATTTCGGCGACGAAGAGCCCAGTGCGCGCGCGGGGCGCCGTCTTGACGGACGCTTCCTGCGTATAGCGGTCTGCGGCCTGCTGGCGAAAGACGTCCACCTGTCCTTCGCCGCAGATCACATAGAGGCGCTTACGCGCGGCGTCAAAGAACAGGTCGTCGGTGTCCCCGCCAATCGGCAGCCGGGCGACGACTTTGCCGGAACCGGTGTCGTAGACGAGGAGCAGCGCTGGCGCCCGCGCCCCCACGAACAGGCGCGCGTCCTCCTCGTCGAGCGCCATCGGAAAATTTTTGCCGGCGCGCATCAGCGGCCAGGTGGCGATCACCTTGCGCGCGACGCGATCGACCACGGCGACCTGCTGGGCCGTGGGCACGTTCACAAAGACGCGCCTGCCGGCGCTCTCGAGCTGAAACGATTCAGGGTGACCGGCAAGGTGGATGTCGCCCGCCGCTTCGGCGGTCTGCGCATTCAACAGGCGCAACGCCCCCTTGCCGTAGCCGACGAGCACTGTGCCGCTGGCGGCGTCGTAGCGCAGGTTGTCGGCATCGTCGAGCTCGCCAATGCGCTTCACGACCTCGAGTGAGCCGCCGTCGAGCAGATCGACGCGGCCGCCTTCGCCGTTGGCAACGTAGAGCCGGTTGCTCTGCGGCAGGTAAATGAGCCCCTGCGGTTCCTTGAACCCGGCCAGGCTCTTCGCATGCCGGTTGGCACCGATATCCAGCACTTCCACCGTGTCGTTGCCGAGCGCCGCGACGAACAGGCGCTGGCCTTTCACGTCGACAGCAAAGTGATCGATGCGCCCTTTGACGCCCGGCATCTCGATGGTCGCGGCGAGCTCGAGCGGCGCACTGCCTGCGGCCAGTGGTGCGACGAGCGCGGCGCCGGCGAAGATCGACAGGAGGTTCATTCGCTCCCCTTTGATGAAAACGCCCACGTGAGACCGAGGCGCAGCTCGTGCACCGCCTCGTCACCGACGCGCGCCGAGCGCAAGCCGGCGTCGAATGAAAGGCCGTCGCGCAGGCCCCAGATCGCGCCGAGAAGCAGCGAATCGATGCGCGGGCCGCCGCGCGGCCGCTCGGTAAAGAGCTCCGCCACCGGCCGCACGCGCCAGGCGATCGGTCCCTCGAGGATCGTGCCCAGGAACACATCGGGCTCGTGCTCGCGTGTGCGGGCGAACTGGGCATTCAGATGAATGGTGGCCGCCAGCCAGCGCTGCGACACGATGCCGGCCACGGAAACGCCGGTGCCATGCACGCCGTTCACCTCCGGCAGCAGCAACCCATATTCGGTGGCGATGCTGACGCCCGGCTCGTCCTGCAGAACCCCGGGACGCAGGACCTGCTTGATGAACGCGCCATTATCGACGAGCGCCGAGCGCGGCTCGCCAGCCTCGCGATCGAGCGCGATCTCGTGCCGCCCTTCGATGACGAGCTCATGCTCATGCGACAAGCCGAAATTGGCAACCAGCGCCGGCGCCTGGAGGAACCGCTTGCCGCTCTCGCGCAGCCATTGCAGCGGGCCAAGCTCGATCTCGAGCTCGCCCGCCTTCGCCACCTCGGCGTCCGTACCGTCAAAAGGCCGATAAGCGAGACATGTGCTCGCCTGCGCGAGCAGCGCGAAAGCCATCATGCGCCGGAGCGTGCTCATGGCGAAGGTGCGGCAATCTAGGTCAGGGCGCTGCCGTGTTCAATCGCGCAACCTTGCACTGGCCTTGCACAGTTCATGCGGCGTTGCGCGCCTGCGTTTGTGCCTCGGCGCGGCGAAACGCTGCAAAGAGCGCGAGGTCATAGGCGATCTTGAGCACACCGCAGGCGATGAGCGGCGCCGCCATGGCACCCGCGGCGAACAGCGCGCCGGTAATCGATGGGCTCACCGCCGCTGCGAGGCTGCGGGGTACTGCGGTAAAGCTGGCGGCCGCCGGGCGCTCGGCTGGCGTCACGACCGACATCACGAACGCGCCGCGCGCCGGCACGTCCATCTGCGACAGCGCGCTTCTGGCGAGCAGGAAAGCGAGCACCACATCCAGTCGTGAAGAGAGGGCGGCCCCGATCAGAAAGAGGCTCGATGGGATATGGGTGAACACCATGGTATTGACCATGCCGATGCGGCGCGCAAGCGGCGCCGCCGCGAGCTGCGAGCACGCCGATAGCAGTCCCGTCCAGAAGAAGAACGCGCCCGCGGCGGCAAGCGAAAGCCCGTAGCGCTCGAAGAGCCAGAGCGCGAGGAGCGAATTCAGGATCAGGCCCCCGGCGAACGAATCGACGCTGAAGAGCGCGGCGAGCCGCCAGACGATGCCGCGCGAGGGACCGAGCGGCGCGGGCGGCGCGTCGCCTCCCGCTCGTACCTCCGGCAAGCCTAAGTAGAGCGCCCAGGCCGCAATGCCGACGGCGGCGTAGAGGACGAACATCAGGCGCAGCGCATCGACCAGCGCGACGTGCCCGCCGAGCACTTCGGGCAATGCGGCCGCCAGCGCGCCGAGTGCTCCCGCCATCGACCCGATGAAGCTGTAGCGGGCAAAGGCGCCCGGCCGATCGACGGCGTTGGCGAGCACCGTGTGATCGAGCGGCATGAAGATGCTCGCATCGCCGCTCGACGGATTCAGCGTGCCGACGAATGCCACGACGAGGAGCGGCCAGAACGAGGCAAAACCGGCGAAGCCGAGTCCGGTCGCTGCCATGAGGAGCGCCGCGCCAAGCAGCAGCCGGCGGATCGAGAAGCGGTTGCCCCAGCGGCCGATGGCGAGCGTCGCAAGCGCCGAGCCGAGCAGCGTCGAGGTGCTGATCACACCGACTTCGAGCTGTCCGAGCCCGCGGGCCAGCAGGTACGCCGGCAGCACGACGGCGATGAAGCCATCGGCAAACGAGCGCAGCGCCCGCGCGGCGAGAATGCGTCTGATCACGACTGCATTTTGATCGGATGGCCGATCGCTTTCCAGCCGGAGTGCCCGCTATTCATGTACTTCGCATCGAAGCCGGCCTCGCGCAATTTGATTGCGGTCTTGCAGCCGACGTGAAAGCCGTACGCGCAGTACACGACCACCGGTACCGACTTCGACAGCTCGCCGATCCATTGCGGCAGCTGCTCGGGATCGCGCCATTGCACGCCCTCCGCGATATCCTGGCCGCGCGTGACGGCTGCTCGCGGACGCACGTCGACCACCTGGACCGGTTTGCCCGCCGCCAGCATCTCTTTCACTTCCTCCACGCCCACGCCCTGGATGTCGCCGAACTCCGGCTGCTCCAGCGGCCGTGGCCCGGGAACCTTGGCCGCGTCTTCGTAGCGCAGCTCGAGCGCCGGCCAATCGACGTTGCGCAGGAACGTGTCGACGTATGCCCTGGCGTTCGCGCCGAAGTCCATGTGGTACGCATGTTCGTACATGTCGAGCGCGAGGATCGGCACGCCGCTCGCGACCGCCTGTGAGTGCTTGGCGGCGTACTGGTTGATGAGACGCCCGTCGCGCGGCACGTACGTCAGTACGACCCACCCGGAACCGCCGCCGAGCGCATATCCCATGGCCCTGAACTCCGCCCGCCAGCGCTCGAGCGAGCCGAAATCGCGCGCCAGGATCTCGCTCATCGCCTTGGTCGGCTGGCCGTCACCGCCGAGGCTCGCAAAGTACAGCTCGTGCAGCAGCGTGGAATTCAGCGCGACTAGCTGTTCGCGCTTTAGCCCGTTGAGCACGTGCGCCGGCGCTTTCTCGAAGTCGAGCGACTCGAGCTGCTCGGTGATGGCGTTCAGGCGCCGGAGCGCGCCGCCGTAGTTGTTCTCGTAATGGCTTTCGATGAGTTTCACCGACAGGTAGGAAAGCGTCCACGGACGGCAGTGAATCTGCTTGATCTTGTAGCGCATGGCAAAGCCTCCGGTTAAAGACTGCTTTCGTGGCCGCACCGGCCGGCGAAGACGTAGCCGGACCGCTGGTCCGGTGCGAGGTGGATCGCGCGGCCTTGCGCGCACAGGACGACGGTGCGGCGGATTTTGCTGCGGTCGATGGCGAGGCCGCAGGCGTCGCGCAATGGCGTCGAGACGGGAATCTTCTGGGCACGGCGCAGCAGCGTATCGATGCGCCAGAGCGACCCGTAGGTTGCGCTCACGGCGAAGAACACACCTTGTTCGGGCACATACGCGAGGCCGCTGAAGCCGACGTCCTTGTCGCTGTCGGCATCGAGCGCCAGCTCATGGCGCGTGACTTGCCCCTTCGCGGGCTCGACGCGCCAGAGAACCGGGACCACGTTGCTCGATACGACGGCGCTGCCTTGTCCGTCGACCGTAAGATCCGGGCTGCAGGCGTACGGCTCGCTCGCGTAGATCCAGCCTGGAAGTTCGTAGCGCTGCTTCTGCGCTCCCTGGTGCAGGTAGAGCGCATCGCTCTCCAGTACCCAGACGCGGTTGCGCGACGCATCGTGGACCGTGCGAAGTGGCTCTGCGGCAAGCGCATTGGCCGCCAGCAATGACAGGGAAGCCGCGACGACCTTGAGGATTCCGCTACCCATAACACTCTCCGTCCCCGTGAGGGGTTAGAGCAGCGCTTGAGACGGAAGCGTCTTTGTGGACCGGGTGTCTGCGTACGGACCCGGCTAGGCGATTAGCCTACGTGGAGTGTACCCTACGCGGCGCTCCGGTCACTGTCAAGTCGCAGTTATCACTACTTTGTGATATCTATAACACCACTTGAACAAGCTCAACGCCCTGGTGCTCAGCCTCCCGGCGCACAACTCCACGGTGCGCATGCGCGTGTGGCGCGCGCTGAAGGACACGGGCTGCGGCGTCCTGCGCGACGGCGTATACGTGCTGCCGGAGGGTGCCGGCGCCGCCAAGGCGCTGCCCGCGATCGAGAGTGACATCCGTGCCGCCGGCGGCTTCGCCATGACGGTCGGGCTGCAGCTCAAGACAGCGCAAGGCTCGGCGGTAAGGAAGCTGTTTGACCGCGGCGCGGACTACGGCGCGCTCATGACAACGATCCGGGCCGCGCGTAAGGCGCTGCCGCGCCTGGGCCATCGCAAGGCGCAAACTGCGGTGGCTCGCCTGGAGCGATCCTTCGAGCGGCTCGCCGCGATCGATTTCTTTCCAGGGCAGGCGAAGCGGCAAGCTGCGCAAGCCATCGGCGAGCTGAAGCACGGCATGCGAGAGGCGTATACCCGCGGCGAGCCGCGCGCCGCCAAGAAACACCTGCGACTGGTCGACGCGACAAAGTATCGCCAGCGTATTTGGGCGACGCGGCAGCGCCCGTGGGTCGACCGCCTGGCGAGCGCCTGGCTGATCAAGCGCTTCATCGACCGCGAGGCGCGCTTCGCCTGGATCGAGCGCCCGCGCCAGCGTCCGCGCCGCGCGGTCGGCTTCGACTTTGATGGCGCCGATTTCACGCATGTCGGCAATCGCGTGACTTTCGAAGTGCTGCTCGCCAGTTTCGGGCTGGATCACGATCCGGCGCTCGCCGCGCTGGGCGCAGTCGTGCACTTCCTGGATATCGGCGGGGTTCCCGTGCCGGACGCCAAAGGCGTCGAAACGCTGCTGCGCGGAATCAAGCAGAAAACGCGCAGCGACGACGCGCTCCTCGCGGAGGCGATGCGCATCTTCGACCACTTCTACTCGGCCTATGCTACAGCGAGCCGTAGCTGAAGTCGTCGAATGCGGTGACGCTGTCGGCCTTGGTCCAGACGCCGACCGCACCAGCGCCGGCGATGTGCGTATCCTCGAGGTCGATGTAGGTCTTGCCGTCCAGCGCCACCTTGATGCGCTTGCCGGAGAACTCAACCCGCAGCGTGTGCCAGGCGTTCTTCGCTACCGGCGCATCCACGTACTTGATGGTGTTCCGCTTACCGCCGGTCGTGTGGTAGAGCGAAACGTTGTCCTCGAGCGCGTTGGCGCGAGCGATGTAGTAGTTGTCGCCGTCCTTCCAGCGCCACATGACTCCGCCTGCCTGGTCCTCGCGCCCGGAGATCGCCTTGAACCGGACTTCGACGAAGCCATTCTCCATCGATGTCTTGCGCAGCACGCACCATGGGAAGGTGCCGCTGCCCGACTGCTCGAGCACGTTCGGTTTGCTGGGCGCGCCGGCATCGGCGCGCACTGCCCACTTCGGATTCCCTTTGCCGGTAACGCCCTGCTCCCAGCCGGCGGGCAGCCCGCCCGGTGAATCGTTGTCGAAGTTGATGGTTTCCGCAAATGCGGCGCTCGCGGCAAAGATGGACGCCGCGGTAATGCATTCCTTGGTCACGATGGCTCCTTTCCGGCCAACGCCGGGTCAGAGCAGAACTTGGACGCCGCAGGCGTCTTTGACACGGGGAGTCTGCCGGCACCCCCGTTTACGACTCGACTAGCATTATGCATGCGCCGTCGCGCGATTGCTTACGCGTTGCTGTCAGCCGCGCTCTTCGGCGCGAGCACGCCACTCGCCAAGATCTTCGTCGGCTCGATCTCGCCGCTCGCGCTGGCCGGCCTGCTCTACCTCGGCAGCGGCATCGGACTCACGGTGTGGCTGCTGTTGCGGCGCCCAAGAATGCTGGTCGCCGTGCGCGATGTGCCGTGGCTTGCCGGCGCGATCCTCGCCGGCGGCATCGTTGGCCCCGCACTGCTGATGTACGGCCTCGCCCGCACCGACGCCGCGAGCGCCTCGCTGCTATTGAACTTGGAAGCAGTGCTGACGGCGGCGCTTGCTTGGGTGGTGTTTCGCGAGAACGTCGACCGGCGCGTGTTCGCCGGCATGGCGGCGATCGTCGCCGGCGGCGCGGTCCTCGCCTGGCACACGCCCGAGGTGCGTAGCGTGGCAGGACCGTTGCTGATCGCCGGCGCCTGTCTCGCGTGGGCGCTCGACAACAACCTGACGCGGCGCGTCTCGGGCGGCGATGCGCTCGCGCTGGCGGCGCTCAAGGGACTCGTCGCCGGCGCAGCAAACCTCGCGCTGGCGGTGGCGCTCGGCGCATGGCTGCCGGCGCCGGGCGCCATCGCCGCGGTAGGCGTCGTCGGTCTGCTCGGCTATGGCGTAAGCCTGGTGCTCTTCATCATGGCGCTGCGCGAGCTCGGCACCGCGCGCACCAGTGCCTATTTCTCGATCGCCCCCTTCTTCGGCGCTGCCCTCGCGCTTTTCATGCTGGGCGAGCAGCCGGCACCCGCGTTCTGGATCGCAGCCGTGCTGATGGCGAGCGGCGTCTGGCTGCATGTCACCGAGCGCCATGAACACGAGCACATGCATGAGCCGATGGCGCACACCCATGAGCACGTCCATGACCTGCACCACCGGCACGTCCACGCCGCCGGCTGGGACGGGCGGGAGCCGCACACGCACGCCCACGAGCATGGGCGCCTACGACACCGGCATCCGCACTATCCCGACCTGCATCACCGCCACGGGCACTAGTAAACTCGCGGCTTTCGCATTCGGAGGGCGATGTGGCCGACCTCAAGATCCTCGGCATCAGCGGCAGCCTGCGCAGGGGCTCCTTCAATACCGCGGCGCTCAGAACCTGCGCCGAGCTGATGCCCGGCGGCATGACGATGACGTATGCGCGGATCGATGACATTCCGCTCTTCAACCAGGACGTGTTCGACGCCGGACTGCCGGAGCCGGCGAAGCGTTTTCGCGCCGAGGTGGCGGCAGCCGACGGACTGTTGATCGCGAGCCCCGAATACAACTTTTCGCTCTCGGCGGCGCTAAAAAACGCCATCGACTGGGGCTCGCGGCCTCCGAACCAGGTGTTTCAGGATAAGCCGATCGCCATCTTCTCGACCTCACAGGGTCCGATGGGCGGCGCCCGCGTCCAGTATGACCTGCGCCGCATCCTCGGCCAGCTGTGGGGTCACGTGCTGCCCCGCCCCGAGATCTTCATCGGCAACGCGGCAAGCAAGTTCGACGCGCAGGGCAAACTCACCGACGAGACCACGCGCAAGCTGCTCACCGATCTGCTGGTGGGCTTCAAGGCGTGGATCATCCGCATGCAGGTGAAGAAGTAGAATCGGCCGCCGAGGAGGACTCATGCTACGAATCATCGCCGGCGCGCTGGGCGCGCTCATTTCACTGGCTGCGCTGGCACAGATGCCCGCGCTGCCCAAAAGCCCCGTCACGCTCAATGTCGTGGATGTCGCAGGCAATCTCGCGCTGACGCAGGACGCGATCGAAAACTATCGCGCGAAGCACCCTAACCTGGTCTCCCGCATCACCTTTACCAAGGCGCCAGCGCCCGAATTGCCAGGGAAGATCAAGGCGCAGCAGGGCGCGAAGCGCGTCGACATCGATCTCGTGCTGACCGGTACCGATGCGCTCGCGGCGGGCATCGAACAGGGCCTTTGGACCCCGATCCTGCCGACCTACGCAGCCAAGTTTCCGAACCTGATGCAGAACTATCAGGAGCCGGCGGCGAAGATGCAGGAGCTGGCGCAGAACCAGGGCCTGGTGGTGACGTTCATGCCGGCGGGCCCGCTGCTCGAGTACAACCCGGACAAGGTGAAGCAGCCGCCATCGACGCCGCAGGAGCTGCTCACATGGTGCAAGGCGAATCCGAATCGCTTCATCTACGCGCGTCCGGCGAACTCCGGACCCGGGCGTACGTTCATCATGGGGCTGCCCTTCATCCTCGGCGACAAGAACCCGAAAGACCCGGTGAACGGGTGGGAGAAGACGTGGGCCTATCTGAAAGAGCTGAATAGCTGCATCGAGTACTACCCGACCGGCACCGGCGCGGTGATGAAGGAGATCGGCGAAGGCTCGCGCGACATGACGGTGACCATGACGGGCTGGGACCTGAACCCGCGCATCCTCGGCATCGTGCCCAAAAGCTACAAGGTGACGCCTTTCAAGGGCATGACGTGGGTGAACGATGCGCACTACATGGTGGTGCCGAAGGGCATCCCGCCGGAAAAGCTTGCGGTAGTGCTCGATCTGATGGCGTGGCTGCTGACGCCGCCGTCGCAGGCGCTGACCTACGACAAGGGCTACTTCTATCCCGGCCCGGCGGTGAAAAACGTGACGCTGTCGATGGCACCGAAGGAAAGCCAGGACGCGATTGGCGAGTACGGCCGGCCGGAGTACGAGCAGTGGCTGAAGCAGTTCCCGCACACGCAGTCGCTCGAAGCGAAGGCGCAGGTCGAAGCTTTCCGCATCTGGGATCAGCAAGTCGGAGCGCAGAAGACCAAATGATTGTCGGTCCCGCGTAAGCGGGAGCCCATGATTCTCTGAAACACGACTTCAGCGAGCTGCGACTCGACGGCGTGACGCGCCGCTTCGCGCATGCCGAGCGCGAGGTCGCGGCGCTCGACGGCCTCACGGTCACGATCCGCCGCGGCGAATTCATCGCGCTGCTCGGGCCTTCGGGCTGCGGCAAATCCACGGCGCTCAACTGCATCGCCGGCCTGCTGTCGCTCAGCGCGGGCAGTATCTGGCTGGATGATCAGCGCATCGACGAGCTGGCGCCGGAAAAGCGCGGCTTCGGCATGGTGTTCCAGAACTACGCCCTCTTCCCGCACATGAGCGTGCGCCAGAACGTCGGCTTCGGCCTGCGCATGCGCGGGGTGCCGAGCGCGCAAGTCAACAGTAGGGTGGCACGAGCGCTCGAGCTCGTGCAGCTGCGCGGCCATGAGGAGAAGCTGCCTGGCCAGCTCTCTGGCGGCCAGCAGCAGCGCGTGGCGATCGCGCGCGCCATCGTGGTCGAGCCGCCGCTCGTGCTGATGGACGAGCCGCTCTCCAACCTCGATGCGCGGCTGCGCCTCGAGATGCGCGCCGAGATCCGCCGCATCCACCGCAGCCTCGGCCGCGCCACGATTTACGTCACGCACGACCAGGAGGAAGCGCTCTCCATGGCCGACCGCATCGTGGTAATGAAAGACGGCCGCGTGCGGCAGATCGGCGCGCCGCCCGCAATCTACGGCGAGCCGGCGGACCTCGATGTCGCGCGCTTCATGGGCTATCGCAACGAGCTGGCGGCGTCCGTCGAGCACGTCGCGGGCAGCGACGTGATGTTGAGCGGCGGGCTGCAGGGCCGCGCCATGGCGGCGCTCGCGGTCGGCGCGCACGCCCGCGCCGCGATCAGGCCGGAGGATCTCACGCTCGGTGCCGGGCCGCTCGCCGGCCGCGTCGACAACGTCGAATACGGCGGGCGCGACTCGCTGATCGACGTGGTGCTCGCCGACGGCACGCGCCTCCATGTACGCAGCAGCCAGCCCGCGCGGCTCGGCGAGCAGGTCGGCATCACGTTCTCGCCGCAGCGCCTGCTCGTCTACTCCGCTGCATGAGGGATCGCACGATCCTGCTCGCAGCGCCAGCCGCGCTGTTGGTGGCGGCGCTCTTCATCTATCCGTTCGCGTACGGGCTGCTGCTCTCGTTTGAGCCGCCGAAGGGCGACTGGCTCGCGAATTACACGCAGTTCTTCAGCTCCGATCGGCTTTGGCCGACCATCGGCATCACGCTGAAGCTTGCCATTCCCGCCACGCTGATCAACGTCGGCTTCGCGCTGCCGATCGCTTATCGCATGCGCTTTCCTTCGCGCAGCCAGAAGTCGCTCACCACCATCCTGGTGGTGCCGATCACGCTCGGCACGGTGCTGATCGCCGAGGGCATGCTCACATATTTCGGACCGCGCGGCTGGCTCGCGCAGTTCCTGCAGCTCGTTCATCTCTACGACGGGCCGATCCGCCTCACGCATAACTACTGGGGGGTGCTGATCTCGCTGGTGATTTCGGGCTTTCCCTTCGCGTTCCTGCTCATCCTCTCCTACGTCACCGGCATCGACCCGGTGCTCGCGCGGGCCGCGGCGACACTCGGCGCCGGGCCGTGGGCGCAGTTCCGCCATATCTATTTCCCGCTGCTCTTGCCCGGACTCGCGATGTGCTTCTGCCTCGCGTTCGTGCAGGCCTTTTCGGTGTTCCCCTCCGCCGTGCTGGTCGGCGCACCGGCGGGTCCGACACGCGTGATCTCGATCGCCGCGTATGAAGCGGCGTTCGAGCTCTATGACTATTCACTCGCTTCCGCCGTGGCAATGATCATGGGATTCGTGCAGCTCGCGATCGTCGCGGCGGTGCTCGGCGCGCGGCGGCTGGTCTACCGCGGCCCGGTCACCGGAGGCAAGGGATGAGCCTTGCCGTGCGCGCGTGGCGCGCGCTGCTCGCCGGGCTGATCACGCTCTTCGTGCTGAACATCGGGCTGATGATCGCCGCCGTCGTCACGCATTCGTTCGCGCGGCGCTGGCTCGGCACCTGGCTCCCGGACGGGTACACGACCGCCTGGTACGTTGCGGCGTGGAAGGAGTTCCAGCTCGACGCCGTGCTGTGGGTGACCGTCGAGGTGGTGGGCGCCGTGGTGGTGCTCTCGATCCTGCTTGGCGTGCCGGCGGCCTATGCGCTCGCGCGCCGCGAGTTCATCGGCAAGCGAGCGCTGATGCTGCTTTTCCTCTTGCCACTGCTCGTGCCGCCGATCACCTACGGCATCCCGCTCGCCACCGTGATGTACCAGGTACAGCTCGCGGGGACACTGTGGGGCGTGATCCTCGCGAATCTGGTCCCCGCGCTGCCGTTCGTCATCCTGGTGATGACGCCATTCATCGAGCAGATCGATCCCAACCTCGAGTCGGCCGCGCGCGTGCTCGGCGCCAATACGCCGCGCGTCTTCATGCACGTGCTGGTACCGCTCCTTGCGCCGGGCATCCTCGCCGCGTCGCTCCTCGTGCTGGTGCGCACCATCGCCATGTTCGAGCTCACCTTCCTCACTTCCGGGCCGGACAGCCAGACGCTGGTCGTCGCGCTCTATTACGCCGTCTTTGCCGCGGGCGTACGCGCGCCCCAGTCGGTCGACGCGATGGCGATGATCTACATGGCCGTGACGCTGGTGTGGCTGCTGATCGCGCTGCGCTTCGTCAATCCGACGCAGCTCGTCTCGCGCGTCAACGAGCCGGGCCGCCGCTAGCGAGCGCGAAGTACAGGTCGCCGAGATCCGGGCGCTGCGCGAGCCGCGCAGTGGTGTCTTCGAGCGCCACGCGTCCCTTGATCAGCACGTATGCCCGAGCCGCGAAGCCGAGCGCGATGTCGAGCTTCTGCTCGACCATCAGCAGCGTGAGGCCGCTATCCCGCAGTTTCTCGAGAGCCCGGCGGATATCCGCGACCACCAGCGGCGCAAGGCCGAGAAACGGCTCGTCCAGCAGGAGGAGCCGCGGCGCGCTCATCAGCGCGCGGCCGATGGCGAGCATCTGCTGCTCGCCGCCGGAGAGCGTGCCGGCGATCTGCCGCCGCCGCTCGGCGAGCCGCGGGAAGAGCGCGTAGACGTGCTCGTATCGCTCGCCGAGCTCACCGCGCAGGCGAATCGCCCCGAGCCGCAGGTTGTCTTCCACCGTGAACGGTGCGAACACGAGGCGCCCTTCCGGCACCAGCGCCACGCCGCGCGCGACGATCGCATGGCTCTTTGCTTGCGCAAGTTCGACGCCGTCGAAGTCGATGCTGCCCATGCGCTGCGCGATCGTGCCGGTGATCGCGGCGAGGAGCGTCGATTTCCCCGCGCCGTTCGGCCCGAGGAGCGCGACGGTTTCGCCGCGCTCGACATGCAGCGACACGCCCTGCAGCACGGGCGCTGCGCCATAGCTTGCGTGCAGATTACTCAGCCGCAGCATGGCTGCCGAGATAAGCGTCCATCACCGCCGGATGCGCGCGCACTTCCGCCGGCAGGCCGTCGGCGATCTTCGCGCCGAAGTTGAGCACCGCCACGCGATGCGCGAGGGGCAGGAGGAAATGCATGTCGTGCTCGATCAAGAGGACGGCGATGCCTCGCGCCGCAATACCGCGGATGATGTCTGCAAGCCGCGCGCATTCAGCGCCCGTAAGTCCGGCGGCGGGCTCATCGAGCAGGATGAGGCGCGGCTCGCCGGCGAGCGCCCGCGCGATCTCGAGGAGCCGCCCCTGGCCGAACGACAGCGTGCCGACGTCCGCGTCCGCCTGCTCGCCCAGCCCGACGAACTGCACGAGCTCGAGTGCCCGCGCGCGCTGGCGGATCTCTTCCTCGTGCGCGCCGCCCAGCACGACGGACCACAGGCGCCGGCGAAAGCGCGTGTGCGCGCCGACGAGCACGTTGTCGACCACGCGCATGCCGGCGAAGGGTCGGTTGTGCTGGAACGTGCGCATGACGCCGCGCGCCGCGATGCGGTGCGGCGGCAGGCCGAGGAGCCGCTCGCCGGCGTAGCGTACGTCGCCCGCGGTGGCGGGATAGGTGCCGGCGATGAGGTTGAAGGTGGTGCTCTTGCCCGCGCCGTTAGGGCCGATCATGCCGAGGATCTCGCCTTCGCGTACGTCGAAGTCGAGGTCGTGCACCGCAATCAGGCCGCCGAAGCGCTTGGTGAGCCCGCGCACTTCGAGTATCGCGTTCATCGTGCTGAGAGGCCTTTTAATCGATCGGCCAGGCGGTCATAGATGCCGACAAGGCCGGCGGGCTGGAGCAGGATCGCCAGCACGACGAGCACGCCGAAGACGAGCGCCTGGTGATGCCCGACGAGCGGCGAGAGCCAGAACGGCAGCAGGAAGAGCAGCGTCGCGCCGATCACCGCGCCCGCATGGCGGCCCGCGCCGCCAACGATCACCATGAAGAGCAGCAGGAACGCGTTGTCGATGCCAAAGATCGGCGGGTTGACCGTGTTGTCGACAAAGGCGTACACCATGCCGGCGACCCCGGCGAGCGCGCTCGTCAGCGTGAAAGCGATGACCTTGGTGCGCGCGACATTCACTCCCATGGCCGCCGCCGCTTCCGGGTTGTCGCGCACCGCGCGGCACGCGCGACCGAACCACGAGCGGTCGAGCCGCACGAGCACCGCATACGTGGCCACCACAAGAAGCGCGATGACCGCCGTGTACCACGGCCCACGCAGGCGGTAGCCGAAAATCTCCGGCAGCCGGTAGCTGGCGATGCCGCCGGTGCCGCCGGTCACGCTGCCGCCTTCGTTCAACACGACGATGAAGAGCTGGCCGAGCGCGAGCGTTGCGAGCGCCAGGTAGAAGCCCTCAAGCCGCGTGGACGGGATGGCGACGGCCAGGGCAAAAAGCACGCACAGCGCGATGCCGCAGAGCACTGCCACCGGGAAGGGGAAGTGCAGCTGGAAGAGAAAGATGACGATCGAATAAGCGCCCATGCCGTAGAACGCGAAGTGCGAGAACGCCACCTGCCCGCAGATGCCGAAGAGAAAGTTGTAGCCGAGCGCAAGCGTGATCCAGAGGAGCAGCTTGCGATAGACGTCGTTGTGATATTCGCCCATGAAGAATGCCGCGCCCGCAAGGACGAGAAATGCAATCGCTCCCCTGATAAGGGGGCTGGCGCGAAGCGCACCGGACATTTCGGTTTTCATGCGCGCGCCCTGAGAAGTCCGGTCGGGCGGAAAAGCAGAAACAGCATGAGAAGCACCAGCGGCACGCCCTGCGCGTAGCCGGAAGGAATCGGCGCGTAGCGCACGGTGAGCTGCTCGGCGAGCGCGAGGAGCAGGCCGCCGAGCAAAGGCCCGGCAACGCGGCCAACGCCGCCGATGACGAGCGCGGTGAAGCCCTGGATGGCGAGCGGCACGCCCATCAGGTAATAGGCGGAGGTATTCGGCGCTACCAGCAGCCCGCCGAGCCCGGCGACCACGGCCCCCGCGCCAAATGAGAGCGCCATCACGCGCGACAGGTTGATGCCCATCAGCGCCGCGGCACGGCGATGCAGCGCTACCGCTTCGAACGCCTTGCCGGCAACCGTGCGCTCGAAGAAGAGCCAGGTGGCAATGAAAACGGCGAGCGTCACGCCGATGGTGAAGAAGCTCTGGTAGCTGCCGCCAACCGGACCGAGCTCGAGCCGGCCCATGCCGAGCGCATAGGGCACGGGCATCGGATCGGGTGGAAAGATGGTCGAGATGATCTCGCGGTAAACGACCACCATGCCAAGGAGCGCCAGGATCGGTGCGAGGAGCGGCGCGCCCTTCTCCACCAGCGGCCGCACGACCAAGCGCTCGCTCGCCCAGCCGATCACGAACATGACGGCGAGCGCGACCAGCATGCCGAGCGCATACGGCCACTCGTACTGCGTGAGCAGCACGAAGCCGCCGAAGGCGCCGAGCATGGCCCACTCGCCGACGGCGAAGTTGATGATGCCCGTCGGCCGCAGGACCAGCAGATAGGCGAGGCCGATCAGCCCATAAACGCAGCCCGAGGCCGCGGCGCCAACCGCGAGCTCGAAGAAATCCTGCAACGGCTACTTCTGGCCGACGTAAACCACGCGGCCCTGGCGATCTCCTTCGTACACGCGCACCACCATGCCGTTCGGATCGAACCCGGCGCGCTTGCCCTCGGGGAAGGCGTACTTCATGCCTTTCGCACCCATCACGCCGGAGTAGCTGATCGATTGCATGGCGGCGCGGATCTTCTCCTTGTCGGTGGAGCCGGCCTTCTTGATCGCCTCGGCGACCAGATGGATGCCGTCGTAACCGTAGCCGTGCAGATTGGCCGGCGCGGTCCCCATCTCCTTCTTATACGCAGCTTCGAAGGCCTTCACTTCCGGCTTGTCGGGGTCGTAGGCGTCGACGAAGGTAATGCCGTTCACCAGGCCCTTGGCGGCCGTCATATAGATCGGCACCGAGAGGTTGTACGAAGCGTGGATCGGGAACTTGAGGCCGAGCTCGCGATACGACTTGAAGATCAGCACGTTGGTCGCCGTCACCACGCCGGCCACGAACAGCGCCTCGGGATTCGCGCCGCGGATCTTCTGCATCTGCGGCATCGCGGTGGTCGAGCCGTTCGAGACCACCTCCTCGTCCACGATCTGGATGCCGGACTTCTCGAGGCCGGCGCGGAACGCCTTGGCGATCGCCTGGCCGAGCTCAGAGTTGTCGGTGATCAGCGCGACGCGCTGCAGGTTTTTGGTCTTGGCGTGCGCGAGCAGCGTCGCGATCTGTACCGAGCCGAGCGGCCCGGTCTGCCAGAAATACGGATTGTCGAGCTGCGTGGTGAGGTAGTCCGCCGAGTTCATGGGCGTCATCTGCGGCGTCTTCGCCTCCATCGTCACCGTCTGCTGCTGCTGCGTCGCGGGGCTGAGCGAGACGCTCAGGATGAAGACCGCGCCCTGGTCGATCAGCTTTCTCGCGAGCGCCGCCGAGACGTCGGGCTTCGACTGGTCATCTTCGATCAGCAGCTCGATCTTGCGCCCGAGCACGCCGCCTTTCTTGTTCAATTCGTTCGCGCCGAAGATGATGCCTTCGGTCGCGGGCTCGGCGTAGGGCTTCGAGACGCCGACGCGGTCGGTGATGACGCCGATCTTGATGGTGTCCTGCGCGTACGCGCCCGCCGCGATCAGCGCGGCGCTCAGCATGGCAATAAACTTCATCGTCCTCCTCCCTAGTCTAGTAAGCGCTGCTTGCCCATCCAGTCGAGACAGGTCTCGACCGCCTGCTTGAGCAGCTCCGGCTGCCCCTGATAGTAATGCGTCGCGCCCTTGATCACCCGAAACGTCTTGTCGCGGCTCGCGGCGGCGTCGTGGATGATGCGCGCGTGCGGCTGCGGCACCGCGTCGTCAGCCGAGTTCTCGATCGCGAGCAGCGGCACGGTGATGGACGTTGCGCAGCGCGGTCCGTCGGCGTTCGAGTCGTCCACCGACCACTGCGAGAGCCACGCGCGCAGCGTCGAGAAGCGGCCGATGCCCACCGGTCCCGTGTTTGCCGTCTCGGGCTTGCCGAGGAAGCACCAGCGCGGTTTGCGGTCGTTCGGCTCGATCGTCGGGTCCATGAACCGCACATCGGCCATGGTCCGGTAGGTGACGAAGCCGCGTTCGAGCTCATCGCCACCGCGGCGCTTGAGCGTGTCGAGCGTCTCCTTCACCCAGGCGGTGCGCCGGCGCAGGCGCGCAAGCTGCGCCGCGCGAAAACGTTTTACGAACTCAGGCGTATACGGCGGCTGGTTCGGGCACTTCGGGTTGTAGATATCCAGCTCCAGGTCGCGCCGGTCGGGGTCCGACTCATCGATCACCGAGGGGTCGATCCATTCCGAGAAGATGCGCGCGCGCGAGAGATGCGCCGCCTGGAAGATCATCGCATCAGCCGCAATCAGGCCACCCAGCTCAACCTCCTCGCCGGCCGGCGTCTGCGTCACCGTCGGTTTTTCGGCTTGCGCCTGGTAGAAGAGCGAGAGCGACCCACCGCCCGACCAGCCGCAAAGCAGGATGCGCTCGTAGCCCCACTTCTCCTTGGCGTGGCGGATATACGCGCCGAGGTCGAGCAGCACCTTCTCCATGATGAGCGGCGTGTCGTTCCTCGCAAAGCGGCTGCCGGCGCAGAGAACGTGCACGCCCGCGCGCGCCATGGCGGCCGGCATTGGCAGAAGCTGGAGCGTCGTCGCCGGATGCATATAGACGGCGAGCGTCTTCGACGGCTTGCCCTTCGGCACGTAGCGAATCCCCTCGCAGTTCACCATGCCCTGTGAACCGGCGAAACCATAGACCTCTCTGAACTGCGCGTTCTCGGCGTACTGGATGTGCACCCACTCCGGAACTATTTCGAAGGTCATAAAGCGGTCAGTGCATGTGCGCGCCGCCGTCGACGACGAGCGTCTGGCCGGTGATGAAGTCGCTGTCGGAGGAGGCGAAGAACGCGACCGCGCCCACCAGATCTTCCGGACGCTGCATGCGCTGCAGCGCGCGGGTCGACGCGGCGGATTGTCGGTATTTGATCAGCGCCTCGTCGGCATTCTCCTCCGACAGCGTGCTTCCCGGCGCGATGCAGTTGACGCAGATATTGTCCTTGCCCACCTCCATCGCCAGCGTGCGCGTGAAGCCGATGATGCCGGCCTTCGAGGTGACGTAGTGGATGCGGGTCGCGGCGCCCTTGAGCGCGGTGCCGGAGCTGATGTTGATGATCTTGCCGTAGCGCTGTTTCCTCATCTGCGGGATCACCGCCCGGCAGGCGAGCCAGGGGCCTCGCAGGTTCACCGCCATCATGCGGTCCCACTCGGCCGGCTCAACCTGGTCGAACGGTGCCCGCGACATCGGAATGGTCGCAAAAATCGCGGCATTGTTGACCAGCACGTCGATTCGCCCATAGCGCTCGACCGCGCGCCGCGCCATTTCCTGGCAGCTCGCCTCGTCCGCAACGTCGGTGCGCACCGCCAGGCCGCCGACTTCCGCCGCCACGCGTTCGCCCGCCGCGGCGTCCAGCTCCGCAATCACTACGGCCGCACCTTCTGCCGCAAGCCGGCGGGCATACGCTTTGCCGAGGCCGTGTCCAGCGCCGGTGACGATCGCGACACGACCCTCCAGTCTTTTCACCGGAGAAAGTATAGTGGCTCCCCTTATCCAAAACGCGACGAGGAGAGAGCGATGGAGATGGACAAGCGGCCGCACAAGGAGCGCTATGAGTCGGGACTGAAGACCCGCACCGACGTGCTCGGGCGCGAATGGGTCGAGAAGTCGATGGCCGGGGTGGATGACTTCAATCGGGAGTTCACCGACCTGCTCAATACTTATTGCTGGAACGACATCTGGAACCGGCCGGGGCTGTCGCGCAAGATGCGCTCGGTCCTCAATCTCGGCATGCTGACGGCGCTCGGCAAGGAGCACGAGCTTAAGCTCCACCTGCGCGGCGCGCTCAACAACGGCCTCACCAAGGACGAGATCAAGGAGGTGCTGCTGCAGACCGCGATCTACTGCGGCGTGCCGGCCGCGGTGGTGGCGTTCCGCTGCGCAAAAGAGGTCTTCCAGTCCGCGAAATAGCGCGCGCGTGACGGTGTTCCTTCGCGCTTTGCCCCCGCCTGCGGCGAAATGTGCGCGTGGGGGGGAGGTTCCAACATTGCGCGCTGGTCGAAAGGTCGATCCACGACCTCGTTCCGGCGTTCCTGAATAACCGCAAGCGCGAGGTCGAGACGCTGCGCCGTGCGCTCGTCATGAGCGACTTCGATCTCGTGCGTCAGGTCGGGCATCGCATGCGCGGCGTCGGCGGCTCGTACGGCTTCGACTTCGTCACGCTGCTCGGCCGCCGTCTCGAGCACTGCAGCGCTGTGCGCGATACCGTTCTTCTCGGCGAGCTCGTCGAGGAGTACGCCGAGTACCTGGCGAGCGTGCGCATCGAATACAGCTAGCCGGTAAGGTAAGCTGCGGCGGGTGCACCGCCTCGTCTGCCTCGTCGCCTGCCTCGCCGTCAGCGCGGCCTTCGCCCAGCCCTATCCGTCGAAGCCGGTACGCATCATGGTGGGCGCCTCGCCCGGCGGCGGCACCGACATCATCGCGCGCCTGCTCGGCGACAAGTTCACCGATAGCCTGAAGCAGCCCTTCATTGTCGAAAACCGGCCGGGCGCTTCGAACACCATCGCCGCCGACGTGACGGCCAAGGCGCCGCCCGACGGGCATACGCTGCTCGTCGCAACCAATACCGGGCAGGCGATCGCGCCGCATCTCATCAAGCTCGGCTTCGACCCGCTCAAGGATGTGCAGCCCGTCGGGCTGATCGTCATCGTGCCGAACGTGCTGGTCGTCGGCCCTCAGGTGCCGGCGGCGAACGTCGCCGAGCTGGTGGCGCTGGCGAAGAAACAGCCGCTGCGCTATGCGTCCTCCGGCATCGGCAGCACCCAGCACATCGCGGGCGAAGCCTTTGCCAGGGCGACCGGCACGAATCTCGTGCACGTCCCGTACAAGGGCTCGAGCCAGGCGCACATCGATCTGCTCGGCGGGCAGGTGGAGATGATGCTCGACACAAGCTCCTCCGCCATGGGACAGATCAAAGGCGGCAAACTTCGCGCGCTTGCCGTGACGACGCCGCGTCGCTCGGCGGAGCTGCCGCAAGTGCCGACGCTTGCCGAAGCGGGCGTGGCCGGCGCGGACATCACCACCTGGTACGGGCTCTTCACCACCGGCGGCACGCCGCGGCCGATCGTCGAGCGGCTGCATGCCGAGCTCGCCAAGGCGCTCGCTCGACCCGACGTACGCGCGCGGCTCACGGGCCTCGGCGGCGAGCCGGGCGCGATGAGCGCTGTCGAATTCAGCGCGATGAACCGCGCCGAGTTCGAGCGCTACGGCCGCCTGATCCGCGAAGCCGGCATCAAGATCGAGTAAAAGCCGCGTCTAGGCGGCCGGCCGCAGCCGCTCGCGAAAGCTCGCTTCCATCTCCCGGCGCACGCGCACCGCAGTCGCGTTCTGGTCCACCGCGACATCGTTCCAGCGCACCGGCTGCCCTGCGGTAATTGGCCGCAGCAGCTTCCAACCGTGCGCGAGGCCAAGCGGCAGGCAACCCTGCGCGGCGGAATCCGCGGCGGGCATCAGACGCCCGACGACCGTGTAGCCGCCCTCGCCGTCCAGCACTTCGCCGGCAGCCAGATTTTTCTTCGCCAGCGCCACGGCGTCCGCCCGCCAGCCGGTCGGACAGCCGGTCGGTTCATTACGCAAGCCGACCGAGGCGACCGAGATGCCGACTTCCAGGCCGATCAGGTGCCAGCGCTTGTAGAGGCACGCGTAGCGGCCCGATGGATCGGTCTTCACGCCGTACTCGCTGAAGCAGCGCTGGATGTATTCGGTCTCGCCCTCGAAGACGACGAACACACCGAAGCGGATGTCGTACGGGATCGGCGTGCCGTCTGCGCGCAGCGAGGAGATGACTTCCACCTGGCCCTTGTGATGCAGCGTGCCGCCTTCGGCGCGCGGGCGCATCAGCGCCGGAATCTCGTCCACCGCGCCCGGCGGATAGAGCAAACCGTCGGGCGCCGGCGTGAGTCCAGTGGCGTTGCACACGGCGGTGGTCTCGATCGCGGGCTTCGAGCCGTCGAGGAACGAATTGAACATCTTCGGATTGAGGCCGCCGAGCTTCGCTTGCTCGGGCGAGAGGCCGTAATAGCCCCACACCGTCTCGGGCGTCGATTGCGCGTAGTGCGGCAGCCACTTGTGCCCGCGTCCGGCCGCGACCACCGGGAACCCGGCGGCGCGCGCCCAGTCCACGAGATCGCAGATGAGCGCCGGCTGGTCGCCGTAGGCGAGGCTGTAGATCACGCCCGCCGCCGCGGCGCGCTGCGCCAACAGCGGGCCGCAGAACGCGTCCGCTTCCACCGTCACCATCACGACGTGCTTGCCGTGCTCGAACGCGGCCAGCGCATGCTCGACCGCTGCGAGCGGGTTGCCGGTCGCCTCGATGACGATGTCGATCTCCGGATGCGATACCAGCGCGCGCCAGTCGTCGCCCAGATGCGTCGTGTGGTACTTGAGCGCCGCGTCGAGCGTCGGCGCCGAGAACACCGCCGGCTTCCAGCCGACGCGCTCGAGATTAGTCTTCGCATTCGCCGGCGCGAGATCGGCGATGCCGGCGAGATGAATCCCCGGCGTGCGCGGCACCTGCGCGAGGTACATCGCGGCGAACTTGCCGGCGCCGATCAGCCCGAGGCGCAGCGGGTGGTCTTTTCGTTCCTGCAGCTTGGCGTAGAGATTCATGCCGCCATTTTCCCGTTACAAAAGCGATCACGCCACCGCGCGACCTTTTTTGCTGGTTAAGCGGCCTTGAGGACGCCCTGCAATTCCTCGGGCGGTGTGCCGTCCTTCCAGGGAAGCGGCACGTCGTAGTGCTCGAGCAGACAGTCGTCGGGCAGGCAGCGGATCGGCGTGAAGTCGCGGTGCGCGATGTAGCCGGGGCGCTTGAAGCGCCGGATGTGGTTCGATACCGCGCAGAGCGAAAGATAAACGCTTACGCGATTCCATGGCGAGAGGTTCGATGTCGAGGCGTGCACCAGGCAGCCGTGGAAGAGGATCATCGAGCCCGCGGGGCCCTTGGGCGCCGCGATGCCGCCGCGCTCGACCAGCTTGGCGATGGTGTCGTGGTTGATGGTCCACAGCGGGTAGCTCGTGGTGCTCACATCGTGCTCGGCGTCCAGCACGCCGAGCTTGTGGCTCCCGGGAATGAACATGAGCGGACCGTTGAACTCGTTCACGTCATCCAGAAAGATCGCGACGTTCATGGCGCGCGCTTCCGGCATCAGGTCGTCGGCGCGCCAGGTGCCATAGTCCTGATGCCACTGCCAGACGTCGCCGTCGAACGCTGCCTTGCCGTTGATCTTGAACTGGTGCATGTAGACGTCCTCGCCGAAGAGCTGGGTGATCGGCGAGACCATGCGCGGATGGCGCGCGAGCTTGGCGAAGGGATAGCTGTACAGGTGGGCGGCGAAGTTGGTACGCACCACGTCGCCGGTTTTCTCGCGCACGTTCTCGGGGCGGCGTTGCGCATAGAGCGCGGGCACCTCGTCCGTGAGCACCTTGATTTCAGCCGGGCTGAAGAGCGACGGGAAGAAGAGGTAGCCGTCGCGCTCGAAATCGCTGATTTGCTGGGCGGAAAGTTTCATACGGAGCGCTCCTCGTCGCTAGTATAGAACTGCCGGGCTACGATGCACTCAATTCCAGGGGGAAGCATGGAACGAACCAACCGCATGTTCGACGACCTGCGCGCACTGATCGCCGACGCCGAGGAGCTTTTGCGCGCTACCGCCGACCAGGCCGGACCGCGCGTGCAGGAGGCGCGCGAGCGCGCCGAGGAATCGCTGCGCAACGCCCGCGAACGGCTCGAGGGTGCCGGACGCGAGCTCGATACGCAGGTGCGCGAGCATCCGTGGGCGGCGGTCGGTGTCGCCGCCGGCATCGGCCTCGTCATCGGCATCCTGCTGGGGCGCAAATGAGCGCCGGCCTGCTCGATTCCGCGAGCAACCTGCTCGCGGGACTCCTGGACCTCGGCCGCACCCGCTTCGAGCTCTTCGGCACGGAGCTGCGCGAGGAGCTCGCGCGCCTCGCCGCCACCGTGCTCGGCGGCCTCGCGGCGCTGATGCTCGCCGGCATCGGGCTCGCGTTCGGCGCCGCCGCTTTCATCCTCACGGTGAGCGACGCCTATCGCGTTGCGGCGACCATCGGCGTCGCGTGCTCGTTCCTGCTCGCCGCCGCGCTGGTCGCCTGGCAGGTGCGCCGTATGACCGCGGCGAAGCCGCGCGCGTTCGAGGCGACGATCGCCGAGCTGCAGCGCGATCTCCAGACCATCAAACCGTGAATCGCCACCAGCGGGACCTGGCGCTGCGCCGCGATGAGCTGGTGGCGCGCTCGGCGGCGCAGCGTCGCGCGCTCGCTGCCCGCCTGGCGCCGCTCGCCGCCAAGGCGGCGGCGCTCGAGCGCATCGTCGGCACGCTGCGCCGCTACTCCGTCGTTGCCGGTGTGGTAGGCGGGTTCGCCGCCGTCTTGGGCTCGCGCCGGCTGCTCGACCTCGGTTCGCGCCTGCTGACGCTCTACTTGCTTGCCCGGCGGCGTTGAGCCGGTTTTTCGTCCGGGTACTGATAGAAGACTTCGTCTGGGCGCGTCATGCCGAGCTCATAGCGGGCGCGCTCGTCGATCGCATCCGTTCCGGTCTTGAGGTCGCTCACCTCGGCGGCGAGCGCCGCGTTGCGCACCTGGAGCTCCGCGTTCCTGGTCCTGGCGGCGTCCACCTGGCGGTCTAGCTCCCAGGCGCGCAGCCAGCCGCCCTTGCCGAACCATAGCGGATACTGGATCAGGATGATCAGCGCGGCGAGCAGGATGCCGAGCGCTCTCATCTGGCGCGCGCGTAGGCCTCGCGGCCGGGATAGGTGACCGAGTCGCCGAGGTCCTCCTCGATGCGCAGCAGCTGGTTGTACTTGGCGATGCGGTCCGAGCGAGACAGCGACCCGGTCTTGATCTGCAGCGCATTCGTGCCGACGGCGATGTCGGCGATGGTGGTGTCCTCGGTCTCACCCGAGCGATGCGAGATCACGGTGCCATAGCCCGCGCGCTTCGCCACCTCGATGGCGGCGAAGGTTTCGGTCAGCGTGCCGATCTGGTTCACCTTGATGAGAATGGCGTTCGCCACGCCGCGCTCGATGCCCTCGCGCAGGATGCGCGTGTTGGTGACGAAGAGATCATCGCCGACCAGCTGCACCTTCTTCCCCAGCCGGCCGGTCAGCGCCTTCCAGCCTTCCCAATCGCTCTCGGCCATGCCGTCTTCAATCGACACGATCGGATAGCGCAGCGCCAGCTGCTCGAGGTAGCTCGCGAATTCGGTGGCGTTATAGCGCTCGCCTTCGGACTCGAGCACGTAGCGGCCCTCCTCGTAGAACTCCGAGGCCGCGCAGTCGAGCGCCAGCAGCACGTCCTGTCCCGCGCTGTAGCCGGCGTTGCCGATCGCCTCCATCAGCAGATCGAGCGCCGCGGCATGCGTCGCCACATCCGGCGCGAAGCCGCCTTCATCGCCCACCGCCGTGGACATGCGTTTGCCGTCGATCAGCTTTTTCAGCGCCTGGAAAATCTCCGCGCCGCAGCGCAGCGCCTCGCGGAAGCTTTGCGCACCGACCGGCACGATCATCATCTCCTGCATGTCGAGCCGGTTATTGGCGTGCGCGCCGCCGTTGATCACGTTCATCATCGGCACCGGCATCTGCATCGGGCCTGAGCCGCCGAAGTAGCGATAGAGCGGCAGCCCGGCTTCCTCGGCGGCTGCTTTGGCCGTCGCCATCGACACGCCGAGGAGCGCGTTGGCCCCCAGGCGCGACTTGTTCTCGGTGCCGTCAAGCTCGATCAGCGTCTTGTCGATGAACGCCTGCTCGCTCGCGTCCAGCCCGACCACCGCTTCCGAGATCTCGGTGTTCACGAACTCCACGGCCTTGAGGACGCCCTTGCCGCCGTAGCGCCGCTTGTCGCCGTCGCGCAGCTCGATCGCTTCGCGGCTGCCGGTCGAGGCGCCGGAGGGCACCGCCGCGCGACCCATGACGCCGGACTCGAGCAGCACATCGGCTTCGAGCGTCGGGTTGCCCCGGGAATCGAGAATCTCACGCGCGACCACATCGACGATGGAGCTCATCAGCCTTTCACTTTCATTTCGGCGAGACCTTTCTTCTTCACGGTGCGATCGAGCTCAACCAGCGTTTCCAGCAGTCCTTGCATCATGCCAAGCGGCCAGGCATTCGGTCCATCGGAGAGCGCGCGCGAGGGGTCGGGATGCGTCTCCATGAAGAGTCCCGCGATGCCACTCGCCACCGCGGCGCGTGCCAGCACGGGGATGAACTCGCGTTGCCCGCCGGAGGCGGTGCCCTGCCCGCCCGGGAGCTGCACCGAATGCGTCGCGTCGAACACCACCGGGCAGCCGGTGTCCCGCATGATGGCGAGCGAGCGCATGTCCGACACGAGGTTGCCGTAGCCGAAGGAGAAACCGCGCTCGCACACAAGAATATTGTCCTTGCCGCTCGCTTCCTTCGCCTTGTCCACCACATTGCGCATCTCCTGCGGCGAGAGGAACTGGCCCTTCTTGATATTTACCGGCTTGCCCGCGGAGGCGGCGGCGCGAATGAAATCGGTCTGCCGGCAGAGGAACGCCGGCGTCTGCAGCACATCGACCACCTCGGCTACCGGCTTCACCTCTTCCTCCGTATGCACATCCGTCAGGACGGGCACGCCGACCTGGCGCTTCACCTCCGCGAGGATCGCGAGTCCCTTTTCCATGCCGAGGCCGCGAAACGACTTGCCGGAGCTGCGGTTCGCCTTGTCGTACGAAGACTTGAAAATGAACGGCACGCCGAGCTTGCCGGTGACTTCCTTCAGCTTGCCGGCGACGTCGATCTGCAGCTCGCGCGACTCGACCACGCACGGCCCGGCAATGAGAAAGAGCGGCCGCTCCAAGCCGGCATCAAAGCCGCAGAGCCGCATTTCCTCGATCAGGCTGCGACGACAGAGAGGGTGCCGCCCGGGCGCTGGGCGCGGGCCCGCTGGCGAAGCGCGGCCTGCACGAAGGCTTTGAAGAGCGGATGGCCATCGCGCGGCGTGGAGGTGAATTCCGGATGGAACTGCACGCCGATGAAGAACGGATGGCCGGGCAGCTCCATGATCTCGGGCAGATTCTCGCTCGGGGTGCGTGCCGAGACCTTGTAGCCCTTCGCCTCGAGCTGCGGCACGTAGATGTTGTTCACCTCGTAGCGATGACGATGGCGCTCGTTGACCTCGGCGCCGTAGATCGACGCTGCCAGAGTGCCGGGCTCGACCGGGCAGCGCTGTGCGCCCAGGCGCATCGTGCCGCCCAGATCCGACTTGTCGGTGCGCTTCTCGATGCGGCCGGTACGGTCGAGCCACTCGGTGATTAGCGCGACCACCGGGTGCGGCGTGTCGGGATCGAACTCGGTGGAGTTGGCGCCGCCGAGTCCTACGGCATTGCGCGCAAATTCGATCGTCGCGAGCTGCATGCCGAGGCAGATGCCGAGGTACGGGATGCCGTTCTCGCGCGCGTAGCGGATCGCGCGGATCTTGCCCTCGGTGCCGCGCTTGCCGAAGCCGCCGGGGACGAGGATGGCGTCCATCTTCTCCAGTCCGGCGAGGCCGCCCGCCTTTTCCAGCTGCTCGGAATCGAAGTAGTGGATGTTCACCCGGCTCGCGGTGTGGATGCCGGCGTGCTTCAGCGCTTCGTTGAGCGACTTGTACGAATCCTGCAAGTCGACGTATTTGCCGACAAAGGCGACGTCGACCTCGTGCTGCGGATGCTCCTGCACCTCGACGATCTTGCGCCAGCCGGAAAGGTCGGCCGCGCGCGCGAGGATCGCGAGCTTATGACAGACGATCTCATCGAGCATCTGCTCGTGCAGCATCATCGGGATCTTGTAGATCGAGTCCACATCCCACGCCGAGATCACCGCTTCCTTCTGCACGTTGCAGAAGAGCGCGATCTTGCGCCGCTCCTCCTCCGGCAGCGGCTGGATCGTGCGGCAGAGGAGCGCGTCGGGCTGGATACCGATCTCGCGCAGCTCCTTCACCGAGTGCTGCGTCGGCTTGGTCTTGATCTCGCCGGCCGACGCGATGTACGGCACGAGCGTGAGGTGGATGTAGCAGACGTTATTGCGCCCGAGCTCGAGGCCCATCTGCCGTATCGCTTCGAGGAACGGCAGCGATTCAATATCGCCCACCGTCCCGCCCACCTCGACGATCGCGACATCTGCTTCCCCGGCGCCGCGCTTGATGTAGCTCTTGATCTCGTCGGTAATGTGCGGGATCACCTGCACGGTGCCGCCGAGGTAATCACCGCGGCGCTCTTTCTTGATCACCGACTCGTAGATCTGGCCGGTGGTGAAGTTGTTCGTTCGGTGCATCTTCGAGCTCTGGAAGCGCTCGTAGTGCCCGAGGTCGAGGTCGGTCTCCGCGCCATCCTCCGTGACGAACACTTCGCCGTGCTGGAACGGGCTCATCGTCCCCGGATCGACGTTGATGTACGGATCCAGCTTGATGTTGGTGACGCGGATGCTGCGCGACTCGAGGATGGCGGCGAGGGAGGCGGCGGCGATGCCCTTCCCCAACGAGGAAACTACACCACCGGTTACGAAGACATACTTGGCCATCTACCCAGCGCGTGGTGAGATGGTGAAGTCTACCGGAATTTTTTCAGTCGCGCCGCTCGATGCGCACCCAGTTGGCCTCGATCCAGTTGTCCGCGCGATGCACCACGCGCACGTCCTCGCGCATGGCCCACGGGATCACCTGCCGGTGCAGCGGCACGTGGTGGATCTGGGCGTTGTGCTCGGCGATGGCCGCGGCGATCTCGTCCTTACGCTTCGCCGGGTCGGACTCGATGCGCGCGGCGTCGATCAGCGCGTCGAGCTTCGGGTTGACGTAGTTGCCGTAGTTGTAGTCACCTGCGCCTTTGCCGTCGGGGCTGTGCAACACCGGAGTGAAGATGGTCTGCGCGTCGGTGATCGCGCCGCCCCAGCCGAGCATGTAGGCGCTGGTGTCGCGTTTCGGCAGGCGCGCGAAATAGATCGCCCTCGGCTGCGCATTCACCCGGACTCGCAGCCCGATCTTCGCCAGCATCCCGGACACCGCCACGCAGATCTGCTCGTCGTTGATGTAGCGATTGTTCGGACAGTCGAGGGTAAAACCAAAGCCGTTCGGGTACCCCGCCTCCGCCAGCAGCTGCTTGGCGCGCGCCGGGTCATACGGCAGCCGCTTTTCCGCCTCGGGGTTGGAGGCGAGCATCGAGGGCGTGATGCCGCCAGTCGGCAGCGCCTGGCCGCGCATCGTCACCCGGCGCAGCGACTCGATATCGATCGCGCGGTAGATCGCCTCGCGCACGCGGCGGTCCTTGAACGGGTTTTTGCCCTTCACGTCCGCATAGAGCAGCTCATCGCGCGCCTGGTCGAAGCCGAAGAACACGATGCGGTTTTCCACGCCGTCGATCACCTTGATGCCCGGCTGGCGGCGCAGCCGCGCCACGTCCTGCGGCGGCGGATCGAGGATGTGATCGACGTTGCCGGCGATCAGCGCCGAGACGCGTGTCGCGTCGGACTTGATCGAGAGGAACGTCACCTCGGTCACGTTGCCCTCGGGCTTTCCCCACCAGTGCGGGTTGCGCACCATCACCGTCTTCACGTCCGGCTCGCGCGACTTCAGCATGTACGGCCCCGTGCCGTTGGCATGCAGCGAGGCGTAGGACTCTTCCTTGGCCGAGTAGTCGAGCGGCCGCTGCACCTTGTACTTCTCGCACCACGCGCGGCTCATGATCTGCACCAGCGTCGCGTGCTCGAGCAGGATCGGATTGGGCTCCGGCAGGCGGAACTCGACCGTGTAGTCATCGACCTTCGTCGCCTTGCCGAGCGCGGTGGCGTAGACGCGGATCTGCGACGTGCCCTGGCTCGCGCGCTGCACCGAAAACAGCACGTCGTCGGCGCTGAAGGGCGTGCCGTCATGGAAGCGCACGCCCTTGCGCAGGGTGAAGCGCCAGGTCAATGGATCGACCTGCTGCCATTCGGTGGCAAGCGCCGGCACAATCTCGAGCTTCTTCCCGCGGTTGACGAGCGTCTCGTAGACCTGCCCATTGATGCTGTTGGTGAGCAGCTCGTTCTGCGAGTGCGGATCCATCGTCTGCGGATCGCCCTGGCTCGCCCAGCGAAACGCCCGGGCATCGGCCGCCGTCATGGCGAGCAAAAGGGCGATGGCAGCAAGGAACTTCACTTGGGCGGCCAGTGCCGGCGAAAGATGTCCGTGATCCGCGGATCAGCCTCAACGCGCTCGATGATCGCGTGCAGCGCCGGCCGCTCGGCAGCGAGGTGCGCGCGCGCTCCCGACCAGCGGGATACGACCGCGGCGAGGACATCGAGCGCGCCGGGATGCGCGGCGTTCATCTGCGTACCAAACTCGTCGGCGAAGATACGCCAGTATTCGTGCAGGCGCGACCGCGTCCCGGTGCGGATGCGCTCGACGGTCCCTTCATCGCACTCGGCACAGAAGCGCGGCGGGTAATCGATGATGCCGATGGCGGCGTAGCAGTTGGCCGCGATATAGACAATGCCGCGGATCGCCTGCGCGGGCTCGGCGGGTAACAAGCCGCTCTGCGGATAGCGCAAGCCTGCCCAAATCAGGATAGCCGCGCTTTCGGTCATCACCGTGCCATCGTCGAGGACCAGCGTCGGCACCTGCACGAGAGGGTTCATGCGCTTGAGCTTTTCCAGGCCCGGCGTCGGTACCCAGCTCGCCGCGTCCACGAGCTGAAACGGCTGCCCAGCGAGGCGCAGCGCCGCTTCGACGGCAGCGGAGCCGGATCCTTTCGTCCCGTAGAGCGTCAGCATCAGTAGCGCCGGCCATCCTTGTGTGCATAGACCATGCCATCGTTCTCCGTTTCAATGAGCCGCAGATCGTCGTCGGGGTAGAACGCGGTATCGCCCGGGACATTGGTGCCCATCTCGAGATACTTCGCCGGCTTCTGCGAGCGGTTGATGAAGTGGTGGCCGTTCTTGCTGCCCGCCGGATAGCCCGCGCACATGCCGGCTCTGAGTGTCTGCTCGCCCTCATTGGTAACCAGCACCACCTCGCCTTCCAGGACGTAAACGAATTCGTCCTCGAGCGTGTGCCAGTGCCGCAGCGCCGACTGGCCGTCCGGGCCGAGGGTCACCAGATTGACGCCGAGATTCTTGAGCCCGCACGCCGCGGCTAGGCGGCGCTTCATGCGATCACCCATGCGCGACTTGAAGGGCTCCGGATAGCCGGAGCCGCGCCGCTCCTCGACCGTGGCGGGATCGAGCGCTGGCTGCTTAAGCATGTTGCATCTCCACGGCCTTCAGCGCCTCGGTGCGAATCTCCTCGGTGAGCTGGGCCTTGTAGGTTGAAAAAGCGGGAGTGGTCTTCATCGTGTAGTGGCGCGGATGCGGCAGCTCGATGCGCACGTCGGCCTTGATGCGTCCGGGGCGCGCCGAGAGCACGGCGACACGGTTGGCCATGAAGATCGCCTCGTCGATATCGTGTGTCACGAAGAGCACCGTCTTGCGATCGGCTTCCCAGATGCCGAGCAGGAGCTCCTGCATCAGCGCGCGCGTCTGGTTGTCGAGCGCGCCGAAGGGTTCATCGAGCAGCAGTATTTTCGGGTCGTTCGCGAGCGCCCGGGCGAGCGCGGTGCGCTGCTGCATGCCGCCGGAGAGCATCTTCGGATAGTGGCGCTCGAAGCCGCGCAGACCGACGCGGCCGATGAGCTCACGCGCGCGCTCGGGCGTGGCACGCGAGCCGAAAAGGATGTTCTGCTCCACCGTCAGCCATGGGAAGAGCGTGTAGGACTGGAACACCATGCCGCGATCCGGTCCCGGGCCGCCGACCGGCTGACCATCGAGCAGCACGCGTCCGCTCGTCGGTTTCTCGAGCCCGGCGACGATCCGCAGCAGCGTCGACTTGCCGCAGCCCGACGGTCCGAGGATGGCGATGAAGTCGTTGTCCGCGACGCTGAGGTCGGTGCGCACGAGCGCCTGCGTCGGCGCCCCACCGTGCACGCCGGGAAATTGATGTGCGACGCCGTCGATCAGAAGGCCCATGGATAGAGGCGCTGGTTCGCCCACTTGAAGATCAGATCCGAGATCAGGCCGATCACGCCGATGCAGAAGATGCCGAAGATCATCTGTCCGGTATCGAGCAGCCGCTGGCTGTCCATGATCATGTGGCCGATGCCGCTCTCGGCGCCGACCAGCTCGGCGACGATCACGTAGGTCCACGCCCAGCCGAGCACCAGGCGCAGCGATTCAGCGATCTGTGGCGCGGCGCCGGGCAGCATCACCCGCCGCACGATCGCGCCCGAGTCGGCGCCGAGTGTATAGGCCGCTTCGATCAGATCGCGCCGCGTCGAGCCGACGATCACGGCGACCATCAGGATGATCTGGAACACCGAGCCGATGAAGATCACGGCGAGCTTCTGCTTCTCGCCCACGCCCGCCCAGAGGATAAGCAGCGGAATGAACGCCGACGCCGGCAGATAGCGCGCGAAGGAGACGAACGGCTCGAGGAACGCTTCCACCGGCTTGTACGCGCCCATCAGGATGCCGAGCGGCACGGCGACCAGCGTGGCGAGGACGAAGCCGCCCACCACGCGGAACACCGTGATGCCGACGTCGCGGCTGAAGCCGAACTCGCGGAAAAGACCGACGCCGGTGCGCAGCGTGTAGAGCGGATCCTTCAGGAACATCGCGTCGACCAGTCCGCCGAAGGTGGCGAGCGCCCAGACGGCGAAGAAGAGCGCGAAGAACGACGCGCCCAGCAGCAGCCGGGCGCGGTGCGATACGGGCTTTAAAGGCTCCAACTGAGAAAAATAGGGACTGTCCCTATTTTTCTTATTGGAACCGGAGGTCGACCATCTCTTCGGATTTCGGCTCCTTCTCGATCACCTTGGTGGATTTCAGCACGCGCACCGCGAAATCGACGAAGGGCTTGTGGTCCTTGGCGTAATAGGCCTTGTTCGCCGCGCGGTCCTGCCAGGCGATGTAGGCCGCAGACTTGGCGAAGGCGTCGCCCGGCTGCTTTACCACGCTGCCCATCAGCTCGTAGGCCTTGTCCGGCTCGCGCTTGATCATGTCGAGCGCCTCGAAAAAGCTGTCCACGGTCGCCTTGACGATCTTCGGGTTCTTCTCGATGTAGTCTTTCTTGAACACCAGGACGTCGACCACCACCGGGTATTCCTTCGAAGTCACCAGGATCTTGCCGGCGTCGGGCTTCGCCCGGATGGTGGAGAGGTAGGGCTCGTACGTGAGGGCGGCATCACCCTGCCCCGCGACGAATGCCTGCGCCGCCGGCTGCGCGGCGAGCGTCGAGCGCGTTACATCCTGGATCGACATGCCGTTCTTCTCCAGGATGTACGAGAGCATGAAGTGCTGCACCGTGCCCGGACCGTCGACGTTGACGGTCTTGCCCTTGAGCTCCTTCAGCGACTTGATGTTGTTGCGCACGGCGAGCCCGTCGCCGCCGTTCGACTTGTCGATCAGCGCCACCTGCACCGTCGGGATGCCGGCCGAGGTCCACACGATGTGCTGATCCACCGTCGTTGCCGCGGCGTTCAAAGCGCCGGAGGCGAGCGCCGCAGAGCGCTGCACCGGTGCGATGAAGCGCGTCTCGATGTCGACGTCATGCTTCTTGAAGATGCCGGCGAGCTCGGCGAGCTTCAGCGGCTGAAATCCCGTCCAGCCGCTCATCCCCAGCACGACTTTCTCCTGCGCCTGGGCGCTCAACGCAACGCCCGCGGCGGCAATCAAGGCCAGCCATTTCATGTCGGTCTCCCCGCGATGGACGCGCCATTCTAGCGCTAGCATTGCGCCATGCAGTCTCGCGTCATCCGCGCCCCGCGTGGCACCGAGCTCAGCGCCAAGAGCTGGCTCACCGAGGCGCCACTGCGCATGCTGATGAATAACCTCGATCCGGAAGTCGCCGAGCGGCCCGAGGACCTCGTGGTGTACGGCGGCATCGGCAAGGCGGCGCGAAACTGGGAGTGCTACGACGCCATTGTCGGCGCGCTCGAGCGCCTGGAAGTCGATCAGACGCTGCTCGTGCAGTCGGGAAAGCCGGTCGGCATCTTCCGCACCCATGCGGATGCGCCGCGCGTGCTCATCGCCAACTCCAATTTGGTGCCGGCGTGGGCCACCTGGGAGCATTTCGACGAGCTCGACCGCAAGGGCCTGATGATGTACGGCCAGATGACCGCGGGTTCCTGGATCTACATCGGCAGCCAGGGCATCGTGCAAGGCACCTACGAGACCTTCGCCGAGGCCGGCCGCCAGCACTGCAACGGCGACTGGTCGCGCAAGTGGATCCTGACCGCCGGGCTCGGCGGCATGGGCGGCGCGCAGCCGCTCGCCGCCACG